>DATJWT010000414.1:0-7994 GCA_035500975.1 Binataceae bacterium (SeqCode)
GCAACGTTGAGCCTCAGCGGCGCCAGCTCGTGATCGATAAGCGACACTCCGAGCGCCAGCGAACGTTCCGCTTCCTGCGCGCGCAACCACTGGCGGATACGCGACTTGGCGCGCGCGGTAACGCAGTAGTTTGCCCAGTCCTTGCCGGGCACCTGGCGCTCCGAGGTCAGCACCTCGACGGTGTCGCCTGAGCGCAGCCGCTGGCGTAACGGCACCATGCGGCCGTTGATGCGCGCGCCGGACAGATGGTTGCCGACCTGCGAGTGAATTCGATAGGCGAAGTCGATCACGGAGGCGCCCTGCGGGAAGTTCAGCACGTCGCCCTTGGGCGTAAACACGAAGACCTCTTCCGGGAACAGGTCATCCTTGACGGTCGACAGAAATTCCTGCGGGTCTTTCAGGTTCTGCTGCCACTCGATGAGCCGGCGAAGCCACGCGAAGCGTTCCGTCTCGCGGAGATCTTTCGCGTTGGTGTTGGCGCCCTTGTAGCTCCAGTGCGCCGCGATGCCCTCCTCCGCCACCCGATGCATCTCCGCGGTGCGAATCTGTACCTCCATCCGCTGCGCCCGCGGACCGATAACGGTCGTATGCAGCGACTGGTACATGTTCGCCTTGGGCAGCGCGATGTAATCTTTGAAGCGCCCCGGCACCGGCTTCCAGTTCGCGTGCACCACGCCCAGCGCTTCGTAGCACTCGCGCACGGTAGCCACGATGATGCGGAACGCGACCAGGTCGTAGATCTGCTCGAACGCCAGGCCGAGGTCGCTCATCTTTCCGTGGATCGAATAGAAGTGCTTGGGGCGCCCGGTCACTTCGGCCTTGACGCCTGATTCCTCCAACCGCCGCGACAGGATTGCGATGACGTCGCGGATGTATTCCTCGCGCTCCTTTTTGGTCTTGGCCACGAACGCCTTCAGCGTCGAGTAGGCGGGCGGATTCAGGTAACGGAATGCGTTGTCCTCGAGTTCCGACTTGAGCCAGTAAATTCCAAGGCGATGGGCAATCGGCGCGTAGATTTCCAGCGTCTCGCGTGAAATCTCTCCCTGCCGGTCGACGTTCAGCGAATCCAGCGTGCGCATGTTGTGCAGGCGGTCGGCCAGTTTGATGAGGACCACCCGGATGTCGTGCGACATCGCGATGATCATCTTGCGGAAGTTCTCGGCCTGCTTCTCCTCCCGGCTCTGGAACGTAATCTTCGAAACCTTGGTCATCCCGTCGACCAGCTCGGCGACCTCGGGCCCGAATTTTTCGCTCACCTCTTCCAGCGGCGTGGTCGTGTCTTCGACCACGTCGTGCAACAGCGCAGTAACGATCGACGGCACGTCGAGCTTGAGTTCGGCCGCGATAGTGGCGACCGCCAGCGGATGACTTACGAATGGCTCCCCGGAGAGCCGTTTCTGTTCGGCATGCTTGCGGGCGGCGAACTCGTACGCGCTGCGAATCAGCGCGAAGTCGGCCTGCGGGTTGTAACTTTCAACCTTGTGTATCAGCTCATCGAGCCGGTCAGGGATCTCTTGGGCTAACTCTGCCACGGCTCAATCTTCCCGCTGAGGCGAGAGGTTCTGAGGCGTTCGGCATCGACGATGGCGGCGAACTCGTGGATCGAACGAGGGATTTGATGGTTGATGATTACGTAGTCGTAGTCGGGATACTCGCTGGCTTCCTTCTTCGCGCGCGCCAGCCTGCGCTGAATTGCTTCTTCCTTGTCGGTGTTTCGACCCCGCAGTCGCTCTTCCAGGTCCTCGGGGCTGGGAGGCAGCACGAACACGGCTATGGCATCCTTGGGATAGCGCGCCCTGATCTGGCGCGCCCCTTCTACATCGATGTCGAGCAGGATATCGCGGCCCTCGCGCACCGCCCGCTCGAGCGGTTCGCGCGGCGTTCCGTAGGAGGCGTCAAAATGGCGGTCGTGTTCCGCCAGTTCTCCGTTCTGTAGCTTGCGGTTGAATTCTTCCTCGGTCACAAAATGATAGTCGAGTCCCGGCTTCTCCCCCTCCCGCGGTTGACGCGTCGTGAGCGAAACCGAAAATTCGAGATCCACGATCGCGCTAAGCGCGCCGCGCCAGATCGTGGTTTTTCCGGCCCCGGAGGGAGCTGCGAGTATGAAGATTATACCGCGTCGGGGCCGAGAAGTATTGCCTGCGGAGGCCACTTTATGCGCGTCCGGTCATTTGGAAATAATGTTTTATACTATTTCTACTCGACGTTCTGCACCTGCTCGCGCATTTTTTCGGCTTCTGCCTTCACCGCGACCGTCAGATGCGAAAGCGCGGCATTCTGCGACTTGGAGCCCATCGTGTTGACCTCGCGATTGATCTCCTGGAGCAGGAACTCGATCGATTTGCCGACCGGCCCAGGTCGATGCAGCAGCTCGGACAGTCCGTCGAGATGCGTCTTGAGGCGGGTGATTTCCTCGCTGATATCGCCGTGCTGGGAGGCCGAAGAGGCTTCCTCGTAGAGGCGCTTTTCGTTCACCGGCAGATTTTCCAGGAGTTCTCGAACCCGGCTTTGAAACGTCTTCATGATCTCGGCGCGCGTCTGCTCCGAGAGACGTTCGATCTTTGGGATGGCAGTTCGAATTTTCGCGGCGCGAGCGGTGAAATCTTTCTGGAGGCTCTTTCCCTCTCTTACTCTCTCCGCATCGAGAGCCTTGAGCGCCCGCTGGATCGCCTGCATCCCGAGGCGCGGCGCCTCGTCCGCGTCGCGCTCTTCTTCAACCACGTGAAAAATCTCGGGCCGATTGAGAATCGCCTCGATACCCGGATTGCCGTTCAGATGGAGCCGTTTGGCGAGTTTGCGCAGCTCCTCGACATACTGGTTGGCCAGCTTTTCGTTGACTTGCAGGCGAGCGCCCGGTGCGCGCAACGAAGTTGCCTTGACGAACAACTCGACACGGCCCCGAGCGACGGTGTTCTGCACGAGTTTGCGAATCTCGGATTCGTACTCGCCCCATGTGCGCGGAAGCGAGAGTTTCAGCTCAAAGAAGCGCTGGTTGAGCGCACGAATTTCCGCGGTCACCTGGATTCCGTTGCGCTCCATGAGCGCTCGGCCGAATCCTGTCATGCTGCGCATTGAGTTCGATCCTTCCTTCCCTTCAAGCACGCGCAATAGAGCGCCAGCGTCTGCTCCGCCATCGCTTTCATAGTGAACCGGCTCAAGGCCCTTTTCCGGGCCGCTGCTCCCATCGCAGCGCGACCGCCGGCCGACACCGCCAGCCGCCCGATGGCGTCGGCGAGTTCGCGTGGTTTGCCCGGCGAAACCAGGATTCCCGACTCGCCGTCACTCACTACCTCCGCAAGCCCTCCCACCCTGCTCGCGACTGTCGGCAGGCCGCAAGCGGCTGCTTCGATCGCCGCGACGCCCAGTCCCTCCCGAAGCGATGGGAACACAAAGATATCCAGCGCCCATAGGAGAGCGCGAGAGGGTTCGACCCGCCCGAGAAACCGCACCTGGCCGGAAACTCCCAGTTTCGCCGCATGCTGCTCAAACTCGTTTCGCATCGAGCCGTCGCCCGCGATCAAGCAGACCATCGAAGATGCACCGATCTTCGCAATCGCTTCCAGCAGATGCGAATGCCCCTTGCGCGTCTCCAACGCTCCCACCGTCCCGACCGCTACGGTTGAGGCCTCGATTCCGAAAAGCTTGCGCGCGGCATCGCGGTCATCCGCCGACGGTGGGCGGAAGTAGTCGCAGTCCACGCCGCTCGGGATGATGGTAATGCGGTCGCGGGACACTCCCGCATCAGCCATCGCATCGGCGACGCCGGAGGAAATCGCCGCGACCCCATCGACTGCACGCAAATACAGGTATGGCGCGAACCAGCGATTGGGCCGGTAATCCATCCTGCGCGTCACGACCATCGCGCTCGCCAGCCCCCGCGCGAACGGCGCCACGGAATGCGCCCGCGAAGTATGAAAATGCACGACGTCGTAGTGCTCGCGCGCCAGGATGCGGCGCAGGCGCATCGCGCCGACCACGTCAATCGAGTTGCGAAGCCGCAGCGGATGGCATCGTATGCCCTCGCCGCTGGCGCGTTCGAAAAGGCGTCCCGACGGGTCGCATGCCAGTTCGGCTTGATGGCCCATTCGTAGCAACTCGCGCGTCAGACCCATCACTTGCGTCTCGCCGCCCGCGAAGCCGTGCTCGGGATCCACGCCTAGCACTCGCAAAGGCGTGCTCGAAGGTACGGCGGTGCGATCGCTGTTCGCGTTGGTATCGGTCATCCGCGGCAGGTCAATCCCAGAAGCGGTAGTACAGGATGGCGAAAGTCGCGGCGACCGCATCGCGCCATCCGATTTTCTTGCCTTCTTCGTAAGTGCGGCCCGAATACGAGATCGGAACCTCGTAGATACGCCATCCCGCTCGCGCCGCCTTGGCGGTTATCTCCGGTTCGAAGGTGAAGCGATCGGCGGAGAGCCTGAGCTGCATCAGCTTGTCGCGCGCGAACGCCTTCATCCCGGTTTCCATGTCGCTCAGGTTCAGATCGCTGATCGCGTTGGACAGCAGGGTGATGAACCGGTTGCCGATATAGTGCCAGAAGAACAGCACCCGATGCGGCCCGCCGAGGAAGCGCGAACCGTAAACCATGTCCGCGCGGCCATCGAGCAGCGGCTCGATCAGCTTGTGATAATCGCGCGGGTCGTATTCCAGGTCGGCATCCTGCACGAAGACCCACGGATTGGTCGCCGCGGCAAATCCCATCCTCAGCGCGGCACCCTTGCCCTTGTTCTGTGCATGAAAAAACGCGCGCACGCGCGGATGCTCGAAGCGCTGCAGAAATTCGCGGGTGCCGTCGGTCGAGCAATCGTCAACCGCGATCACTTCGACGTCGAAGCCGCAGTTGAGCACGCGATCGATCACGATGCCGATAGTGTCCACTTCGTTATAGGCGGGAATGACAACGGAGATTTTCGGCGCCAGTTCCATCAAGTCTCCCTGGCCTCGCCACGCGCCACCATCGGCTTTGGAGAATTCCGCGCCTTGACCGCATCGCGTGCGATGCGGCCCTGAATCATGCGTACCGCGCGCCGCAATTCGGAGCGCGAATCGCTTCTCTCCGCCGCGTAACCACTCCACACCCGCATTCGATCGGTTCGTGTAAGCCCGGACAGCACAAACCGGCCTAACTGCACAAAGTTCCTGAGCCTGGGACGCGCCAGCCGAGCTAGCCAGGTTTTGCGCGTTCGCTCGTGATCCAGAAAGACAAACCGCGGAGGTTCATCCTTGCCGACCAGGATGTTGAATGGCGTAAGGTCGCCATGGATGTAGCCGCGAGCATGGAGTCTCGCGATCTCCGCGCCCAGCGTGCGCAACACCGCGCGCTTGCGCGGAATGTCGTCGCGCTGCTCACGCAGAAATCGCGGCATCACGGTTCCGCGCACGCGCTCGGTCACGATCAGTTCGCGCCCCGTGGAAGCTTCGATGCCGGTCAGCATCGGCGACGGCGCTTCGATTCCATCGCGCTTGAGTTGAGCGGCGATCGCGGCAACGTGATTCGATGGGCCACCACGTACCAATCGTTTGATTCGAGCCATCCCGCGAGGCGGGCGCAGTATCTTCACGAAGATGTCGGTGTCGTCGAGCTTCGCAATCCACGTCTCGGCATGCGTCGAGCGGCGCACGCAGGTCCCGGACCTTCCCGCAGCTACGTCGAGCGCGATCGCGACCAGCGGCTCGTGCGAGCCGTGGCCCGTGAACGCGAGCTTCCAGCCCTCGCGATCGATCTTTTGATGGGTCGCGGGCGGCAGTTCCATTCAACCTCCCGGGTGCCCCAGGGCCAGTGCGCCTGTCGATCGCGGCAGCGCCGGGCGCGATCCAACCGCGCGCCGAACCGCCGCCGCTACCGTCGCGGGCTCGATGCGCCACATGCATTCGCGTCCGATCGGGCATTCGCGCAGGTAGCATGGATGACACGGAATAGCGCTGGAAATCGCCAAGTCGGCATAGCCCCACGGCGCGGAACGTTCCGCGGCGGTAGAGCCCCACAACGACACGATAGGGCATCCGACGGCCGCAGCTATGTGCATAGGACCCGAGTCGGGTCCGAACGCGGCGGCGCATTCGGAGAAGATCGCGATCAGATCGCGCAGCGTGGTCTGCCCGGCGAGATTCAACACCGGCAGCTCTCCGAGCGCACGCGTCACCTCCGCCGCGATTCCAGTCTCGTCGCGGCCTCCCAGCAGAACCGGAAAGAGCGGCGCGGTCCCATTGGACGGACGAGCCAGATCGGTGATCACCCGTGCAATCGATTCGGGAAAATAGATCCGGCTCGGCCACGAAGAACCCAGGATCACGCCCAGCAATGGCCGCGGCGCTCCCTGCAGAAGCCCGAGCACGCGCTCGCGTTCAGTGGCCGATGCTTCCAGGCCGAACTCGATTGGGGCTTGCGGCAAACCAAGCGAATCACCGAACACCTGGTACTGAAGCAGCTTGAGCCGCATGTTCGGTTGCGGCTCGATGCGCCGCGTGGAAAAGAGATGATTGAATTCCTTCGTATTCGCGGCATCGAAGCCGATCCTGGTCGACGCCCCGGTCGCGTACGAGGTGATGCCGCTCTTGAGATGCCGCTGGAGATCGATGACGAGATCGAACTTCCGCCGACGCACCTCGCGCAGAAATGGCGCGAACGACCACGGTGCGCGACGGCGATCGTAGACGATCACGTCATCCAGCCATCGATGCCGCTCGAGGATCGGACTCGACTTGGGCTCAACCGCCCAGGTGATGTGGGTGTCGGGCCACGCCCTGCGCATCCTGCCCAGCAGCGGCAGTGCGCGCACGACGTCCCCGATCGCGCCCAGCAGAACAATCAGCGCGCTGCGCGGCGGCGTTACTATTTCGTCAGAGGCACTCATACCGGGTCGTTATCTCGATGATAACGGCGCAGCCCGATGCGGCAAAGTGGCCGCTCCGGTATCAGAAATTCGCGAAACTGCGGGGGATCGTCAGCGATCGCACTCGCCGCCGATCATGTTGATCATGCCGAAAGTCGTGATGATGTCCGGGATCATGCGTCCAATCAGCATCTTGTTCAGTGCCGACATGCCCAGGAAACACGGCGGGCGCACGCGGACCCGGTACGGCCGGCCGCTGCCGTCACTGACCACGTAAAATCCCAGCTCGCCGTTGGCGCCCTCGACCGCGTGGTATACGTCGCCCGGGGGAACCTTGATGCCCTCCATGATGAGCTTGAAGTGATTCATCAGGCCCTCGATCGAGTTGTAAACGCGGTGCTTGGGCGGCAGGACGACGTGCGGATCGGTGATCGAGATGGGGCCCTCGGGAAGTGCCGCCATCGCCTGCTCGATGATGCGGCGCGACTGGTGCATCTCCTGGAAGCGCATGTTGAAGCGATCGTAGTTGTCGCCCTTCTCGCCCACCGGCACCTCGAAATCGAAGCGATCGTAAACCAGGTAGGGATAAGCCTTGCGCACGTCGTAGGAGACTCCGGTCGCGCGCAGCAGGGGACCGGTCAGCCCGTATGAAACGGCATCCTCGGGCGACAGGATTCCGATTCCGCTCATGCGGTCGATGAATACGCGGTTGCGCGAAAGCAGCTTGTCGCAATCGGCCAGGACCGCATCGAGCATTTCAAACGCGTGCGCAACGCGATCTTTTATATCGTCAGGGAAATCATGCGCGACGCCCCCGAGCCGGCACCAACTCACCGTCAAGCGCGCGCCCGTGACCGCCTCGACCAGGTCGTAGAGCAATTCGCGCGCTTCCAGCATGTAAAACGCGACCGTGGTCGCGCCGACTTCGCTGGCCGCCATCCCGAGGCAGGTCAGATGGTCGGTGATGCGCGAGACTTCGCTCATGATGGTGCGCAGGAACTTGCAACGCTCCGGCACCTCGATCTCGAGCAGCTTCTCCACGGCAAGAGCGAAGCCTACGTTGTTGATGCAGGGCGACGCGTAGTTGAGCCGGTCGGTGTAGGGAAAGCACTGCGTCCAGGTGCCCTGCTCGCACATCTTTTCGAAGGCGCGATGCAGGTA
>DATJWT010000415.1:0-7005 GCA_035500975.1 Binataceae bacterium (SeqCode)
CGCGTACTGGCGCATGGCCGCGTGACCGAGACACCGGAAGGGACTCTCGAACTCGTTCAGCCGGAGGTTCACGTGCTTTCCGCGGGAAAGCCGCCGCCAGTTCGGCCGCACTACAACCTGCCGGCGGGTATCAGTCAGCGGATGTACTCCGGAATCGTGCTCGATGCCCTGCACAAGGTCGAAAACAGCATCGAAGGATCCGTTCCGGCGGAAGTGCATCATGAGTTTCTGCCGATTGGCAGGGCCCTGGCAGAACTTCACGAGCCGTCGCCGGAGGCCGAGGTCACGGCGCTCAATGCGGGCACATCGATGGCGCATTCGTCCCTTGCTTTCGACGAATTATTCGCCTTTGAGCTGGCGCTCAGCCTGGAGCGGGAACGCGCCGGCCAGCGGCGAGGAATCGCCATCTCGCGTGATGGTCAAAAGACCGCTCATTGGACCAGGAGCCTGCCGTTTCAGCTGACGCGGGCGCAATCTCAAGCAATAGATGAGATTGCAGTGGACCTGGAGCGGGCGACGCAGATGAACCGAATGCTGCTCGGCGACGTTGGCAGCGGCAAGACCCTGGTCGCTTTTCACGCGGCATTGAGCGCGGTCGAGGCTGGATACCAGGTCGCGATGATGGCGCCGACGGAGTTGCTCGCGGAGCAGCACCATCGAAGCTTCCAGCGCCTGTGCGGCACGACGGGAGTCCTCAGCGCCATTCTCACCGGCAAGGTGCAGGGGAGTGCGCGCTCGACAATCCTGCGGGGCCTGGCATCGGGCGGGTTGCCGATTGTGTTCGGCACGCACGCGATCATCCAGGAACGGGTGCGTATAAGTCGGCTCGGGCTGGGAATTATCGACGAACAGCATCGGTTCGGGGTTTTCGACCGCGCCCGTCTCAAGGCGCTCGGTCCCGAAGCCAACCTCCTGATGATGACGGCGACGCCGATTCCGCGCAGCCTGGCGCTCAGCCTCTTCGCCAATCTGAGCGTTTCCTATCTCGATGAGCTTCCGCCGGGCCGTACGCCAATCGAGACGCTGTTGTTCGACGAGAAGGACCAGGGCGACGTCGATGAGATCGTGCGCAGCGAGTTAGCGGCAGGCAATCGCGCCTACTACGTGCTGCCGAGAATCGATGCGCCCGATGAAGAACAGCGTTCGGTCGCGGCGACGGCAGAGCGGCTCAAACGCGGAGCCTTGAAGGACTATCGTATCGAGATCATGCACGGCCGGATGAGTCCGGCTGACAAGGAGCGGGTGATGGCGCAATTTCGCGATGGCGCCGTCCAGGCGCTTGTGTCCACCACGGTGGTCGAGGTCGGCATCGATGTCCCGGAAGCCACCGTGATGGCGATCGTCGCGGCGGAGCGCTACGGCCTCGCGCAGCTGCATCAGCTTAGGGGCAGGGTAGGGCGAGGCGCGGCTGCATCGCGATGTTGCCTGGTCGCGTCGCAAGATGCCGACGAGGCCGCGCGCGACCGGCTTAAGCTCATGACGACGTGTACGACGGGAATGAAGGTGGCGGAAGCGGACCTGGAATTGCGCGGGCCGGGCGACCTGCTCGGCGCACGCCAGACCGGAGCGTTGCCGCTGCGTTTCGTGCACCTGGTTCGGGACCATCGGCTGATCGAGCGCGCACGGTCATTAGCTGAAGGATGGCTGAAAAGCGATCCAGGCCTTCGTAGCCCGCGGTCGGCCAGCTCTCGCCGGGCGATCATGGCGATGCTCTCGCATGGGTTTAGCCTGGGAGACGTGGGCTGATGCCGCGTAAGGGCACGGCCAAGCCTGCCCGGACCAAGCTGCCGGTCAGGCGCGAATTCTCGGCCGGGGGTCTCGTTTACCGAAAGTCATCGGACGGAAAACTCGAGTTTATTCTGATCCGGCCGAAAGGCGCTACGAGCTGGGCTTTGCCGAAAGGCCATATCGAGAAAGGAGAGAGCGTTCGCGATGCGGCGGTCCGCGAGGTGCGCGAAGAAACAGGGCTTGAGGTCGGCAACGTCGAGCCGCTCGGCGAAGTCTCATACATCTTTTCATGGCGCGACCAACCCGAAGCCGAGCTGGTGCGCATCTTCAAGCGGGTAAAGTTCTTTACCATGGAGTTCGCAGGCGGAGATTCATCCAGGCACGATGCAGAAATCGAAGAGGTGGTATGGGCCCCCGCAGATGACGCGGTGCAGCGCGCGACATACAAAGATGAGCGCAAGCTGATCGAGAAAGCGATCGGTGCCTTGTCGACCGGGAAAAACTAGCGCGACTCATGGGCTATCGAGGCGGCTGCATGGCCATCGATCTTGCTAGCCGCCAACACTGCTGGCGCAAGTGACCCCATCGATTGCACCGCGGCACCGACAACGACAAGCACAGCCCGATCTCGCGACTCAACTTGATGCCGGTTGGCGGGGATTCTGTCGAGGGCAGTGGCATACACCGCGGCGAATTTGGATGCCGTCGCGGCATCGGCGAATACGATCATCCAGATTGCCGAGATCTCCTCGTGCGACTGCAGGATAATCATCTGGTCGCCGGCCCAGCGCTGCGCGAGCGCAACTTCGGACGCGCTTTTGCCGAGGTTGCGTTCCAGAACGATACGCAGGAGCAACTCGCCATAAGTGTCATCGTCGACTTTCTTCCAGGTCGAGAGCGTCTGCTCGTAGCCTTGCACCGATACCTCCAGGGGAAGCGTGCGATGATCAAAGTAGTCCGCGGGATGAATGATCTGATGCGATGAGAGTGGCGGCGTTGCGTAGAGCTTATCGACCCCGCTCCATCCCCCGCGTTTGTAAGCCTCGGCTACGAAACGGACGCCGTCGGAGTATTGGAAAATTAGCGGCTCCGACAAGCCTTCGGGCGTCCCCGGCGCTTGGGAAGTGAAGGAACTGGCGATGTCGGAGAGATGGGAGAGCAGGGCAGATGCCACCGACTGGTCCATTCTCCCCGCAACGTAGGCATAACCGGCCAGGGTAGCGTCACCCTCGGCAACGCACTTGAGCGCGATAGCGCGATCGTCACTGTTCTTCACCTCATCGAGCTTCTTGTCGAGGTCGAAGTGCTGGTCCTGGAGCGCATGCGTGAATTCATGGGCGAGAACCATTTCACCACCGACATCGCGCTGCGCGACGAACTCGGTGGCATTCATGAAGAAGCCGAGGTCAGTACCGCCCGAAACCAGGACCATCTCCCTCGAATGGAGATCGTAGAACCCGGCGACCTGGTTGCGTAGCAGTTTGAGCGACGCGGTTTTCAGATCCATCCCGGGTGGATAGAGGCCGACCAGCGTTCCCGCGACGCCGTCGGCGTGTAGTTGAGCGTCGGTGTAGTCGCGCATCAGGTCGGCTTCCATCTGGTGTTCGGCTTCATCGCGGCTCTTGACCACGACCGGCACCGGCTTGACAAAGTTGAGCTGACGGATTTCCTGGATCCCTTGTTCGACCTTGTCGACCTTGACCTGGTTGAGCGTGGTCCCGCTGGTCAGTGAGTACGCACATCCCGCGAAAAGGAGGACAACGCCGGCGGCGAGGGCAATCCGCTGGCGAGCGCCGCGAGCCAGGGCGATCGAACCGGTCATTCGCTTACAATGACGATAGGCAAGCCGAAGCGCGAGGTCTGTCCCGCGCGCGCCTCAGCTTCGCTGCGAGTCGGGAAGCCACCCATCCTCACACGGTAAAATCGATGCACCCCAGCATCCACCTGATCCACGCGAACGTCAGGATAGTATTCCGCCAGCCGGGTGCGAAGATGATTTGCGTTCGATGAGTTCGAGAAGGAACCGACCTGCACGAAGTATTGCGGCGGGGTTCCGATTGGAGATGAACCCTCCGGAACGCTGAGCAAATCAAGCCGCACGTTCGCGGTCCCAGGGCCCATCATGCCGAGAACGGTGGCTGCCTTCTTTGAGAGATCGATCTTGCGTCCCTTGACGTAAGGGCCGTGATCGTTGATTCGCACCTCGACCGAGCGGCCGTTGCCCAGGTTGGTGACCATCACACGGCTGCCGAGGGGGTAGAGCACCGATGCCGCCGTCAGGTCATCCTGGTTGTAGATCTCGCCGCTGGAGGTCGGATGGCCGTTGAACCCCGGCCCGTACCACGATGCCACACCGTACTGCGAGCGAGCCGGCGCCGAAGGGGGTACTGACGCAATTGGCGGCAGGGGAGGAAGCGGGGCCGGGCGGTTGGCGGTCGAGCATCCGGCAAACGCGATACCGGCGAGGATCGCAAGGACAAGGCTAAGGCGCGGTCGCCATTTTGATCCTCCACCCACTCAACAACCCCGTTGCGATTATAGAGACGGTAGGTGGTCGGATGAAGTGGGGGTCAGCCGCTTGTCGTAACTCCCGGAATCGAGTTTCATCGAGAGGGTGAAGCGGAAAGACACCGGACCGTCCTGGCATCAATTCACGATGAGGGCCCTATACCTGAAATTGGCGGTAGTGCTGTTTGCCATTGTCGCTGTGGCCGGATGCGAGGCTATGGCGGTCTTCATCTCGACCGTAGATACCCTTGCGGGAGGAGACCCGCCCGCCAGTCCTGCCCCGAGTGCCTCTGTCACTCCCGGGCCAGCTTCTGGTCCGACGGCGGTGGGGACTCCCGATCGATGGGCTCCGGGCCCGCAAAGTACTCCTAATCCATCGGAACCCTGAGCCTCGGCTGTTGACCGAACCGCCGGCGGGTACTTAGACGGCTTCCAATCGCGTGGTAGCATCCAGTCCGGATGCTGTTGAACAGGCAGGCGTTAGAGGAAATCGAGCAGCGCACCCTGGCGCCTTACGCGATGCTTTCGACGAGGAGCCGGGGCAGGAGATTCCCGGAGCCCGAACATGCGATGCGCACGGCGTTCCAGCGCGATCGCGACCGGATAATCCACTCGGCGGCCTTTCGCAGGCTCGAATACAAGACCCAGGTTTTCGTTAATCACGAGGGTGATTACTACCGTACGCGGCTGACGCACACGCTGGAAGCCGCGCAGATAACGCGCACCGTCGCGCGATCCCTGGGACTCAACACGGAGCTGGCGGAGGCGATTGCGCTGGCGCACGACCTGGGGCACACGCCGTTCGGGCACGCGGGCGAGCGATTTCTGAACGAGCTGATGCTTCCGCATGGCGGGTTCGATCACAACGCGCAGAGCCTGCGCACGGTCGATTGGATCGAAATTCGCTATCCGAATTTTCGCGGCCTTAACCTGACCTTCGAGGTCCGCGAGGGCATTATCAAGCACTCGCACTTCCAGGATCGACCGGCGGCGCGGGAGTTCGATCCTGCGACTTGGCCATGCCTGGAGGCACAGATCGTCGATCTAGCCGATGAAATTGCGTACTTGGCGCACGACGTCGATGACGGCGTGAAGGCATCGATGCTGACGGTCGAGGATCTGGAACCCTCGATGCTATATCGCAACGCGGCGGCGCAGGCGCGGGCGAGTGTGCCGGATAAGGACCCGCGGGTCATGCGTTACCAGACGGTGATCCGCATGATCGATGCAATGTCCACCGACCTGGTCACGCATATCGCGGCTGACCTGGAGCGATCGTCGATTCGAAGCGTGGACGACGTGAGAAAGGCGGGGAGGGTCCTCGTGTCTTTCTCCCCGGAGATGGCTCCACAGGTCGACGAGCTCAAGGAGATAATGCGGCAGCGGCTGTATCGGCATTATCGGGTGAGCAGGATGACCGAAAAGGCGGGGAGGGTGCTTGCGCGCCTGTTCGAGACTTACATGGCGCAACCGCGGCAGATGCCTGAACATATTCTCAAACGCGCCGAGCAGGACAACGAGCCGATCGCGCGCGTCGTGGCAGACTACGTGGCCGGGATGACTGACAGGTTCGCTCTCGACGAATATCGCAAACTGTTCGACCCCGATGAGCGAGTCTGAGCCCGCGTCGCCGGCAAGGCGCAATCGTGAGCGCAGAACGATCGTTATCCGGCGCGAAGACCATGTAGGGGATCCCATCTCGATAGCCTGGCTGGCTCCGGCCGAGACGGTCGCCGACGCGATCATCGGGCGGTTGCGCGACTACCTCGGCCCCAAGGTGCGCATCGAGAAGGCCGAGATCTCCCGCGATACCATGGAAGTCGAGGTCGAGGCGCGTGGATGGCGCGAAGAAGCCGACCGCATGGCACATGCAGCGCGAGACCTCGCAGAAAAGGGTGGCAGACGCGCGGCGCTCCAGATGTGCCAGGAATCGTTGGCGATCGATTCTCTGAACATCGAGGCGATGTCGACGATGGGCATCGTTCTGGCGGCCCTTGAACGGGATGAAGAGGCACTCCAGGCCTTCAAGCGGGCGCGTGAGTTTGGCGCATCGGGAGTTGAGCCGGTGCTGCAGCTCGTGCGCTGTGCGATGAGGTTGAACCGGCTCGGAACGGCGGTCCAGTACATCCACGAAGTGCTCCGGATGGATCCTCAGAATCCGGAGGCGCGACGCACGATGCGGACAATCAAGCGGCAGATGAAGTAAACGGATGGCACAGCCCACGAAACTCATTCTTTTCGGAAAGAGAGAAAGGTCAGTGAAGCGAATCACATTGGTTGTTCTGGTCTGTTTGATGACGGCGTCCGCCGCGAAGGCAGAAGAGTCTCCGCTGCGACTGCTGAAGGGGAAGTGTGTCTGGCAGAGCGTTTCGTACGAGACCACTAGCGGCGCGGCTTCCAGTGCCGGACCGGTGACGACCCTGGCCCAATTCATGTTCGACGGGAAAGGCAACCTCACGATTGGCGAATATGACGTGAACACCAACGGCACGTTTGCGTCGGCCTCGGGCGTCAAGGGCACTTACCAAATCGATTCCAGTGGGCACGGAAATTTCTCGTTCACCAGTCCGGTCTCAGGGCGCTCGCTTGTATTCGATTTTCTTCTCACGCCCAAGCACCACGCGCTCAAGATCATGCTGCAGTCGGACAACAATCCGCCGCCGCTGCCTCGCGTGGCGAGTGGTGAATGCCGTTTTGACGAGTAGGCACATCGGCGCTGCATCGGTGCGAGAACCCTGGAAGTCCAGCCGAGGGGTTGGGCAAGACCCA
>DATJWT010000416.1:0-6702 GCA_035500975.1 Binataceae bacterium (SeqCode)
AAAAGCACCTGCCGGTGCGCGTATGTACGCTGCGTTGGGCATCTATTTTTCAGAGAGCTCGTATGAGGCGAAGCGGGAACTACTCAAGGCCATTTCCGGTTCAATGGACGGTCGCAGGAAAAAACGCCCATGACCCTATCCGCGCGATACTTTCCGCTTACGCTGCTCTTGCTGGCCATCTGGTCGTGCGGCGCGATCGATGGGGGGTCTCGAGGAACCGGCATCACGGCCACCGTGCAAGGCGCCGTGCAATCGGTGCAGGGGGTAGCGGGGCAAGACAGTTCCGTCGAAGGCATAAGGGCCAGCATCCAGGGCCATCAGGCAAAGAGCGTCACGAATTCCTCCGGGCTCTTCCAGGTGCAGGGACAGTTTTCGGGGCATCTGACCGTGTTGTTTCGGCGGAAGTCCGATGGACTCCGCGCGTCGCTGCCGGTCTATCTTCCCAGTGCCGGGAGCCTGACCTTGAACGGTGTAAGTATCGATGGGACGAGCGGAGCGGTGACCTACGACTCGGCCAACGTCGATTTCCTGGGAGTGATCACCGGAGTGGATTGCACGGGGCAGACACTCACGATGCTCTCGGCCAGGCGCCCGGCGGGCAACATGGATTACTACATCGTGGATTTGAGCAATTCATCGATCACTAATTCGCAGGGGAATCCCGTCGCCTGCTCGGCCCTGGAGAATGGCCAAACCGCGCACGTGCAGGGCAGCGTGGAAGAGAACAACAGTTTCGGCAACGCGACCATCGTGGTCGAGTAGCGTGATCCGCTAAAGAACGTGCGGCGCATCGTGGTATTGGGCTGCGCGGGAAGCGGCAAAACGGTCTTCGCGCAGCGTCTTGCGAAACGAATCGGCCAGCCGGTTGTCTGCCTTGACGAGTTGCGCGCGCGGCTCGGAGACGGCGACGACACGCCGGCTTTCCGGAAGCTGGTTGCTGAAGCGCACGCCGGCGAGGGATGGGTGAGCGATGGGAATTTCGCGCAGGTCAGCTTCGATCTTCGACTGCCTCGCGCCGATCTCATCATCTGGCTGGAGCTTTCG
This sequence comes from Binataceae bacterium (SeqCode), assembly GCA_035500975.1. Lineage (GTDB taxonomy): Bacteria > Desulfobacterota > Binatia > Binatales > Binataceae > JAFAHS01. The sequence goes on from DATJWT010000416.1 coordinate 1,045, forward strand.
AAAGCCTTCTGCGTGTGGCGGGCCTGCGCGCGAGTCCTCCGCCGGGGTGAAAAGCACAAGCTCCGGAATCTCTTCCAGGTGCTTGCCTACATTCGGAACTTCGAACGCCTCAATCGACCGTTAATAGAAAGGGAACGCACGGCTCATGGCGCAGACGTGCCGGTGATGCACCTCAAAGGCCGGCGGCAGGTCGCGGACTTCCTCAACGCGCCCCGGATCGGCCATTCCTGAGCGGCGCGATGAGATCGTCGGATAGTGTGTTACCGAGCGGAACCCATGAAAAATCGCCGCTAATGAGCAAGAGCTGTCGTTTTGCACTCGAGCCGGGGGATGGAACGTTCGCGCTTCCGCCAGGCAAGCGGAGCAAAGCGTCGACTTCGCTATCGATCGATGCGACCGGAGCGACAAAGCGATATCCACGTCGATGGACGGTTTCGATGAAGCGCGGCTTGCGTGGCTTGTCGTTCAGCACCTCGCGCAGTTCGTAGACACAGGTGGTGAGTCCCTCCTCGCCGACGTTTACTCCCGGCCAGAGAGCGTCGATGAGGTCGGCGCGGGTGACGAGACGTCCGGCGCTGGCCAGGAGGTATTCCAGGAGCGCAAAAGTTTTTGGACGCAGCGGAACGAACTGACTCCCCTTGCGCAGCCGCGCTTGCGATGGATCGAGCTCGAAGGACGCGAACTGGTAAATCCGGGTAGCCACGCCGCTTGACCCCTCCCCTGGTGGCCTGCGGGTTCGACTCTTGCGTTCTCTCGGTCTTTCCCCTGGTTAAGTATGGCTACAAACTGCCGGAGAAAGCCATACGATATTCGATGTATCGCCACTAGGTGTGGTGAGAAACAACCGCCAGCTTACCACGGCAAGCAGCGTGTTGAGCGACGTGAGCCCACGCGTGGATAACAGGGCATGCCAGGGTGCCGACATGCAGATAAATCCCGCTGCTGCGCGAGTAAACTCGGCGGGGCCGATTCGGGTGGCCGCTCCCCCATCGATCACAGTAAGGTGAACCTCTGCGGTAGATGAGCGGCAAGACCTTGCAAGAGCCGGAGAAGGAACGAATTGCCAAGGTCCTGGCGCGGGCCGGGGTCGCATCGCGGCGCGATTGCGAGCGGATGATCGAGGCGGGCCGCATCGCGCTGAATGGCGAGATCGTAAGACACCCAGCGACCCTGGTCGGCCCGGACGATGTGCTGGCTGTCGACGGCAAAACGATCGCGACAGCGGCGCAGACGCGCCTCTGGCGCTATCACAAGCCGGCAGGATTGGTGACCACGGCGCGCGATCCCGAGGGGCGGCCAACGGTCTTTGATGCATTGCCGAAGGCTATGCCACGAGTTGTCTCGGTGGGTCGTCTCGATATCAACACAGAAGGGCTGCTGCTCCTCACCAACGATGGCGGCCTGGCGCGCTACCTGGAGCATCCCGCGCAGGGCTTCTCGCGGACGTATCGGGTGCGAGCGCATGGTGCGGTGAATGAAAAAGCGCTCGACGCGCTCCGGCGCGGCGTGACTATCGAGGGCGTACGCTATCGGCCGGCGCAGTGCACCATCGATCGCGTGCAGGGCAGCAATAGCTGGATCACGATGACGCTCGAGGAGGGGAAGAATCGCGAGATCAAGCGATTGCTCGGGCACGTCGGGCTGAGGGTGACGCGGTTGATCAGGGTGGGATATGGGCCGTTTGAGTTGGGACAGTTGAAGGTGGGTGGAGTGGAGGAGGTGAGGGAGAGCGCGCTCAATAGGGTCCTGTCGGAGTTCTTCCAGAACGCATGAGGCAGAAAGGAAATTGGTGGCGGAGGCGAGGCACCCGCGCATCGTCGGCGGGCACTGCCGCCCGCCCCACTATTTTCTGGCGAGGCCGCGTAAGACCTTAGCGCTCGAACCCGTACAACTTTGCGGCGTTTGCGCACACGATCTTGTGGCGGGTCGCCGCCGGCAGATGGCCGAGCTCGCGCTGGATGTATTCCTGCGAGTCGGGCCAGATGCCGTCCGGGTGCGGGAAGTCGGACCCCCACATGATGTTGTCCTCGCCGATCTCATCGAGCATCTTGATGCCGATACGATCGGACTGGTAGGTCGCGTAGCACTGGCGATGCCAGTACTCGCTCGGCTTCATCTTCAGATCGAGGTCGTGGAACTGGTCCTCCCATTCGAGGTCCATGTGGTCGAGGATGTACGGCAGCCATCCGATGCCGCTCTCGCCGATGACCATCTTCAGGTTGGGATGCCGCTCGAGCGCGCCGCCAAAAATCACCGCCATCAAAGGCAGGGCCATGTACATCTGGAAGCTCGTGATCATCGTTGCGAACGCGGCGCGACCAACCTTGGGCGCGAGCTTGCTCAGGTCGGGCAGCGAGCCGCCGATGGTATGAAGATGCAGCGGCAGGCGCGCTTCGGCAGCGACCGCGAATAGCGGCTCCCACATCGGGTCCCAGAACGGCTGGAGGTCGGGGCGATTGGCAATATCGAGTCCGCGCAGCACGCCTCGCTTTGCGACGCGCTTCACCTCGGTGACTGCCGCATCGACGCTGTGGCTCGGAATCGATGCGAGCCCGGCATAGCGATCGGGATGCGTCGCGCAGAAATCGGCGAGCCATTCGTTGTAGATTCGCAGCATCTCGACCGCGGCTTCATCGTCGTTGAGCCGCATGCTCGCGCCGAGGACCCCATACAGGACTTCCGCCTGGACGCCATCGCGCTCCTGATCCTTCAGGCGCAGCTCGGGATCGGTGAGGCGGCGGATTCCCTTGCGTCCGTCGTCGTACAGCCCGGTCGAGGCCATCCTGTCCGATCGATGAATCTGGCCGGGGACGTATTCGCGTCCCGCCGAGCCCATCCCGTTCATCAGCCCGAACCGCGCGCCCTTGTGGGAAACCCACTGCTTTCCGCGCTTGGTGTCGGTGACGAACGGCATGCGCTCTTTCAGGTTTGCGGGCGCATTGGAAGTAAACAGATCGGGCGGCAGCCAGATCAGGTCGATATGGCAATCGGCGGAGATGTATTCGTACTTCATCGGCGAATCCCCTTGGGGCCGATATTACTCCATCGGGCGGAGAATTTCGCGGGTCAGACCCCGGGGGAGTATCCTTTTGGCCAGGCCGACCGTCCTGTATTCCTGAGGTCGATCACATGGCGCAGGAACCTTCAGATCAACTGGCGCGGCAGTTGCGCGAGGCGTGGTTTCGATTCGTCGATACGATCGAGCCGATTCGTCCCCGGCTCCATCAGTATTGCCGGCGGCTCACACGCAATGTGTGGGATGCGGAAGATCTCCTGCAGGAGACGTTGGTCAGAGCGTTCCCCGCCGTGGTGCGCGGCGAGAAATGGGGAAGTCCGCGCGCCTACCTGTTCAGAATCGCGACCAACACATGGATCGACGAGATCCGGCGAGCGGAGACGCGGCAGGCGAACGAACTTGAGGGTGAGCGCATGACTCCATCGAAAGATTCGCTTGCAACCCGCGATGCGGCCGCGAGGTTGATCGAAAGAACTTCTCCCCAGGAGCGGGCCGCGGTTCTGCTCAAGGACGTGTTCGATTTCAGTATCGAGGACGTGGCCGATCTTCTGTCCACCACCGGGGGCGCGATCAAAGCTGCTTTGCATCGCGGCCGGCAGCGCCTGCAGGAGACTGGTGACATCGCGCGGCCCAACCCGCGCGGACCGTCGAAAGAGCTGCTCGACAAGTTCGTCGCGGCCTTCGAGGCCAGAGATGTAAATGCCATCACCGGGCTGCTGCTGGAGAACGTGACGCTCGAAGTCCCCGGTGTGGGGGGAGAACGAGGGAAGTCGATGGTCTGGATACATTCCTCGCTGGACGTGCCCACCCCCAACAACCCGAATCCTCCGCAGAGAAACTGGGTGAGCGAGACGGTTCAGTACCAGGGCGAGTGGATTGTTGCGATCTGGCAGGCTCCGCGATCGGCATCGGTCCTGGCGGGGGTGAATCGCTTCGAAGAGGTCGAGGGGCGTATCGCGCGCATCTGGGAGTACCACTTCTGTCCCGACACGATCGCCGAGGTCGCCGCCGCGCTCGGCGCTAAAGCGATGAACCACGGCTATCGGCACTCGCCCGAGGTGCTCGCCAACGTGATCGCATCGGCAGTGCTGCCGTGGGAGCTCGAGGAGATCGGAAATCGGCGGAATTGACAGTCAAGCCGCGCAAGCGGCGTTTGGACCCGAAGACGGTTGACCGGCCGCAGTCGCGACGCTGCATGCAGATCCTCGCAGGCAAGCCCGGTCAGTAAACGCCAGCATGACTGCGTGTTTCCCGTTATGCGGCGAACATTCGCCTCCGGCATCGGCATTGCTACTATGCGAAGTGACCAGCCCTGGACTTGGTCAGCCACCGCGGAAAAAGGGGGACGCAATGCCGAGAACCGCGCCTGCCGGATTGGCTCTTTCGCTCCTGCTCTGGTTCCTTGGTCCGGTCGCGATTGCGACGCCGCAGACCACTACGTCGCCGACTTATTCATTCTGGCTGGTCGGATCGGATCTCGAGACCCACAGCCCGGCTGCTATTATCGGGCTTGCGCGGGTAGTACCAGGTAACCAGGTGACAGGAAAGGCCACCGTGAACGACGGCGGCAAGATCTGCAACGCGCGGATCGGCGGGATGGTCAAGCCAACGCCGGAAGGGACTGCCGATGCCTTCATCACGATGTCAGCCGAAAGTGGCGCCTGCCCGAGCCCGCTCGAATTCCGGGGCGTGATTTCGAATTCGGGGAAGGTTTTCTCTGCGATCGAAGTTGACTCGAAGATGGTCACCGCCGGTGCCGCGTGGGTGCAATAGAACCGGCGTCGCGACCGGCGCGGAGGCCACGGCCAATCCATCGCATAGGCGCGATCGCCGGCCTTTTGGCGCTGTTCTATTTATTTGCAAGAACACCGCGGGCGTTCCCTGCGGTTGTGGGCCCCTCCGCGGTGAACGGATCATCGATCGACGATGCACTGCGGGCGCGGGGGCTGCTCCCGCCGGATCCTCCATCGAACGTCCAGCCACGTCCGGGCACTGAGGTCGATGAGTACGTGCAGAAGGCCGGTGATAGTGGGAAGGAGTTGGTTCACTATCAGCAATGGCAAGAGAACCTGGATGGCCGCACCCTTCTGATCCAGGCTCTCGAGTACCCGGCCAATCAAAGGACGATCGCCTGGTGGCTGATGCAACCAACTGGCCCGGGCTGCGATGCTTTCGGGAGCCGAACCTACAACGGCAAAGGTGACGAGATCGGATCGAGTACCTGGCGAAATGATCCGGGCCAGAGGCTGTCAGAGGGCCCGGATTTTCCGCCTGACCTTCTTCCGGGATGGGTTCCGCCGCTGGCATTCATTCGTGCCTTCGATGGCGGGAAGACCGAAGGCACTCTCCACGTCCAGGCGAACTCATCGGGGGTTTTGGATCTCGACGTATGGACCGATGGCGAGGTCGATCTTGTTGTCGCCGGCCAGACCTTGCGCGCCACCAGGATAGAGATGCGCCCGAACGTAGGCGGCTTCCTGTCATCTCTTCCCGGCTTCATCCGGAAGATCGCACAGAGCCTGGTCCGCGTGAGCACCTTCTATTTCGAGGCCAAGCCGCCGTATCGATTGCTCAAAATCGATGCGGCCAATGTCGGCGCGTCAGACACGAAAACCGAACTCGTGCGTTTTCATACCGCGGAA
>DATJWT010000417.1:0-4032 GCA_035500975.1 Binataceae bacterium (SeqCode)
GACGAAGCTTCGTCCTGGCCCTCGATATACACGCGCATGAAGCCGTCGAACTTCATCACCTGGCCGGTCGCGCGAAAGACCGCTTCGGCCGCGTCGATATCGACGGTCGTGCGGTCGTAGACCGCCGGATTCATCTGGCTGGAGACGAAGCGATCGTAGATCAACTTGTACAGCGCCAGCTCATCTTTCTGCAGGTAGCGCGACAGCGATTCGGGGTCGCGCTCCAGCGCCGTCGGGCGAATCGCCTCGTGGGCATCTTGCGCCGACTTCGAGGAGCGATACAAAACCGCCTTCTCGGGCAGGTAGTTCTTTCCGTACTTGCCCTCGATATGCGATCGCACGGCACCGAGCGCCGCGTCGGAGACGCGAACTGAGTCGGTACGCATATAGGTGATAAGACCGATCGCGCCCTGGTCGCCCAGCTCGATCCCTTCGTACAGCCGCTGCGCTATACGCATCGTGCGCGACGGCTGGAAGTACAGCTTGCGCGATGCTTCCTGCTGGAGGCGCGAGGTGATGAACGGCGGCGCGGGGCTGCGGCGTACTTCCTTGCGCTCGATCGAGCGCACCACGAACGGCGCCTTCTCGACTGCGGCGATTATCTCGCGAGCCTGGGCCTCGGGTAGTTTGTACGACTTGTTGTCGATGCGCTGATCTTTCCAGCTGTATAGGTGCGCCTTGAACTGGGGCGGAACGGAAGCCTGCAGGCGCGCATCAAGAGTCCAGTACTCCTCGGCGCGGAACGCCTCGCGTTCGCGCTCGCGCTCCACGATTATGCGCAGCGCAACCGACTGAACGCGCCCGGCGCTCAGGCCGCGCTTCACCTTGTCCCAGAGAAGCGGGCTTATCTGGTAGCCGACCAGCCGATCCAGCACCCGGCGCGCCTGCTGCGCGTCATAGAGATGGTTGTCCAGCTCGGCAGGATGCTCCAGCGCTTCCTTGACGGCATTGGCGGTAATTTCGTGCAGGAGGATGCGATGGACCTTGGTGCCGTTGAGCTTGCCCAGCCGCTTGGACAGGTGCCACGCAATGGCCTCGCCCTCGCGGTCCGGGTCTGTGGCCAGGTAGATGTTCTCCTTGCCCTTGGCCGCCTTCTTGATTCCTTCGATGACCTTTGTTTTGCCCGGAATAACGCTGTACTCCGGTTCAAAATTCTTCTTGATGTCGACGCCCAGCTTGCTCTTGGGCAGATCGACCACGTGGCCAACCGAGGGCGTGACCTCGTAAGCGGACCCGAGGTAGCGCTTGATGGTTTTGGCTTTGGCGGGGGATTCGACGATTACTAGATTTTTTGCCACCGGGGAGACTTCCTCTCAACCCATCCATTTTGGATGTGAATGGCTGTGGATTAATTCATCCTGCAGGAGCGATGCCGGTCAAGCCAGCGAAAACAGCTTCCCAGGATGTTGGGCGACTATGCCGTGTAGCTCCATCTCAAGCAATAACCTAAGCACGGTTTGGGCATCGAGTCCGGATGCTTCGATTATCGCGTCGACATGAAGTCTCCGGTCTTCCTTAAAGGTGCTTACGATTGTTTTAGCTTGGTTAATCGACGTAGATTCGAGGCTACGAAGACGCTCAGCGGGGTCGATTTTTGCCCGAAACTGACCCTCCGGCTCTGCCTGAGGCGGCATTTTTTGGGGCGATACGGCCCTGGAAACGTGACCTTGAAGCTGAGGAGCCAGCTCCTCGATCACGTCCTCTACACAGTCGATTAGTACTGCTCCCTCCTTCAAAAGGCGGTTGCTCCCACGAGACTTCCCGCTGAGGGGGCTGCCGGGCACCGCGAAGACCTGACGGTTCTGTTCCAACGCCATCCGGGCCGTGATCAACGAGCCGCTTCGCTCGGCGGCCTCGACGATCACGACCCCAAGGCATAGTCCCGAGAGAATTCGGTTGCGGGCGGGAAAATTCTCCGCCAGCGGTGCCGTTCCGATGGGCAATTCGGAAATGAGCGCACCGCCCTGGGCGATAATCGTGTCGGCCATCTCCCGATTCTCGGGTGGATAGACGATATCGATGCCGCATCCCATGACCGCAATGGTCCGCCCGCCCGAGGACAGTGCGCCCCTATGCGCGGCTGCATCGATGCCCCTGGCTAGTCCGCTCACCACCGTGAAGCCCTTGCCGGCCAGCTCGAAGCCGAGCCGCTCTGCCATCCGAAGGCCGGCATCGCTGGCCGCCCGTGCGCCCACCACCGCGATACAATGAGCATCCGCCAGCGGCGCCTCGCCGCGGACGAACAGGTACGGGGGAGGATCGGGGATCTGGCGCAGGTTGGGTGGGTAGTCGTCGTCGGTCCATCGAACCATCCGCGCATCGAGGCGCGGCAACTCGCACAGTTCGCGCTCAAGGGGCTCGAACTCGCGAAACTCGGTAATCGACCGCGCGACACGTTGGGAGATGCCGGCGCGGACCAGGTCGGCCATCGACGCCGCGAACACTTTCTCGGGAGTCTGGAATTGCTCGAGCAGCAGGCGGGAGGTCCTGGGACCCACCCCATGCACTCGTCGCAAAGCTAGCCAAAGCGCATCGGCCGACGGCGGCATCATGATGTCGCGCGGTTAACGCGCGCCCCCAGTTTGCATCCGGATTGATCCGACGGCGTACCTTCTACAATAAGCATCACTTAAGACCAACGGATCGAAAGACGTTTAAAACTTTAAGCCGTTTCTTGACCGACCAGTGGGAATCAAATACTGTTCACAAGAACCGCTTTAGGCCCGCTATGCCCTTGGACTGCGGCGAAACACGAAGTCCGGCTTCGATTTTTTCCCTTCAGGTTGCGTGGGTTGAGGAGCAGGAGAACTAATGGATTTTAGAGGAAAATCGGCCGTCGAGAGGCAGATTATCATTTTCAGCTTCTACCGCGACGCCGAACTCAGAGGTGCAAACCTCCTTTTCAAGCTTCTGAATCATCTCAAGGATGCCGACGCCCAGCTCAAGATGGCAAAGCACCTTTCCGATGAGACCCGCCATGCCTGGCTCTGGACCAAACGCATTGCCGATCTCGGCGGTACGCCCATTTTGATCGAAGATGGCTATCAGCGCCGGCTTGGCCTTCGCGTCGGAGTTCCCAAGACCGTGGTCGATCTGCTCGCCTTGACCGTGGTGGTCGAAGAGCGCGCCCAGAGCCGGTACAACGCGCACTCCGCTCTGCCCAACGTCGATCCCGAGACGCGGGAAGTCCTCAAGGGTGTGACCGAAGACGAAACCTGGCACCTCTCGTGGATCGAAAAGAAGATGCGCGAGCTGGCCGAGCAGCAGGGCTGCCTGGAACACGCCGACCGTGCACTGGAACGCTACCGCCAAATCGATCGCGAGGTCTATGCGACGCTCGCGGCCGACGAAGCGGAGTTGATGCGCGGCTAGTCTCTATCAATCACTGACTCCTGTGCTGATGCGCGCGCTTCTCAGGTTGACGGGATGCGCGGTCGCGGCGCTAAGCGTGGCAGCGATCTGCCCACGCGCGGCGCACGCCGCGTGGACGCAGGGGCAGTTCATGTTCGACGGCAAACCCGTCATCGAACATCACTGCACTCCCGATGGTCGCGGCCCCGATCCCGCCGTGATCTTCCTTCATGGCGCGGGCCCGCGCGGCTCCGCGGATGCGACGATGGAAGACGTCTGCGAGAAGCTCGCCGCGGCAGGTTACTACGCCGAGTACATCGAGTATTACAGCCAGACCGAGGATGTGACTCCCGGAGAACCGGGAAAGATCAGGCAGTACTTTCCGGTCTGGATGGACGAGATCGGCGCGGGACTCGATGCGATGGAGCAAAACCCGCGCATCGATCCGAAGCGTATCGGCATGATGGGCTATTCGCTCGGCGCGTTCCTGTCGCTGGCGATTGGTACGACCGAGCCGGGCAAAGTCTCGGCGATCGTCGAATACTACGGCGCGCTTCCGACCGCGATGCAGCCGATGGCGGCGAATCTGCCGCCGACGCTCATCCTGCATGGCGATGCGGACCAGATCGTGCCGGTAGCCAGGGCGCATGAACTCGACAGCCTGATGACGGAAGCGAAGCG
>DATJWT010000418.1:0-4479 GCA_035500975.1 Binataceae bacterium (SeqCode)
GCGTTCGAGCGCGAGTACAAATACTTCGCGGGATTGTTGGAGGAAGTTTACTGGGGCGTGCAGGCCGAACTCGAGGAGCAGGCGTATCAATTCCGGCGCGCGCGCCTGAGCGACCGTGGTTTCCCTGACTACTACGAGGCGCAGGACGTCTTCGCTTACATCAATCCCGCCGAATTCATCGCGATTCGCGACCGTCACGAGAAGCCGAGCCGGGCCGAACTGCTCGATGATACGGAAGTGGTGCCGCCCGATGCGGCCCCGGCAATTGCCGATGGTGACAACACCCTGCTCAATGCCGCCCTCACGGCGGGGTTTGCGGCCGAGGGCAAGCGGCAGCTTCGCAGCGAGATGGCGATGGTATCGAACCAGGTGCTGGTCGCGCGGTCGGTGGACTTTGGCGATCTCGATGCGGTCCGCGAGGCGGTCGCGACGACGCATAATTATCTGAACCTCGGCCTCGAGCATCTCGCCGGCGGTGACCTGCCGAACGCGATCGAGCATCTACGCGATACTCATCTGAAGTTGCTGTTCCGGCTCGGCGTGAGCCTGACGATCGATCTGCGCAAGAGCGCGCAGCAGACGGTCACGCGGCTCGGGCTGCGTCCGGAAGCTACGCGGCAGATTTTCCATCTCGATTCGCCCTACCGGGAAACGATCGGCGGGTTCCTCGCGCGCATGCCGCGTTTCTATTCCGCGCTCGAAGGCAAGGGCGCGGTCGAGATGCGCGATTTCCAAACCATGCGCGACCTGCATCTGGGCTACGCGATCCTCGACCAGGTCGATTCTCTGCCGGGGCTGTTCCGCTCGCTGCTCAATATCGATATCGCATCGCCGCTGTTCCGATCGGAAGTCGCCGCGCGAGAAGTTCGGCTCAGCCAGGTCCTGCTGACCGCTCTCGCCCGCTATGCCCTCGACGGCCAGCTCTCCGCGGATGCGATCGAGTCATCGCGGCTGGGCGCGTTGCGGGGCGCGATCATCGGGCGCAACGGCAAGCCGGGACGCCTCACCGACGCGTTCCGCGCGGCAGTCGAGGGGCTGATGCACGACCGACTTCATGAAGAAGTCCGACTCGCCAGCGCCGATTTCGTCAACTCCTGCCTGAATGTGCTCGAAGAGGATTTCAGCGAACTAACCAAGGATATCGATCCGCGCTTCCTGCGCTCGGTTCTTATCCGCCGCGGCTGACGGCCGCCGACCTCACTTATCGCGCGAACGAAACGTTGTGCTCGGCGCCGTCGTGGCTGATCCGAAGCACCAGCGTTCCCGGCCCGCCGTTCGCAAGCCTGGCAAACTCATTCGGACCGCCGATCGGATGTGTGCCGATTTGCACGATGATGTCGCCGCGCTCCACCCCGTTCTTCGCCGCCTCCGGGTCTACGTCCGACACCAGCACGCCTCTTGATGCGTGAAAATATTCGGCGAGCGCGGGAGTCAGCTCCTCGACCGTGATCCCGATCGCGGTGACCGTGCGCGGCTCGTACTTTGATTGAAGCCCGGGCGGCGGTTTCTCTTCGAACAGCTTGGATGCGACGAAGATCGGCGCTCCGGTGTTTGCCGCCAGCGCGATCGCATCGCTGGGCCGGCTATCGACCCTGGTCTTTCCGCCGTTCATGTAGATGGTCGCGTAGTAGACCTCGTCGCGAATATCGAAAATCGAAACGCAGTCGACCTGGTCGCCGTTGGTCTCGATGATCGATTTCATCAGGTCGAGCGTCATCGGGCGCTCCGCTTTGATTCCGTGCAGGGCGCGCAGGATCGCATCGGCTTCGCCGTCGCCGATCAGGATCGGCAACTGATGCGCACGGTCGGCGCTGGTGAGCATCACGTAATGCGCCTGGGTCATGTCGTCGAATCCCACGGCCGTGACCTTCACCGCGACCTCGTCGGGTCCCACTTCGGCCGCGGCAGCAGTGGTCGATTGCGATTGCGAATGGCGGGCACAAGAGCACGCGGTCAAGACGGCAGCCAGGACCATCAAGCAGACGCGCCGTAAGCTCGCGCGCTCCATACTTCAAAATCTACGCGCGCTTTCGAAGTAAGCCAAACGAAAGCGAGGCGGCATCAGCCCGGATGCTTGAAGCCTTGCGCCACGACGTAGAGCTCCGACGAGCCGGGCCGGGTCGCCGCGGTCCTGGTGACCTCGACCTGCGCGAAGTCACGCTCGAACTCCCGGATGAATCGCTTGAACTCGCTTCCCATGAAGACCTTCGCGACCATCGCGCCACCCGGTCTCAACGCACGGCGCGCAAAGTCGAGCGCGGCTTCCAGGACCCGTTCCGATTGGGCTTCGTCACGCACCGCGATCCCCGTCAGCTTCGGCGCGAGGTCGCTGGTCACGAGATCGGCAGGACCGCCCAGCGCTTCGATGACCCGGTTCGCCGTCGCGGCATCAGTAATGTCGCCCACGATAGTCACGGTGCCCGGCGGCGGATTCGCGCATCGCGCGAGGTCCACGCCCACCACCCGGCCCTGCGGACCGGCGGCGCGCGCGAGGATCACCATCCATCCGCCGGGAGCGCATCCGAGGTCGGCGACTCGTCCACCGCGCGCGACGAGTTTCGATCGCGCGATGAGCTCCTCGATCTTGAACGCGGCGCGTGAGACCAATCCCTTCTCGCGCGCCTTGCGGTAATATTTATCTCGCGGCTCGTAGGTCGCCATTGTGGATTGTCAAGCGCCCGCGCGCGCCCGCGCCTCTTTGCGCAAATTCCGCCGACCGGTATCCTGAAGGGCTCTGTAGTTCATCCGGACTTCTGTAATGCCATCTTCGCTGCTTGAGAATCTCAATCCCGAACAGCGCTCCGCTGTCGTGGCGCCCGACGGTCCAATCCTGATCCTCGCCGGTGCAGGTTCAGGCAAGACCCGCGTGCTCACCCATCGTATCGCCCACCTGCTGGGCGAACGCAACGCGCACCCGGCCGGAGTCCTGGCCGTCACCTTCACCAACAAGGCGGCGGGCGAGATGCGCGAGCGCGTCGCCGCATTGCTGGATTCCGATACACGCCAGCCGTGGGTCAGCACGTTTCATTCGATGTGCGCCCGAATTTTGCGCCAGGAGTGCACGGCGCTCGGCTTCGATCGCAATTTCTCGATTCTCGACGAAGGCGATTCGCAATCTGTCCTGCGCCGGGTGATCGAGGAAGCGATGCTGGCCGAATCACCGCCGCTCGAACTCGTGCGCTCGCGAATCGAACAGGCCAAGAACGAGGCGATCTCGCCCGCGGCGATGGCCTCTTCGGCTGACGGCTCGCGCGAGACCGCGATCGCGACGCTCTACCGCCTTTACCAGGAGCGGATGCGCGCGATGAATGCGATGGATTTCTCGGACCTGCAGATGCAGGTCTGGACGCTGTTCGAGGAGCATCCCGAGGCGCTTGCGAGATGGCAATCGCGCTCGGAGCATCTGCTGGTCGATGAGTACCAGGACACCAACCGCGTCCAGTACCTGCTGGTGCGCGCGCTGTCGGCCCGCAGCGGCAACCTCTGCGTGGTCGGCGACGAGGACCAGTCCATCTACCGATGGCGCGGCGCGGACATCCGCAACATCCTGGACTTCGAGAACGATTTCCCCAACGCCGCGATCTTCAAGCTCGAGCAGAACTATCGCTCAACCAAGGTTATCCTCGCCGCGGCCGGCGGCGTAATTCGCAACAACACCGAGCGCAAAGAAAAGACGCTGTGGACCGAGAACGAGTCGGGCGAGCCGGTCGTGTATTACACCGGGATGACCGAGCGCGACGAGGCCGACTTCATCGCGCGCGAGATTGCCAGGCTGACGACATCAGGCGGGTTCAGGCCGGCGGACTTCGTGGTGTTCTATCGGGTCAACGCGCAGTCCCGGGTCATCGAAGAGGCGCTGGTCCGCCGGCGCCTTCCCTACTACGTGGTCGGCGGTGTCAGGTTCTACGAGCAACGCGACGTCAAAGACCTGCTCGCGTACCTGCGCGTGCTCGCCAATCCGGCGGACAGCGTCAGCCTCGAACGGATGGTCGCGACGCCGTCGCGGGGAGTCGGCGCCAAGACGCTCGAAGTCGTCGGCGAGATTGCCGCGCGCGAACAGATCACGCCGTTCGAGGCGCTGGGCCGCCTCGAAACCGAATCGAGGGTCGCATTGCGCATCGCGAAGACCGCCGGCGGTCTATATGCCTGGATGCGTGACCTCGCAGCGAACCTCTCATCAGTTCCGGTCCAAGCAATCATCAGTACAGTCGTCGCCCATTCAGGGTTCGAGGCCTACCTGGACACTCTCCCCGACGCGACGATACGCAAGCAGAATCTCGCCGAGATGCTCGCCGCCGCGGCGGCATTCGATGCGGAGGGCGAGCCGGGCCGGCTGGCCGAATTCCTGGAGCGGGTCGCACTGGTTAGCGATGCCGACCAGGTTGGGTCCGAGGGCGGACGCGCCGCGCTGATGACCCTACATACCTCCAAGGGCCTCGAATATCCGGTCGTGTTCATCGCGGGCATGGAGGAAGGCCT
>DATJWT010000419.1:0-3341 GCA_035500975.1 Binataceae bacterium (SeqCode)
CGCGAACGCTCGATGCTCACGATGACGCGGACCGAGGCCATTCCCTACGACGCGATGAAGAAGGGGATGAACTGGGATTGGGAAACGATCCCGCAGTACATGGATTCGCTGGAGCGCGCCCCCAAGGGCATCAACTGCATCCAGTATCTTCCGACCGCATCGCTGATGACCTACGTGATGGGACTCGATGCAGCCAAGACGCGGCCCGCCACCGAGAAGGAGCGCGCGGAGATGGCGCGCCTGCTCGCGGAGGGCATGGATGCGGGCCTGTGCGGATTTTCGATCCAGCGACTGGGGCCGGACTCGACGCAAGCCGACTTCGACGGCTCGCCGATGGTCACCGACACGATGTGCGATGAGGACATCCTGAATCTGGCGCGCGTGCTGCGCGACCGCGACGAGGGCTTCATCCAGATCACGCAGGCGACCGGCAAGATCAAGGACGACCTCAACTTCCTCGAAATTCTCGCCGCCGAGGCGAAGCGGCCGATCCTGCACAACGTGATCGCGCCGGCGCGCAAGGACCCGAAGCCGCATCAGCGCAGCCTCGCGTGGCTCAAGCGCTGCCGCGAGAAGGGGCTGCCGATCTTCGGACAGACGGCGACGTTCCGCACCGGCTTCGCGTTTACGCTGGAGAACTGGAACCTCTACGACGCGAGCCCGGCGTGGCGCGCGGTAACGACAGGCAGCACCGAAGAAAAGATCCGCAAGATGAAGGACCCCGAGCTGCGCGCGGCGATCAAGCGGGAGCACGACGACGTCAGCCGCAAGCTCGAAGTGATCCAGGCGGGAGTGGGCGGCAAGCTGCGCTACCTGATGGTGCAGTGGGTGAACGAAAATCCCGCGCTGGAAAAGTACGTCGGAAAATCAGTCGGCCAGATCGCGATGGAAGAGAAGAAGCACGAGGTCGATGCGATGCTCGACCTGGCGATCGCGGGCGACCTGAAAGTCGAGTTCCTGGGACCGAATCGCGGATTCAACGTCGATTACTACGACGAGATGATGAACAACTCGCCGTACACGATCCCCGGCGTGTCGGACGGCGGCGCGCATACCAAGTTCTTCAACGGCGGCGCGTACACGACCGACTTCCTGAAGTGGCTGGTGCGCGACGAAAAGCGCATCACGCTGGAAGAAGCGCACTATCGCCTCTCGGCGCTGCCGGCGCACGCGGCGGGATTCCGCGATCGGGGGATGCTGCGCGAGGGATTGGCGGCGGACGTGGTCGTCTACGACCTGGACGGGCTCTCGGTGGAGCCGGACTGGGTTGGTGAGATCGTCCACGATTTTCCGGGCGGCGAATGGCGACGCGTGCAGCATGCGCGCGGCTACAAGGCGATCATCTGCAACGGCGAGCAGACCTGGGACGCGGGCAAGTGCACGGGCGCGACCCCGGGCAAGTTGCTGCGCCACGGGCACGCGTAAGCCGAGACAGGGTTTCGAAAACAGAGGCCGGAGGGCAATCGCTCTCCGGCCTTCTCTTTTTCCACGTCGTCGTTCAGGCGCCTTTGGGCGGCACCGAACCGCCGAGCAAAACGTTCAACCCTTCGGACATCGTGGGATGCGGGAAGATCGCATCGCGCAGAACCGTATATGGCAACCCGCCAACCATCGCGGTTTGCACTGCCGCGGCCTGTTCGTTGGCTTCGTAGCCGAACGCGGTGAACCCGATGATCTCGTCGCTGTTCTTGCCGATGAGCATCTTCATGAGGCCGCGCGGCTCCGAGACGGTCCGGGTGCGAAGCACCGCAGCCATCGGCATCTTCACCAGCCGATAGTCGATTCGATCGCGGCGCGCCTCGGTTTCGTTGCGGCCCACGCGCGCCAGTTCCGGATCGGTAAACATGCAGAACGGGATGAGACGATCGCGCGTGTTGCGATTGCCGCCGTTCAGGTTCCCATAAACGATACGGAAATCATCCTCGGCCACGTGAGTGAACTGCGGGCTGCCCGCGCAATCGCCCATCGCCCAGATGTTGTCGCTGGTGGTCTCGAGCCGATCGTTGACCTTGACGAAGCCGTGCTCATCGAGCTTAACGCCGGTCACATCGAGGCCGAGTCCCTCGGTGTTGGCCTTGCGGCCGGTCGCGACCAGGAGATCGGTTCCCTCGATGGCGCGGCTTCCGTGCGAATCATTGATGTGGACCGTGACGCGATTGCCGGAGCGTCCTTCCACCTTGCTGACCCGGGTTCCGAGGAGCACTTCGATTCCCTCTTCAACGAATAGATCGT
Organism: Binataceae bacterium (SeqCode); assembly: GCA_035500975.1. GTDB lineage: Bacteria > Desulfobacterota > Binatia > Binatales > Binataceae > JAFAHS01. The sequence goes on from DATJWT010000419.1 coordinate 2,233, forward strand.
GGAGAATCGCGGTCACGTCCGGATCTTCGCGGGCGGCGAGCTGAGGACCGGCTTCGATCACGGTCACTTTCGAGCCGAGCCGGCGCATCGCCTGCGACAACTCGAGACCGACGTAGCCACCGCCGAGCGCGATGAGATGGTCGGGAAGCCGCTCGAGGTCGAGAAGCTCCACGTGGGTAATCGGGTCTACCTCCTCGATACCCGCTATGCGCGGGATTGCTGCACGCGAGCCGAGATCGAGAAATACCCGATCGCCCTGGATGGTTCTTTTGCCGCCGGCCTTGAGATCGATTTCGACCGTTCGCGGCGCGACGAAGCGCGCGGCGCCCATGATTAGTTCCGCGCGGCTAGCCACGGTGCGATCGACGTGCATCTGATGGAGGCCTTCGACCATCAGGCGCTTGCGATGCTGCACGGCTTTCATGTCGACCTTGAGCGGGCCGGTTTGCAGGCCGAACTCCGCGCCGCGTCGCGCCAGCGATGCGACCTTGGCGGAATAGATAAAGTTCTTGCTGGGCAAGCAGGCGACGTTGGGGCAAGCTCCTCCGAGGGCTCCCCGCTCAACCAGTGCCACGTGCCGGCCAGCGCCACCCATGGTCCAGGCCATCAGCTTGCCGGCTCCTCCGCTTCCGATGACGAGGTTTTCGATCTTTTCGATGTCAGGCATGTCCAACTACCTCCGGTGCAACAAAGGTTTTGGATCGCGAATTCTACTGCGCTAGCTTCGCGGTGAGGTGAAAATTTCGCTTAGTGCCGGGACAAGGCGATCGTAAATCAAAGTCACTCACTCGCGCCACGAGAGACCAGGCGGGGAAGGTTGCTGCTCCTGATTCCCTTCAGGGCGGAGAAAGACATTATGGTTTGTTATCGCCGTGATTATCGATCGCCTCATCGAAAAATTGGGCTGAGACTGCGTTTCCCTTGCACCATTGCGGCTGGCTTGCTTCCCTCTACATAGCCTCCGGTTCATCAATGCCAATTCGAGTAGCGCTGCATCACAAGACGGAATATCGATACGACCGTCTGGTGACGCTTTCGCCGCAGACCGTGCGCCTGCGGCCCGCGCCGCATTGCCGCACGCCCATCACCGCATATTCACTCAAGATCGA
>DATJWT010000420.1:0-2881 GCA_035500975.1 Binataceae bacterium (SeqCode)
GTCAGGTCGATGTCATAGCGTGCCGCGTACGCCGCATCGGGATCGCTTTCCGCCGGTTCGAACGGCTCGTTCGTTACCGACCGCAAGTACGCCATCGCTTTCTCGTCTGCGGGAAAGGTCGCGAAGTCGGCGCTCAGCTCGGCAGCCATGGTAGATAGTGTCGCGCGATCGTCGAGCGTCAGCTCTGCAACCCCCGATCCGCCGAACTCGATGTTGTGCCCCTCGACGCTGCCGGCGACGGCCGCAAGATGTAGAAACACGTCCTTGCCGAACACGTTGGCCGGCTTCTTTCCCCGCAGATCGAAACGGATGGTCGGAGCCACCTGGTACCAGGTCTTGCCGGTACAGGTGATCTGCAGCATCTCCAGGAAGCCCATCCCGCGCGCCGCGCAATTCAGCGCTCCCGATGCGCACGTATGCGAGTCGGCGCAGGTCAGGATCTGGCCGGGCAGGGCGATCCCGTTTTCCAGCATCACCTGGTGGCAGATACCGCCGCGCCCGACGTCAAAGAATTTCTCGATTCCGAACTGCTTCACGAACTGGCGCGCGATCGATTGTCCTTCCGCATCGTCAATCGTCGGCGCCGGCACCGCGTGATCGAAGATGACCACGTGCTTCCCGGGATCCGAGATCCGTTTGGGCAGCGCGGCTCGCGCGCCAAAGATCAGATCGATGTGAACGATCTTGTCGACATCGCAAACGACGATGTCTCCGGGCCGGACGATACCGCCGCCGCTGTGCCGCGACAGGATCTTTTCGATCATCGTCATGCCCATCGTGGCTTCCCCTGCTATTGGCCGGTGTATTTCTTGCCGAGCATGTCCATCGCATCCACGCCGAGCAGATCGATCAGCTCGCGAAACGTGTCGCCCTTCGAAATCGGCTTGATGGCGCCCGTCTCCTTCAGCTCCGTTAGAGCATCGCGCGCCGACTGGTAGTAGTGCATCAGCGTGCCCGAATAGATCGTCAGCTTGAACCCGCACTTCCCCAGTTCCGCGACCGGCAACAGCTGCCCGTTGTAGAGCAGCGGCAGATGCTTCAGGCGCGTCACGTAGTTGTTCAAGTCATCCTTCGTGCGGATTCCATCGACGAAGATGAGGTCCGCGCCCGCCTCACGATAGGCATTCGCACGCCGCACCACGTCATCCCATCCGTTGACCGCGAGCGCATCGGTGCGCGCAATAATCACGGTATCCGGATTCTGTCGTGCATCGCAGGCGGCGCGCACCTTGGGAACCATGTCGTCCTGCGGAATGACCTGCTTGCCCGCGAGAAATCCGCAGCGTTTCGGCCACACCTGGTCTTCGATATGCAGCGCCGCCGCGCCAGCGTGCTCGTACTCCCTGACCGTGCGCCAGACGTTGACGGGATTGCCGTAGCCGGTGTCGGCATCGCAGATGACCGGAATCTGCACCGAGCGCGCGATCGTGCGGACGTTCTCCGCCATTTCCGTCATCGTCAGCAGCCCAAGGTCGGGAAAGCCGCGCGCCGCCGCGGTTCCAAATCCTGTCATGTAGACTGCTTCGAAACCGACGCGCTCCGCGATCTTCGCCTGGAAGGCGTCGTAAACGAAGGGCGCCACGACCATCGAGGAGCCGTTCAACTGGTCGCGCAACTGTTTCGCGGCGTTCATAAAGAAGCCGGGGCGGTTAACCTGCCGCCTTGGCTACGGCCACAGCCCCTGGTCGTTGCCCACGAGCCCTTCACCACCGCCAGCCCCACGCCCATTCTTCTATGGGAGAGGGTTCGGGTGAGGGTGGCCGCGGAGTTGCTCAGTTCTGTTTCTCGAATCACCAAGTTTGTTTCTCGCATGATCAGATCTGGCTGTATCCGCTACCCTTGCGCTCAAAGCCGATTCCTTTTCCTTCCTTGATTAGCCCGTATTCCTTGAGCAACTCCTGGCTGTAGGTGACGCGCCCCGTGATCTTGTTTACCGGCTCGCTCACCAGCAGCAGCGCGGCCTGTGCCATGTAGTCTCCCGGTTCGCCGTCCTGCTGGTCCTTTGCCAGGTGAAAGTACACCGCGCCCGGCGTGGCCACGACTTCCGACGGCGACAGGCAGGTGACCGAGATGTTGTCTTCGAACACCTCTGCCGCCAGCCCCTGCGTCATCCGTTCCATCGCGGCTTTCTCCGCGCCGTAGCAGCACGCGCCCGCCATGTATTCGCCCTTCTTGTATGGACCACGGCCTGGTCCGATTGCCGCACCCGACGAGATGTTGAGAATCGCGCCCGACTTGCGCGCAACCATGTCCTGCAGCACGAGCTTGCTGAGGATGAAGACCGCGTGGAGATTGACCTGGAACGATCGCAGCCATCTGCTGGTCGGGAAATCCTTCAGCGGAATGAAGTAGGTCAGCGCCGCATTGTTCACCAGCACATCGCAGGGGCCGTAGATTTTCCTGGTCTCCGCGACCAGCTTCTCGCAGTCGGCCTCCGACGATACGTCGCAGGTAACCGCGGTCGCCTCAAAGCCGGCTTTCCGGATCTCGGCCACCGTCGTTTCCAGCGATCCCTCGAGCATCTTGTGCTCGCCTTCCTTGAGCGTGCGGGCCGAGCAGATGACCTTGGCGCCTTCGCGCGCGAACAACTCCGCGATCGATTTGCCGATTCCGCGACTGGCCCCGGTTACGATTACGACCTTTCCATCGAGCTTGCCCATCGAGTGCTCCTGTGTTTCTGCGATGCTACGCGGTCATCCATCTTATAGTCGCAGTCGCCGCCGCTCGGCCACCTTGCCGACCGATGCCTGTTGAGCGCTGCGCAACTCGTGCGGTTTCCGATGACCAGCTTGGCTGTTATTCTGTTTCTGCTCCTGCCCTTCGGCATCGCAGGAATCGACCGTGTTATCTCTCGATTTGAATACCATTGCCATTATCGCCA
>DATJWT010000421.1:0-9156 GCA_035500975.1 Binataceae bacterium (SeqCode)
GCTTTCTTTCCGGCCAGCCGTTGGATTGCTCCGGCAACCACCGGCCGCGCCCTGCGGATCCTCCTGGCTGCGGTTGCGCTACTACTTCTGATCGCCTGTCTGAATGTCACGAATCTCCTCCTGGTGCGCGGTTTGGGGCGCCAGCGCGAGATCGCTCTGCGCACCGCACTCGGCGCCGGACGCGGCCGGCTCGTCCGCTTCATCATGCTCGAGTCTCTTCTGTTGAGCGCTTTCGGCGCCGGCCTCGGACTCCTGATCGCGCATGGCACCCTGCCTTTCCTACGAACACTCGATATTCGCGGCCTTCCTCGCCTCGACGAAGTGAGCCTCGATCCAAGAGCGCTCGCTTTCGCCGTCGGCGCGGCGCTGATCACCGGGGTCTTGTGCGGCCTCGCGCCGATGTTACAAATACCCGATCAAGGCATCGCCACGGCCCTTCGCGAAGGTAACCGACAGGCAGGAGCAAGCCGTCGCCAAGGGCACCTGCGCTCCATCCTGGTGACCGCCGAGATCGCGCTCGCCTTCGTCCTCCTGGTGGGAGCCGGCCTCCTGGCGCGCAGCTTTCAGGCGCTGATCAACGAGCAGCGCGGCTTCCAGACTGACCACCGCCTCGTATTCTCCATCAGCTATCCGCAAAGCTACGGCGAGAACGGCCTAGGTAAGCAATTCATCGATCGCTTCCTCGATGAGCTTTCCGTCAACCCCGACATCGTTGCGAGCGGCGCCGTCAGCGTGCGTCCCGTGCAGGGCCCGAACTACGGCATGGGTATTTCTGCCGCCTCGCGCCGGTCAAACGCCCCACCCTGGGCAGGTTGGCGCGTGATAACGCCGGGATACCTCCGTGCAGCAGGCTTGCCGTTGTTGCACGGGCGCATCTTCAACGCGACCGACAAACCGGTCTCGGCCGAGCGGGGTCAACCCGAACCCGCGCACCGCACGGTCATGCTCAGTGCCGCATTGGCGAAAATGCTGTTTCCGAATGAGGATCCGATCGGCAAACATGTGCTGCTGTGGAACAACATTGATGCGGAGGTGGTAGGCGTCGCCGGCGACTCTCTGGAGCGCGGACTCGATCGCGGCCCGGCTCTGACAGTGTACTTACCCTATGGGCGGGTCGCTCTGCCCTCCGAATTCCTTCTCGAAACCCGCGACGATCCGATGGCGGTCGTGCGGGCGGTTCGGTCGGTCATGGCCCGCCTGGACCCGAGTCTGCCGGTTGCCGATATCCGCACCTTCGACGAAGTGGTCAACCGTTCCATTTCGTCGCAGCGTATGAACTCGTTTATCCTGGCGATCTTCAGCGGCTTGGCGCTGCTGCTGGCAAGCTTCGGCATTTACAGCGTTCTCTCTTATTCGGTGACCTCACGCACAGCCGAGATCGGAGTTCGCATGGCGCTTGGCGCGAGCGCGTCAGGCATCGTCAGCATGACTGTCCGCCAGGGATTGAGACCCGCTTTCCTTGGCGTCACCATCGGCGGCGCCGCGGCGTACGCGCTGTCAGGCTTTCTCAAATCTCTGTTGTTCGGCGTTCGACCGTTCGACCTGATTACCTACGCCGCCGTCGTAGTGCTGCTGTTGGTCATGGCTGCCCTCGCCTGCTGGGCGCCGGCCCGTCGTGCCGCGAGAACGGACCCGGCCATCGCCTTAAGGCTCGAATAAATTGGTTCGTCGGTTGAGGCGTAGCCCCACAGAAATATACGAACTGAGCGGCCAAATCGATTTGACGCCCTGGTCTGAGCCCACCCGGAATTGGATCACACGCCGCTGGTCGTTAGTCCAAGTCGCGTAGCGTTTGCCGTTCGCGCCCCAGATCCGTGTTGCGGAAGCGATCACCGCAATATGGCGGTCTCTCCCGATGCGTATGCCAGCGTCAGCTCATTGGTGAATCTCTCACGCTCATGCTGAACGATAGTGCCATCTTCTAGTGTTTCTTCCGAGCGATCGACGACTTTGACCGGTTGCCAAACTGCAATATGCCGCCGCTCGCCGGTGCCGAAGATCCCGTTCAACATGCCGCTTACGGCGCATAGCGCCACGTGACCGCCATGCAGCGGCGTCAAGGGTCGTCCTTTGACGACGGCTGGCTCGGGAAAGAGGATTCGAGCAGCCTGGCGGTAGGCCGAAGAGGCCGGAAGCAAGTCCTCGATCTCGTCGAGCGGAAGGCCGCGATGTTCCAACTTGGCTGGACCGCTCTCGGGAACATCGTACATCGGCGTGCTGACGTCGCCCAGTGGAGCAAGCTGCGCATAATTCCCTCCGATACTTGCGAACTGAGCCCGCCGCGCGACAATATCGGTGTCCCGCAACTGCTCACGTTCCCGGCGACTGCGGCGCGTCGCCAAAACCACCACCTGACGGTAGCGCACGGACTCCGGATCTGTTAATCGGAAGATCCGCGTCGCTTTGAACTGCGAGGCAAGGATGTCGCCACACTCACGGACGTGTACTGCCGGGACCACAAGGACCAGGACTCCGCTGGCTTTCAGCCAGCGGTGCGTGTGCGCCAGGAACACACGTTCCGTACGCTCATTTCGACCTTCGCCGATGGTCCAGTCGTAAGGTGGATTTAGGAAAGCCAGTCCGCAGGACTCAACGGGACAGTGCACGTCCAGGCAATCGCCATGAATCAACTCATCGACAGCGGTGGCCGCTTGTTCCGCGCGATACGCGTCCAACTCGATTCCGTACCGGCGCGCGCACGATTCTCCCGTAATGGTCAAGAACGCGGCCCCGTCCCCGATGCAGGGATCGATCGCGGAGAGCGGGGAAGTTGGATAGCGCAGGCAGGCCCGGATGCGCCGGGCTTCGGTAAGAGGCAGCGGAAAGTATCCGAGCCGGAGCTTTCCTTGAATCCTCATAGCTGTTCCTTTCGGTGGCCTCCTTGACGACTATCCGCCAATGGCGGATAATTGAGGCAAGTGGAGCTGATCGAGACTTCCACCTTTACGAGACAGATCACGGCGCTGCTCGGCGATGAAGAGTACGGGGCCTTTCAGTCCCGGCTGGCGGCAAATCCAGGTCTCGGCGCTCGCATTAAGGGTGGCGGCGGAATACGGAAGATACGGGTGGCGGTTGGCTCGCACGGCAAGCGCGGCGGCGCCCGCGTCATTTACTACTGGGCGGTACGGAAAGACCTGATTCTGCTGCTCTTCGCATACCCGAAAAACGTGTTGGCCGATCTGACCCCGAAGCAGGTGGCGCAGCTCGCCAAGGTAGTCAAAGAGGAGTTCAGGGATGAAAACGCAAATGTTTGAAGAACTGCTGGAAAGCGTGCGCGAAGGCGGAGCGATTCTCCGTGGTCAGAAAAAACCCTCGCGTCGCTTTGAAGTCGGGCCTTCCGGGATACGGGCAATTCGCGAACGAACCAGCCTGTCACAGTCGGAGTTTGCGAGCTTGATTGGCGTCAGCGTGAAAACCCTGCAGAACTGGGAGCAGGACCGCCGCCGTCCAACCGGGCCGGCCGCTACGCTGTTGAAGATCATCGCGTACGAGCCACGGCTGGCGGTGAAGGCGATTCATCAGACGTAAGTCCCGGCGCGACCAACAGCTTACAGTGCGCCTCTTGAATTGCCATCCCTCAAAACTCATTAGTATACGGCCGAATTCGTCCCAGGTCACCTCGCGGCCGTCGATAATGAGAAGTGGCGTGCGACCATCGTAATCACGATCCGACTCCACCATTCCTTGCACCACACGATTGTCCCCGATCTGCAATCCCAACTCGCCGTCCACGAGATGTTTGACGGACAAGGCGCGCCGGATCTTCGCGATCAATCGCCCGAGCAGCACAAGCACATCGTCCGCCGGATCACCGATGATCTGGAAATGATAGCCGGCAGGACAGCCGTCGCGAAGCTCGAAGGCGTCGAGAGCGACCCCAGGGCCGAACAGGTGGGTGCGAAAATGAAATTCGTGAACCTCCCCGGCGCAGTCGGCGAGACCCACAGGCTCGAACCTGGCATGCTCGAATCCCTCCAGTCCGGCCGCCTTTGCCACTTCAGTGTTGAAGCACTGGCCGCAGAGGCGTCGGTATCCGCGCTCAATGGATCCGTAGTTCGCGATATCGTAGCTCGGTGCGGACTGGCGGCAACCGTCGCAACGTATTTGTTCGCTCAGCGTGAACTCTCCTGGGTCCATTTTCACGAGCATACCAGACAGAAGACACCACAGCCGGGAGCCTCAAACGCAGCTCCATCGACCCCAGCGGCGGGCTCTTGATTCCATCATGAGGGAGCCCGCTTCGCCGCCCCTGCTTTCATCTGGGTCCACTGTTGCTCGAGACGGTCCACCCGCATTTGCAGATGCTGCCAGTACGCCGCCGACATTTTCAACTCCCGGGCCTCCTCTATGACGTTCTGGAAATAGCTGAAGCTAACGATTAAGTTGCCGCTCTGCCGGTTGATCAGGGCCACATACTTCCGTGCGCATCCGAGCAGTACTGCGTGCTCGACATCCTCGACCGGAACTTTCCGCTCGAACAGGGACACGGCCAGTCGCTCGTCGGCCGGGCCGAATTCGCTTCCTACGCAGCGCCGGGCGCGGAGCAATCGCCGCGTTTGCTCGACGTAGCCCGCCAGGGTAGTATCGGGTTTTGCCGACGGCCGCACCTTCTCGTACGGCCAGAATGCATCGCAGATCTCAATCTGACCACCGAGGTGCTGGTTCACCGCGGCTTGAATGCTGCATACTCCTTGGCGGCGGAGTTCGTCCAGGTATGTCACCACCGACCGGCGACTCTTGCGCAACGCCGTTGCCAGGCGGCCCTGCTCAGCGCTCAGTTGTCCCGTTCTGCGGTCCGCGTTCAGGCAGAGATGGATATAAACTTTGAAGGCGCCATCCGACAGCAACGCAAGTCCCCGCGCGACCTCACGGCCGGCGGCGAACCAACCGCTGGCGTGCTTCAGTCTTGGAGGCGGCTCATTCATCGCGGCGAACTCAGGCGAAGAATCTCTTCGCGCAACCGATTCTCGACATCTCTCTGCTTCGCGGCGGCGTTTTCCAAGGAAACCAGCTTAGCGATCAAGGCGTCTTTGGGCTCGCGCCTGAGACGAGAGATTTTGACTTCCAGTGTGTGACGCTTTTCGGGCGGGAAACTACCGACCAGTTCTCTGAGCGCCGGCTGTGGCAGATGGCCCGTCCTCGGTTTCCGGCAATTCGCCAGGTAAACGTCGTATGCCAGTTCGTTCCGCTTGATTGTGTTTGCGGAAATCGAAACCCCGGTCGAGCGTACCGCCTCGCGAATGCTTTCGAATGTCACGTCACGTCCATGTTGCCGCAACTGGTCCACGGCGGCCTGTATGCGGGCCGCAGTCTCGCACTTCGTCCGCTCCCACCGGGTGCGGAGCCACTCGGGAGCCTTGCCGCGGGATGTTGGTGTGCTCATCTGCTGTTGGGCCCTTGTTGGACCGTCACGCTCTGAGAACGATCAGCACGCGCAGCCTCGATCAGATCCATTTCTTCCATCACCAGCTTGCAGTCTGCGATTAGCTGGCCCAGCTTTACTTCTTCGGCAGGCAGATGCTCCCGGACTGCATAACTTACCTGTTGCTTTGCCCAAGCCAGCTTTTGCTGTATCTGGTATCGTTTGGCCGGGTCGGGTGCGTTTCCAGCGCAACCGACACAGGCGAATTTTGCGGGGCACATGTTCCCCACAACGCATGTCCCGCCAAACACCTCGGTGAGCGCGCCCAGCTTGCCTTCCGCGTCTTTCAGCATTTGTCCAATCTCGTCCGGACTTCGGAGCGCTTCGGCGCCGACATCGATCCGATCCACAAAGATCATCTCGGCGGCACGGATTACCTGTGTCGGCGTAGGTCTGGAGTAATACTTGGTAACGGTTTTGTCCCGCTGATGGAGGAGGCTGGCGATGATGTCAACGGAAACTTTCAGCTCCGCCATCTCGTTGGCGAAGGCGTGTCGAAGAAGGTGGCTGGTAAGCTGAACGACCGTTCCGTCGAGCGCTTGGAACAATATTCCGTGCAGGAGAAATCGAATCAGAGTGTTCAGCACCTGCAGGTCGATGCCGTGTCCGTTCCACTGGAGCACGTATCGATCTGGCGGGGTTTTGCCATATTCCGACTTGACGACCGGGAGGAGCGTCGTACCGAGTCTTTCGCATTGGAACCGGACGAGTTCCACCAGGTGGTTCTTGGTATCGTCGTCAATATAATAGTCGGCGCGCTCTTTTCGCCCCTTGGGAACCATCCTGAGGAGCCAACGGGTCGCTGCCTTCGGGCCTACGTTGTCGAGCTGCTTGAAACAATCGGGGCTTTGCGCAATTTGTTGGATCTCGCCACCCCGAGCGCCGGTGATCGTTCCCATCCGGATCATCAGCCCACCGAACAATGCCGCGGCGTAAATGCCTTCATAAGGCAAGAACTCGTGCCCTTCTTGAGCGTGGAGGAAATCCAGTGGCCGGTAGTCCGCGGAACCGAGCGACAGCATTCCGTCATCCGACCACGAAACGGAGCTCTGATATCCCCATTTCCGATCAAACTCCTCGCGCTTGTCCGCCAAGTCGGAATCGTCGCGCGCTTCGACACGCCGGAAGACACGCTGGCGAAAGAGATCCAGAAACCAGAAAGGCTCTGCCGGCGCGGCTTTCTCCAATGAGACTGTGGCGTTGTACTCCACGTAGTAGGGCACGCGTGCTGCAGCGTAACGACCTTCGCGCCAACGTCTCTGTCGCGTGGTTTCGGATGCCTCACGATAACCCAGGCCGCGGGCGTGCTCACGAACCGACACCGCATCCCATAACGTCAACTCCACTCGCTGCCGAACGGAACGCCCTCCCGGTGTTTGCACCGTTTCCTCGTAGTGGAAATCGTGGGGATAGGAACGGTGATTCTTTTCAACGAAGGCGATTGTCTCGGTCGCCGCCGCATAAAGTCTTCGAACCTGATTGCAACGGATGCCCGCGACATATCGGATGCGATAGAACTGTTGCTGGACGGCGTCGGTTTTGTTCTTGACCCGCTCTTGCTGCTCCCTGTGGACGCCCGCCCACGGAGTATGCCGAGCCAGTTTCCGCCGGTCAGTCAGCGGCTTGATAAAGAACCGCGACAGTTTCTCGAGCTGCTCAGTCGTCAACTTTTCCGCATACTCCTCATAAACGTTCCGGACCGCGCTCCACTGCCCTATGAGAGTACGCCGCTGGTGGTCGGTCAGCCCCTTGCCCACCTCGCCGACGTGAATTCTGAACAGGAGATCATTCGCGTCGATGGAACTCACGTCATCAATCGACTGCTCGATCATGACGCGGCGCATAATATAGGTGAAGTTGGCAATCTGGTTTCGCATCGAAAACTGCTGCCGGTCAGCCCGCAGAATGGCAAACAATGCCATGGCGTCACGAACCGACTGATTCTCAATCCTGCTGAGATAAGCGAGGACTGTCAGTGAAGGCGTCGGCCAGCGGCCATCGTTGGCCGGATCAAAGCATGTGTGGGGCGCGCTGGCGATCTGTAGACTAACAATCTTCGCCAACTCCACCGCGTTCGTCGGTACCGCGCGTGGACCGCGCACTCCTTGCTGCGGCAAACCCTTCTTTATGCGCCAGGCGACCACGCCCGGACCCATGGCGTGCTCGTTCCAACCAGGCAAGCAGCGCTGAACGATCCGGCGAGTGGGGCTGACTCCCTCATCCCACAAAGCCTCGCACAGAGGCGCCAGCACAGCGTCTGGAAGGGTGCGGTTTCGCGGCCACGTGGGCCCGAGATCGGCATGAATCCGCATCGCGATCTCTTGGGAAGTCATTGGTGCATCCCCGTCAGGAGCGCTAACTCCGGATCGTCACGCCGTGCGGTGGCAGGTGACTCGACAGGCTGGTACCGAGATAATGCGGCCGGGTCCTTTTTGATTGCATCCTCGCGTTTTTTCATGGCGGCGTGGATGGTCGCCAACGTGGCAGTGACGAAGCTGGCATCTCGGGCTATGTGTTCATACGCTTTGAGCGTTCTCTCAGCGCTGCGCCAGCCAATGTACTGGACCAGCTCCGCCTTGCGCCGAAGAAGTTCATTTTCGTCCTTTGATGACCTCTCGATCATGCGAAGCGCATTTGTTACGAACCAATGCCTTGCCTGATGCGGGCTTGCGTGGATACTGGCAGCCCGCAAGGCGGGGTTCCAGTATGCGCGCCGGAAGACCTTGGCTTGCAGAAACGATCCACGATTCGTGAGGAACAGCGGCACCTTTCCCAACGCCTCAGCGTCCAGGTTCGTGAGGTCGTTTAGCGTGAGCCGCTGCCGATCATGAGCGCGGCGCCCGTCGGTGTCGCTATCAAAATAGCGGCGGCACAATTTCACGGTTGCCGATGAGACCAGAAGTCTTTTGGTCCTGATCCCAAAACTCCCTTTGTTGCGCGCCACAAATTGATTCATGAACTGGCTCACAGACCAGTCCTGCGCGGTCAGGTCGAGAATCTCACTGATGCGAGCGCCGGATTCGAAAAGTATTCTGACGACGCACATCTCCCGCAATCCCCACCCGTATTCCTTCCCAGCGCTGTAGACGAGGTGCGGAAAGTCGGGATCATCGATGGTTCGTGGTATCCACTCCTGGTCCACGCAGCGGAAGAAGTTGGCTGAAAGCCGAATACCGAAGGGCGGGTCCACGCCACTGGCTGGCGGCATCGGATCTCTGCCCTCGGCGGCTCGCACTGCTTGCCTGTAGCCGTTACGCAAGTCGGCCCTGATCTGGTCCATCTGTTCCTGCAGCAGTGGATTCGGATGTCCATAGCCGTGGGCCGATATCAAGTGATCGTAAAAGCGCCGAAATGCCGCGAGCAGAATCCTGATGTTGATTTCTGTTTCGCGGGTCTGGCAAACATACGTGACCTTCACGCCCAGGCGGTCGGCCCGGGTGGTCAACTTACATTTTGCGGCGACGGTGAGATATTCCCGCAGCACATTCCGCACTTCTGCCGGCGGCCCGAACAGGCTCCAGCGATTCCGGCGAACGATTTCATCGCTCTGCGCCCAATCGAAAGCGGCAAGCACTTCCCGCATGTAGATTGGCACGGAGGCCGGCGATAACGACTTCAATAAATCATTCGCGAACAAGGTCAAGGGTACGTCGGGCAGGCCGTCAGCAAGTACGACCTGATACTGATGGTCAAGGTTCGGGGTGGAAACCAGTTTCATCACGCACGCTCCTCTC
>DATJWT010000422.1:0-2532 GCA_035500975.1 Binataceae bacterium (SeqCode)
CCTTGGCAAAGCCATGATAAAAGCGCGTGCACGCGAAGACTTCGTCGTACCATCGATCGACGGGACGGAGATCGCTGACCACATGCGTAACGTGAAACAGCTTGCCAATTTTGAACATGGTGGTTTTACCTCCCGGCCGCCACGGACGTCCGAATCGGCTGCAATTGCCGCCGCGAGCCCGGTACCACGATTGCGCAGGCTGCCACCAGGTAACAAGCGCCGCCAAGTGCCACTGTCGCGGCAATCGAGAACTGCATCGAGATCAACAGTCCAGCGAAGGTCGCGGCAACTGACGCCGCACCGTTGACCGCCCACATCCAGGGAAGGATTTCATCGCGCTTCATCGCGCGCAGCCATCGCAGACCCACCGGGAAGCATCCGCCCATTGCCAGCCCGGGCGGAATCACCAGCGCGATCGCCAGCGCGACTCTTTGCGCGAAGCCATAGCCATCGAAACGATGCACGATCGGAAGCAGGATGCCGCTGAGGAAAAGCAGGACCAGCGCGGCGGAGATGGGCGGCACGACCCGACCGGTCAGCGCGATGCGATCCGATGCCAGGCTGCCCAAGCCCGCGAAGAAGACCAGCCCCGCCAGCACCGTCACCAGCGAGTAGGCGGGAGTGCCGAGCAGCAGCGTGAGCTGCTGCATCATCGCGGCTTCGGTCAGCATGAATCCGAGGCCAATTGCGGCGAAAAAGATAGTCGCGACGCCGAGCGTGCGATCAAAATGCATCGCCGGCCCTGCGATCCGGGTCAGCGGAATCGCGACCGTGATTCCAAGCAGCGCCAGGGTCGCGATCGTGAACAGCAGCAGGAAGATCACCGCCTGTACGTTCCCCCGCATCCCGGTGCCGACCATCGCACCGGTCAGGCGCGCAAGATCGATCGGCCGCACAAAATCGAAGAAGAACGGCGACGAATCGAAGACCGGAGAGAAGCTGAAGAAGCGCAGGTAACGAAGCCCGGCGAGATCGTCGACCGTCTTCGCTGCCAGGATCTGCCCCAGCTCGGGAAGAGCTGGAGGTTGCCCCGGGAGGTACAGGATCTCGTACTGCATCTCGTCGCAGATTTTTCGCAACCGCGCGAGGTCCTGCGGCGGGAAAGCCTGGTTGCTCAGCAGCAAGGTCGCAATCTCGCCCGAACGAATCAGCGCCAGGTGGTCGGCGGGATCGGCGACGCGTTCGCTGAGCAGCGTCGCCCACGCCATTGAGAACGCTCGCAAGCTCTCCACAATCTGCGGAGAGTTCGAAGGAGCCCAACGGCTGAACGTCAGGATGCCCCCGGGTTTCAGATGCTGGTAGAAAATCCGCCACGCTTCCAGCGTATAGAGCGAATTCTCCGTCATCGTCATCGCGCCGGCCGCGGTCGCCGCTTCGGTGTCGATCATCGATGCCTGGATGACGTCGAATTTCTCGGCGCTGCGCGTCATGAAGCTGCGGCCTTCCTGGTTGACGACCTGGAGTCCCGGCACGTCGCGCAATCCGCCCCACCAGTTGAGCCGCCGCAGGTCGAGATAGACGACAGCCGGATTGACCTCCAGGCCGACCACGCGCGCAAAGCCGTTGATCCACGCCGCCAGCGCATCGCGGCCGCCGCCAAGCCCAAGAATCGCGGCGCTCCCGCCGCCCTTCATTCGATAGGCGAGTTCAGTCACGTCGTAGTTGAGAAACTCGAACTGCGAGGGTCCGCCCGGCTTCTTTTGATACATCGGCGTGACCGAAAAAGCGTCGACGCTGAGGGTGATGTCAGGAGTGTCGAGACTGGGCATTTTCGGGCTCGGCCCGAACATAAAGGTGCCGTCGGTGTTGGGACCGGACGCCCGCACGCGCGATATCGGATTCCACAACTCGACTACGATGTTCCTCCGGTTATCTGCGAAGCCCTTGGTCCAGATGGGTTCGATTCCATAGGGAGTCATTGCGTTGAGAACCGCCACCGCTGCAACCGCGGTCGCGAACGTCGCATTTCGCCGGACCAGGTTGGTCTCGCCGCTTTCCCGCGCAAACTCCGCCGCCGCCAGGAATGCGAGCGTAGAGCACGCCAGGATCGCGCCCGGCGCGCCGAGCGCTTCGATCATCAACGTGCTCGCCACGCATCCGGCCGCGGCGCCGAACAGGTCTGCGAGGTAGACCCGGCCGATCGGCATCGCGGTTCGCGTCAGCGCAAGGCAGATAACGATTCCGGAAAAGAAGAACGGCGTCGCCGCAAACGCGGTGAACAGCATGAAGCTGAACAACACTTCGAGCGACGCGGAGAGAAACAGCGGCACCGCGAGCATGCCGATAAGCGCCGCCGGAACGGCCACCGCCATCGCGAAGGCGCCCTGCCTGAGACGCAGCGCAAACCGCGGCGGATCGAAGAAGTCGGGCCTGAGCTGCACCACCAGCGCGCCCGCCGTCATCCCCGACATCGCCATCCCGACCGCAACCAGCGCGAGGTAGTACCAGCTCACCACGCTGAGCAGCCGCGTCATCATGACCTCGTAGATCATGGTTGATGCGGACAGGAGGAACAGGCCTGTGAGAAATCCG
>DATJWT010000423.1:0-3655 GCA_035500975.1 Binataceae bacterium (SeqCode)
GAAACGCCTAATCAAGATTGCCGGCCGCAAGGAAGCACCGGGCCGGCCCATCATCTATGCGACCACGCCGGAGTTCCTCGAGACGTTCGGTCTAAAGGACCTCGATGCCCTCCCCGACCTGAAAGAATTTCAAGAGATAGAGCGCGCCGTCGAACAGGCGGAGACGGGACCCGTCGAGAGCATCGAGACGCATCCCGAGGATGGGGTTACAGAAGAAGCGCAGACAGAATCCCCGGATTTCGCGGATTCCACCGGGTCGGCAGCGATCGCATCACCTTCAGCCGAGCCAAAAAAGCCTGAATAGAGCAGGATTGCAGACGCAAGCAGCTTCGCGGGCTTGTGAGAGCGAGCTATGATGGTATCATTACTGGTATCATTATGGCTACCGTCATCACCATAAATCGAGCTGATGTCGTCGCGCTCATAGAGAAAGCCGCGAAGGAACTTACCGACGGGAACAAGACCGAAGCGGTCGCGCTCGCGGTACGGCGATTACTGGAAGCCGAGGCGCGCGCGCAGTCTCTTTTCGGAGCCCATCGGGGGTCGGTCAAGATTCGAAAGGGCATCGATCTCACAGAACCTGTTTTCAGCGACGAACTGGACGCGGAAACCGGTCGAGAGATCGACCGTTGACCAACGCACTTCTCCTCGATACGCACATCGCGATTTGGCTCGACACCGGCACCAGCCGTCTGGCGCCGGCGACGCGCGATCTCATCGACACGTGCCGTCAGGATGGAGGAACGATCTACTTGAGCGCGGTGAGCGCCTGGGAGATTGCACTGCTCATCGATGCGGAACGAATTGTTCTGGACGTTCCTGCGGAGTCCTGGATCGAACGGTTCGTCGATCGTCCCGGCGTCGACACCGTCCCGCTCTCATATCGAGCCGCATCGCGCGCGTACTATTTTCATCATTTGAAGCATCGCGACCCGGTGGACAGGCTTTTGATCGCGACCGCGATCGAGCTGGAATGCCCCCTGGTCACGTACGATAAACAGATACTACAGTTCGCAAACAGGCACGGCCCCCAGTATCGTTTTTCCGCGATTCGTGAGTAGCCGCGGATGCACGCGAACCGGCGTCTACCCGCCGGTATCCTCGAATGCGCCCGCGTCCGCGGTGTAGTTCTCGAAGCGCGTGTACTGGCTCAGATAGGTCAGCTTGGCGGTGTCGGTGGGGCCGTTGCGCTGCTTGGCGATGATGATTTCGGCGACGCCCGGTTCCTTGGTGTCGCGATGGTACATCTCATCGCGATAGATAAACCCGATCACATCCGCGTCCTGTTCGATCGCGCCTGATTCGCGCAGGTCCGCAAGTAACGGGCGGCGGTCGGGACGGGTCTCGACCTGCCGATTGAGCTGCGCGGCCGCGATAACCGGGACATTGAGTTCCTTGGCGAGCGCCTTTAGCGATCGCGAGATTTCGGAGATTTCCTTTTCCCGCGATTCGCCCGGCCGCGATGCGCGCATCAATTGCAGGTAATCGACGATAATCAGTCCCAGGTTCGCCGCGCGGTCGCGCTTGAGCCGGCGGCACTTGGCCTTGAGCTGGATCGGCGATACGTCCGACGCGTCGTCGATGAAGATATTGGCCTGGCTCAGGCGGTCCGCCGCCGCGATGAGCTTGGGAAAGTCGTCGTGCTTCAGGTACCCGGTGCGAACCTTGGCGCTGTCCACGCGCGCATCGGAGCACAGCATGCGCAAGGAAAGCTGTTCCTTGGACATTTCCAGTGAGAAGTACGCGACCCCAACGGGAGGATCCGCATACATCGCGGCGTGCGCCGCGATGTTCAGCGTAAGCGCGGTTTTTCCCATCGAGGGGCGCGCCGCGATGATGATCAGTTCGGCCGGCTGGAGACCGGCGGTAATGCGATCGAGGTCGATGAACCCGGTCGGCACCCCGGTCACCAGTTCCTTGCGCTCGTACAGCCGCTCGATCAGCGCGATCGACATCGGCGTGATTTCCTTCATCGAATGGAAGGAAGGCCGGATGCGCCGTTCGGCGATCTCGAACACGCGATGCTCCGCCTCGTCGAGATATTCGTCGACGTTGGACGGTCCTTCGAAGGCTCCCGATGCGATCTGGGTCGAGACCGATGCGAGGCTGCGCAGAATCGCTTTCTCGCGCACCAGCCGCGCGTAGTAGCTGACGTTGGAAGCGGTCGGAACAATCGACGCGAGTTCGGCGATGTAACTCGGGCCACCGACCATCTCGAGCTTGCCGTTCTTGGTGAGCGTATCCTTCAGCGTGATCGCGTCGACCGGCGATGGGCGGTCGGTCAATTCGATCATCGCGCGGTAAATCTCGCGATGGGCGTCGCGGTAGAAATCCTCGGGAACGAGAATTTCCACGGCCTGGTTGATGGCCTCGTTGTCGAGCAGGATCGCGCCGAGCACGCACTGTTCTGCTTCAAGATTTTGAGGGGGAACGCGCCTTAGAATGTCGTCCGCAACAGCCGCCACCTGACCACCACCTTCCGGACCGCGATATTTTCAGAGGGTCGGGATTATGGGTAAATCGCCATGACCCATCAAGGGTCTTCCAGCAGTTCACATCTTATACGCCGCCGTTTGAAGAGGATATCGACAGGGTAATCCACAGCTAGCGCGATCGGCCCCGGAACGCCTCGCGCCGAGCCAGCAACGGCGCCAGCGCGAGGCCGAACAGAAATCCACCGATATGCGCCCACCACGCCACTCCGCCGGCGACTGTGGATGGAGTTCCCTCTGCCAGGCCGGAGTAGAGCTGCAGCGCGAACCACAGCAGCAGGTAGAGGACGGCAGGCACCTCGATGATCTGGATGTAGATGAACAGCGGGAGGATCGTGGTGATGCGGCCGCGCGGATAGAAGATGAAATAGGCGCCGAGCACGCCGGCGATCGCCCCCGATGCGCCGATGACCGGCACGCCGGATTGGGGGGCTATCAGGATCGTCGCGATTGCGGCGGCGACGCCTGACGCGAAATAGAAGAACAGAAACCGGATGCTCCCCAGGCGCCATTCGACGGCGGCGCCGAAGATGAACAGGTAGAGCATGTTGCCCACGACGTGCAGGACGCCGCCGTGCACGAACATCGCGGTGAAGATGGTCAGGATGGGCTCGACGCTGCGCACCAGGGCGGCCGGGAGGTCGGCCACCATCGGCATCCGCAGCGAATCGGTGATGCGCAGCGGGACCATCGCGTAGCGCCGCACGAACGCCTCGACCTGGGGGCCGAGCGAAACCTCGTAGGCGAAGACCGCGACATTGATGACGATGAGAAGGCTGTTGATCGGCGTGAGGCGGCGCTTGGCAGCATTGTCGCGAAGGGGAATCATCCTTGCCGCTCCACCGGGACGGACTATGGTACAGGTTGGCCGGCGGCGCGCGCGAGATGCCCTGCTTGAGGATCGGCGGATTGTGTGCGAGATAGATCGATGGCCTCGCGTCGAGAGGCCAAGTCGCCGCAGGCAACTCAAGGCGGCGCGGGCAATCATCCAGGGAGGTTATTGCGATGGAAATCGTCTCGCAGGAAGTCACTGTAGGCAGCGAGAAAATGCCGTGCCATCTGGCGCGGCCGGCATCGGGCGGGCCCTACCCCGGCCTGATAGTCGTGATGGAGGCATTCGGCCTGAATGACCACATCAGGGCGATCACCGGGCGCTTCGCCGC
>DATJWT010000424.1:0-7968 GCA_035500975.1 Binataceae bacterium (SeqCode)
TCGGGATCATCTTTTGGTCCGGGATGAGCGTCTATTTTCATCTCGAGCGCAGCTCGCGTGCTCTAGAAATTCTTGTCGGCGCTGTAGCTGAGTCTCGGTCTCGCTGGCAGTGACTTCGGGTCGTGACCGAGCGCCCGGTCGAAGAACTCGCTCAAGGTGCGGCGCAGTTCACCCACGGCAATTCCCTTGAAATCGTCCGGAAGTGGATCCAGCTTCGCGCGTGCCTTTGCATATTGCGACTCTGCTCCTTCTCGATTCCCACGCTCGAGATGCAGGATCGCCACCGCGGTTTGAATCAGCCCTTGGATGGCGACCTTCTCGTCTCCGTGCGATCGATTCCAGACCTGCTCCCACGCTTCGTGGCACTCAAAGAAGCGCCCTGCGTTAAAAAGCTCGATTCCTTCCTGGAAGTAGTCGCGATCCTTGTCAGCCATCGCCAAAAACAAAATGGGCGCGAGCTGCAGCCCGCGCCCATCTGCCCCGCTATTGTACTGTCTTACGCAGCACCATGACGAAGCAGCCGTCCCGGATGCTTCCCGGTTTCGCGATCATTCTGAATTGTTTCGACTCCGTTGACCATGATCGAATGGAACCCTTCCGCCTTCCTGACGCGGCGCCACTCGCCTCCGGGCAAATCATGCGCGATCTCCATCGGGCGCACATGCAGCTTCTCGTAGTCATACACGACCACATCGGCAGGGGCGCCTTCGCGCAAGAAGCCGCGATCGCGGAAGCCGGCGCACAAGGCTGGCAGCGCACTCAGCCGCCAATGCGCTTCCTCGAGACTCAGCATCTCGCGCTCTCGCACCAGCCGCTCGAGCATCTCGGTTGGATACTGCCCTCCCGTGAAAAACTTCGTATGCGCACCGCCATCCGAAACGCCCGGGATCAGCCACGGGTAGTCGAGCATCTCTTTCATGAAGTCCATGTTCTGGTTCGGGCCGGGCGCGTAGAACTCGGTGCGTAGATCGTCCGCCACGGCGACATCGAGCATGAAGTCAACCGGATGCTTACCGGTGCGCTGCGATGCTTCGCGTAGCGTCATGCCTTCGAACTGTTTCAGGTCAGCCCGGTGCGACTCGGTCATGAAGATCAGATCGAACTGATCCGTGATAACGACCGGCATCTGCTTTCGCAATGCTTCGCGACGCGTTGGGTCCGCGAGTTTCTTCTTCCGTTCTTCGGGTGTTCCGGTGGTTGCCTCGCACCACGCCTGGCACTCGTCGAAGAGGTTCCAGTTCTCAAACGTGAATGCCATCCCGGTATCGGCAGTCACCGCCTGTCCGTAAACGCGCAGGCCCCGCTGGCGGCAGCTCTCGAGCCACGCGATGTTCCCCCGATGGACGAACGGCATGCTGTCGCGTGGCTGCACGACGTTGAACAGAACCGGCCGCCCGCTGATCTCCGCAAGCTGCTCGAAGTGATGCAGATCGTGCTGCGGATCCCCTGACGCCAGGGTCATCTGGATAAAGCCCTCGTTACGCCGTCCCAGCACGCGCGCCAGCGCGAGGCAGGTGTCGTCCGACATCAGGTCGGAGACCATCGGAGTGCCATCGAAGTCGCGCTGCACGCATACCGGCCCATTCGGATCGAGCCGCTGCGCCGACCATCCGCACGCGCCCGCGTCCATCGCCTCGTCCAGCAGCCGGCAGAGCTCGCGTTCTTCTTTCTCCGTAGGCGGACGCGACTTGGCTTCATCGAGACCCATCACCCAGGTCAGCAGCGGCGAAACCGGCACGTAGGGCAGGATGTTGATCGCCTTGGGATGCCGCTCGATGCTGTCCAAAAACTCCGGAAAGGTCGTCCAGTCCCACGGCATGCCCGTCTTCATCGATGCGTACGGGATCGCTTCGACGCGCGTCATCGTGAGCATCGCGCGTTCGCGTCCCTCTGGATGCACCGGGGCAAACCCGAAGCCGCAGTTGCCGATCACGATCGACGTGACGCCGTGCCAGCTTGAAATCGAGCAGTACGGGTCCCAGAAGAGCTGGGCATCGTAGTGCGTATGCAGGTCGACAAAGCCCGGTGCGACAATCATCCCGCTCGCGTCGACGACCTTCGCCCCATCCGAGTTACGTAACCGCCCTATCTTCGCGATGTGGCCGTTCTTGATTCCGATATCGCCCCGGAAGCGCGGCATCCGCGTTCCGTCGATTATCATTCCATCGCGAACTACAACGTCGTATTCAGGCATGGGACCAAACCTCTGCTAATACTCAGGATTAGCGCGTCTGCGACGACTATTCGCACCAGAAAGATCGGATTGTCAATGGGGTCGCCGAGGAATAAGCACAGTCCCCGGAGCGCACGCTTAGAGCTTTTTTACTCCCGGCTCCAACTCCACGCCCATCGGCACCAGGATGCGCACGACCATATTGTAGAACGCGACGTTCTGCACCAGCTCCATCATCTGCCGCGTGTCCATGAACCCCCTGAGCGCGTTCCACGTCGAGTCGGCGATCTTCACGTTGGTCGTCGCTTCGGCGGCATAGCGAATCACGGCACGCTCTTGGTCACTGTATGCCGGCGATTTCTCCCAATCCGCTAACGCCTCCAGCTTGCCGTGCGAAACTCCTACCCGGAGCGCGAGGTTCCAGTGATGCACGAACTCGTACTCGGCCTGTGCGATGCGCCCGACAGTCAGCAGCGCAAGCTCGCGCAGCTTCGGATCGAGCGCGGTCTTGTTACGCAGTTCGCCACCGAGCGCTAGGAAGCGGCGCAGCAGCCCGGGAGTATGGGCGAGAGTTCGAAAGATATTGCCGACGGGCTGTCCGCGCTCGGCGATGAGGTTGTCGAAAATATCGCGGTCGGCTTCGGGTAGGTCTTCGCGATTCAGATACGGAACGCGCGCCATCGCTTTTCTCCATCGAAGGGGAATGGTACAGCGCAGCTTGAGCCTGCGCGCTTACGCGAAGAGCATCTCGGACATCGAGCCGCCCGGCGGAATCATCGGCATCACGGCTTCGTCCTTCGGAATCGCGATGTCGATCAGCACCGGGCCCGGAGTCGCGAATGCTTCCTTCATCATCTTGGGCAGGTCCTTCGCCTTATCGATGCGGAAGCCGTGCGCACCGTATGCCTCGGCCAGCTTAACGAAGTTAGGCACCGACATCGCCGAGTACGAATACCGTTCCTGGTAGAACTTCTCCTGCCATTGGCGAACCATCCCCAGGAAGTAGTTATTCATGATGATCACCTTGATGTCGACGCCGTACTGAACCGCCGTTCCCAGCTCCTGGATGTTCATCTGGATCGAGCCGTCGCCGGACACCACAACTACCGTCTTATCAGGCGCGGCGAACTTTGCACCGATTCCGGCCGGCAGACCGTAGCCCATCGTGCCCAACCCACCCGAGGTCAGCCACGCGCGCGGATTCACGAACGGGAACATCTGCGCCACCCACATCTGATGCTGGCCGACGTCGGTTGCGATGATGCACTCGCCCTTGGTGATCTGATGCAGTTCTTCGATGACCTGGACGGGCGATACGAGGCCGTCCTTGCGGCCTTCCTTGCCGTTCTCGTAGAGCGGCTTCTCGTGCTTCCACTGAAGAATCTGCTGATGCCACTTCTGCCACTCGGGGCGTCGCCGCGCGATACTCTCGCGGCCCTTGATGGCGCGCAGCATGTCCTCCAGCACGGTCTTGATATCGCCGACGATCGGTACGTCGACCCGCACGTTTTTCGAGATCGACGAAGGGTCGATGTCGAGATGAATGATCGTCTCGGCTTTCGGCGCGAAGTCCGCGATGCGTCCGGTGACACGGTCGTCGAAGCGCGCACCCACCGCAATCAGGCAGTCGGTATTGGTCACCGCCGTGTTGGTTCCGTACGAACCGTGCATCCCGAGCATGCCCAGACGCAGCGAATCCGTAGCCGGCATGGACCCTAATCCCATCAAGGTTTCGGTGACGGGAATTCCCAAACCCATCGCCAGTTCGCGCAACTCCGGCGCTGCGCCGGACCATTGTACGCCTCCGCCCACGTAAAAGAGCGGACGGGAACTCTTCTCAATCGCCTCGACAGCGCGTTCGATCTGTCGTGGATTTCCGCGAATCGTCGGCTTGTAGCTGCGGAGCTCGACCTTGTCGGGATACTTGAAGGTGTGTTCCGCCTGCTGAACGTCCTTGGGAAGATCCACCACCACAGGCCCCGGACGGCCTGAGCCCGCGATGTAGAAAGCTTCCTTGATTATTCGCGCGACGTCCTTGACGTCTTTCACCAGGTAGTTGTGCTTTGTGCACGGCCTAGTGATCCCGACGAAGTCCGCCTCCTGGAACGCATCGTTCCCGATCAAGGAAGTGGATACCTGCCCGGACAACACGACCATCGGGGTCGAATCCATGTACGCGTCGGCGATTCCGGTAACCGTGTTGGTCGCACCCGGACCCGAAGTCACTATTACCACGCCGGGTCGCCCGCGCACTCTCGCATATCCCTCTGCCATGTGCGTGGCGCCCTGCTCATGGCGGACCAGCACGTGCTTGATCTTCGAATCGAGCAGCGCGTCGTAGGTAGGCAGGATTGCTCCGCCCGGATAGCCAAAGATTACGTCGACACCTTCGGCCATGAGGCTTTCAATAACGATCTGGGCTCCAGTCAGCTTCTTCATGGCAATTGTAGGGACAAACAGGGGACAGCCCCTGGTTGGCACAGGGTATATCAGCGATGAGTACCGGCACAACGCAGGGGCCGGAGGTATCGGCCCCGGGGAGAAAAGGGTCGGCTAGTACTCTTTTTTCGGCTCGAACGCGCCCTTGCCCGGTTGAACGAACATGACTTCGAAAGTTCGATCCAGTGGGGCGTACATGCCTTTGACCGTCACGACATCGCCCGGATTCAACTTGGTCAGCATGTAAGCGTTTTGCCCCTGCACTACCATGTTCGGCCGGTAGATGCGCACCTGCTGCCAGATGTCGGGCCATCGCACCCTTCCGCTCACATCGTCCACGTAGGCATCGTCCAGGATGAACTTGTACTCCTGCTGACCAAGACCAAGGGTGATTAGCTGCTTGTCACCGAACAATTGTTCCGGGCCTGGTCGCGAAATAACCAGCGTGGTCGTAAGCGGCATACCCATCGGTCGCATCTGCGCTCGCCCCGGCCCGGCAGCAAGCAGGACGATCAGCGCCAGGATCGCGACCTGGAGCGATGCCCGGTTCGTAGTTGATATTTGTTTCGGTAGTTTGTACGTTGTCGCCATACAAAAATGCGGAAGCCTCCGTGAGAGCATCCGCCTTAAGATTAGGAGTTGAGCGGCAAGTCGATCAATGGGTGTTATCGATCGATCTGTACTACCGTCCGAGAATGGTTCTGTGAACGCAAGCGGAAGAGAATCCCGTAGGGAAGGAGACAAGCTCATGCGACTGGCCCGATTCGCAGCTGCGCTGGGAGTCGCGATCGCCTTGATGGCGTCCGCGACGGCCCGGGCAGAAGTCAAACCCGGCGATGTGATCACGCAGGAAAACGCCAGCAAGGTTCAAGGCCTGGTCAGCCCCGGCAACTACGCGCTGGTTCAGGAGGGTATGGAGATCGACATCGTCCCGACCGGCCGGCTCGAATGGCCTCCGCCTTACACCGCCGCGACTGAAAAGTACCAGGCACAAGTAAAGCTGATGCCCGACGGATCGCTGCAGAACTACGTCGCGGGCCAGCCGTTCCCACTGCTCGATCCAAATGATCCGCAGATGGCGACCAAGATCATGTGGGATTTCTCTTTCCGTCCGCTCTATAGCGATGACATTGACCTTCGTTTCCCGGAAATCGCCGCATTCAAGGCCGATTCCAAGGGCGAGCCGGTGGGGTTTTTCACGACCGGGCACTTCGCCTTCTATAACAACGTAGGGCGCATCGAAGTGCCGCCCATTCCGACTGACCCGGATGCGGCACGCAGTGGAATACGCTATCGATTCGGCTTCTATCCCTTTCTCGAGCCCGCCTCGATGCGCGGATATGGCCTGCTGCGCTACCGGCACATCGATCCCAAGGAAGAAGACAACACCTGGATATTCAATCCGCTTTCTCGCCGAATCAAACGCGGCTCAGTCGATACCCTGACCGATGCGATCGGAATGATCGGTGGTTTCGCCGGCGGCGGTGGTGGTGGTGGCGGCGGCGGCGGCATGGGGGGCGGCGCATCAGCGGGACCCGGCGGCGCAGCAAGCTCCCTGGTGACCACGATGGATCCCGATTCGTTCTTCGGGTTTTCGGGCAAAGAAGGCGACTACACGTACAAGTACCTGGGCGACAAGAGCATGCTCGCCTGCGTCCATGCGAAGAACTCCCCGGAAGTCGTATGCCCTCACGACGGAGGCAGAACGATCTGTCCGGAAAACTGGGAGATGCGCCACCTCTATGTGGTCGAGGCCGATGCCAAGCCGGGCCAGAACTTCAGCATCGCAAAGCGCATTCTCTACATCGATTCGGAAGGATGGTTTATCACCGCTTCAGACCAGTACGACCGTGAAGGCAAGCTCTGGAAAACGCTGGTGGCTTTCAACACCTATCGGGATCGCCCGGTTCCAGATGCCAGAATCGCCGTCTATCCGTACAAGCGAATCTTTCAACTCGGCCTGGTCGACGAAGATCTGGACACGCATCTCAGTTCGGTCGCGTTCATGCCCGGACCAACGGCGCCGGATCGCGAATGCTGGTACATCGACATGGGCGTGGTGGACAACGCGTTCTTCACACCGGTGGCGATGGAGAACGCAGGACACTAGAAACAAACGCGTCAGCCTTGAAAACCAGAGAGCCTTGCGCCGATGGCGCAAGGCTCTCTCTCATTTCAACGTCGTAATTTTTTCCTAGTAGCGAAGTACGAAGCGGATATCGCCGAGGCGGACCTGGCTGCCGCTCGACACCACGGTGGAACCGCGAATCTGCCGATCGTCGACGAAGCTGCCATTGGTTGAATTGAGATCGGTCAACTCGTACGCGCCGTTGCGCTTCAGCAGCCGCGCGTGACTGCGTGAAACACTGGCGTGCGGAATCACGATGTCGTTTTCTTCCCCGCGCCCAAGCGAAACTTCGTCCTTCAGCACCACGTACTCGGACGCGATGGGAGCGACAGGATTGAGGGTTTGCAGGCGCGCGCCGTAGCCACCACCACCCTGCCCTGCAGTAACCGGCGCGGGCGGAGCCGTGCGCGGCGATGCCGACACCGGCGCGGGACGTGGGGCTGTACGAGGAGTGGGCGCGGCGGCCTGCGCATCGACGATCGCCTTCAACTCCTCCTGCGACACCCCGAACCGCAGTTGTGACAATCCCACCAGGGCAAGAATCGCGATCAACGGGACGGCGCCATTCCACCATTTGAACGACAATTGATTCAGACTAACGCCCTCAGGCTGTGTTCCGGGGGCGCCGGAATCTTCCGGAACATTTATCGCTGCGCCGCCGATTCCACGCACCTGGTATGACGTCGACGCAGTCGCGCTCTGACCGTCGTAGTTCACCTGCAATTCAACCGATCGATTTGTCCCATCCTCGATAGGGCGTGGCGTCCGGTAAGTCAGCGAATACTGGGTCGCGATCGAATGACCGATTTGACGCACCAGTTCGGCGAAGTGCCCTTCCTCGGTGATGATGTTGTACGAGCGCCCGTGGGTCGCATCGACGATCTGCTGATACTCCGGCGCTATGAAGGGCGGCGGCACCACCGCATAGAGCGTCAGGCCATTCTTTTTGAGCAGCGCCGCCGTTGAGTCCCCGGTCAGATCGGTCACTTGCGTGTTCCCGGGATGATGGTCGTGATACGCCTGGTCGTGCTGACTGTATTCGGAGCCGTCGCCGGCGTGATGCGGCGGCGCATCGGTCACGAGAATAATGATGCCCTCGGCCTCCGGACGAAACGGAAACGAGGCCGCATAGGCGAGTGCATCGAGTTGATCTTCGGGAATATCGCCGCCACCACCAGCGTGCAGGCCGCTGATCCAATCGATGAACTGATGCACATTCGAGGTCATG
>DATJWT010000425.1:0-7804 GCA_035500975.1 Binataceae bacterium (SeqCode)
AGCGCCGCTGTCATCATGGACAAGTTTTCCGGCCAATCCAAAGGCTTCGGCTTCGTCGAAATGTCATCCGCTGAAGAAGCTTCCGCGGCAATTCAGCGTTTCAACGATACTGAGCTCAAGGGCAGAAACATAAAGGTGAACGAGGCCAAGCCTCGCGAATCGAGTTTCGGCGGTGGCAACAATAGAGGCCCTAACCGCTATTAAGCCCTTTAGAGGGGGCGGGCTCGGCCCGTCCCCTTCCATTCTCGCCGAATCATAAGCCACTTGTTCATGCGCGGCTCGTCGCCGCACCCGTTTCCAGTGACGTGTCAAATTGAAGAATTTGCTTCGCCGCATGTTTACGACGCCTTCCGCGGCGTTCGTTTCCGATGCGGAAGAGCCGATACGCGCTGAACTCTTTGGTATCGAGCGGCTGGAGCAGCATGCGGAGAGTCTCGCACTCGCGCAACGCGTCAGCCAAAACCCAATTACACAAAAGCGCTTGGCCGACCGCCTAGCCGACAACGGCCGCGTTTTGAACGCTGCATACCGCGCGATCGCGTCGGCGATTCGAAACGAGCGCGCGATCACGCCGGCAGCGGATTGGCTGGTCGACAACTTTCACGCCGTTGAGGAGCAGATCCTCGACATCGGCGGTGATCTGCCGCGCGGCTACTATCGGCAACTGCCGAAACTCGCCGAAGGTCCGCTCGAAGGCTATCCGCGCGTGTACGGGCTCGCCTGGGCTTTTGTTGCGCACACCGATAGCCGCTTCGAAGGCGAGATGCTGTGCCGGTTCGTGCGCGCATATCAGCACGTTCAGCCTTTGACGATCGGTGAGTTGTGGGCCGTTCCCATCACGCTCCGAATCGTCCTGGTCGAAAACTTGCGTCGCTGTGCCGAGCGAATCGCCAAAAGCGGCCAGGCGCGGCAAGAAGCCGACGTCCTGGCTGACCGGATTCTGAAGTTCGCCGGCGCGCCCGGCGACGCCTCCGACGCACTGCTGCGCGTGGTTGGCCAGCAGCGGCTTGCCACTGCATTCGCCGTGCAACTGGTTCAACGCCTGCGCGAGCAGGATCCAATCACCACGCCCGCGCTTCGTTGGTTGGACGAACGGCTTGCCGTCCAGGGCACGAGTGCGGACGAGATCGTTCAGGAGGAGCATCGCCGGCAAGGGGCGGTCAACGTTACGGTCCGCAACGTGATCACGAGCATGCGTCTGATCTCCGCTGCGGATTGGCAGGAGCTGTTCGAGAGCATCAGCCTCGTTGACCAGGAGCTTCGCGCCAAAAGCGATTTCGCGGAGATGGACTTCCCTACCCGGGATAGCTATCGGCACGCTATCGAGGAGCTCGCGCGCGGTTCGGGCGCTTCCGAGCTGGAGATTGTTGACTTTGCTATCACGGCTGCCGAGCGAGCCCGGTGCGGTCACACCGGCGGCGACCAGGCTACAGCGAGTCGCAAACAGGATCCCGGCTATTACCTTATCGCCAAAGGGCGCAAGCAGATCGAGAGACAGATCGGATTTCGCGCGCCCGTCAAGGATTGGCTGATTCGCGCAAGCCTCGCGACGGGAATTTACGGTTATCTCGCTACCATTGCGATGTTCAGTTCACTGGCGATCGCCCTGCCGGTGTTCATCATTGCGACTCTGGGCGTTAGCGGATCCACGCTAATTTTCTTTGTCCTGATGGCGGCGCTGCCGGCACTGGATATTGGGGTCGCCGTTTCGAACCGGCAGTTCACGAGCTGGATACCCGCGCATCCTTTGCCGGCGCTCGAGTTGCGCAAAGGGGTGCCCGCCGAACTTCGTACGATGGTGGCTGTACCCACGATGCTCACCACGCTTGAGGACCTCGAGGTGCAGATCGAGCGCCTGGAGGTGCACTACCTCGCGAGCGAGGATGGCGATCTTTACTTTGCTCTGCTTTCAGATTGGGCGGATTCACCAACGGAAGAGTTCGAGGGAGATGACGAGCTGCTGGCCGCGGCGTCCCGCGCAATCGCGAGGTTGAATCGCATCCATACCCGAGAAGGAGAGGGAGCACGGTTTTTCCTGCTTCATCGCCGCCGGCAATGGAATGAGCGCGAAGCAAAGTGGATGGGATGGGAGCGCAAGCGCGGAAAGCTCCACGAGTTGAATCAACTCCTGCGAGGAGCAGGCGGCACCAGCTTCGTGACCGATGTAGGCGCACCCGCATTGCCTGCCAACGTCCGCTACGTGATCACGCTCGACGCGGATACCCGGCTGCCGCGCGGAACCGCCAAGCGGTTGGTCGGCAAGATGGCGCATCCGCTCAATCGGCCTTCATTGGATGCCGCCAGCCTGCGCGTGGTCGATGGGCATGCGGTCATGCAACCGCGAGTGACTCCGGTTCTGCCGACCGATCAGCACGGATCAATTTTCCAACGGATTTTTTCAGGGCCGAGCGGAATCGATCCGTATGCATTCGCGGCCTCGGACGTGTACCAGGACCTCCTGGATGAAGGCTCGTACAGCGGAAAGGGAATTTACGACATCGATGCGTTCGAGGCTGCGCTGGCGGGACGGGTTCCGGAAAACACGCTGCTGAGTCACGACCTTTTCGAAGGAATCTTCGCCCGCGCAGGACTTGCCGCCGACATCGATGTGGTTGAAGAGTTTCCGTCGCGATATGACGTAGCGGCTGCCCGGGAACATCGATGGGCTCGGGGCGACTGGCAGTTGCTTCCCTGGGTTTTTGGTTTCCACCAAGGCGTGAGTGGCTCCAGGTTGGCGTCAATTCCGCTCATCGGCCGATGGAAAATGATCGACAATTTGCGCCGATCGATTTCGGCGCCGGCCGCATTCCTGGCGTTGATGGCGGGATGGACGCTGGCGCCGCGCGCCGCCGTCGTTTGGACCGTGTTCGTTCTACTGAGCGTTACGATTCCTGCGCTGCTGCCGGTGTTCGCCGGAATCCTGCCGCGCCGTCCGAATATCTCGGCGCAGAATCATTTGCGTGCGGTTGGCAGGGACCTCCGGCTCGCCTTCTCGCAGTCCGCACTGCGAGTCGTTTTCCTTGCGCATCAGGCGTGGCTGATGGCGGATGCGATCGGTCGAACTCTGTTCCGAATGTTCGTGACCCGTGGGCGCATGCTCGAATGGACTACCGCCGCGCAGGCGAGCCTTCGCAGCCGGCTGGATCTCCCCGGATTTTACCGGCGGATGGGTGGAGCGATCGCGCTTGCGCTTGCCGCGCTCGCGGTCGTCGCATGCTCCGCACATCGCTCGTGGCCCATAGCAGCGCCCTTTATCGTTCTATGGCTGCTCGCTCCCGCCGTCGCGCGATGGGTGAGCCTTCCGACCGTCGACCAGAGGCCCAATCCAGTTTCGGCAACGGAGGCTCGTGCGCTGAGGTTGATAGCTCGGCGAACCTGGCGGTTCTTCGAGACCTTCATGTCGGCGGAGGATCACATGCTGCCTCCCGACAATTTCCAGGAGGATCCAGAGCCCGTAATTGCACATCGGACGTCACCGACCAATATCGGGCTGTACTTACTGTCGGTCATCGCCGCTCGTGATCTCGGATGGATTGGCACGGTCGACGCGTTCGAACGATTGGAAGCGACGCTCATCACGATGTCCGGACTCGAGCAGTTTCGCGGCCATTTCTATAACTGGTACGACACTTCCGATCTGCACCCGCTCGAGCCCAAATACGTCTCGTCCGTCGACAGCGGGAACCTCGCGGGACATCTGATCGCGGTAATCAACGCCTGCCGCGAAATGCTCGATGCGCCCGTGATCGTTCCAGGATGGTTGTCTGGAATCGAAGACGCCCTCAACCTCGCGCAAGAAGCGGCTGGTGTGCTCGATGAGCGACGAACCGACACGGTATCGCGCAAGGACCTTGAAGCGGCCCTCAATACTTTGGGTGAGTCGCTTTCGTCGAGTGTCCAGCCTTCCTTGCCGGATCGCGGGGTGGTTGATGCGACGCTGACCAGGCTCGCTGTTCAAGCGGAGACCGTAGGTGACGTCGCTCGCACGCTCGCAGCGGAACGCGGTGACAGTGCTCTTGAGGAGCTGCTGGTCTGGGTGGAAGCGATCAAATCCACAATTCGCAGTCATCAGAATGATATCGGCCACTTCGCGTGCCCGACTCGATCATTCGCCGGGCGCCTCCAGTCAGTGATCGCTCTCATCGGCACAATGATCTCGGCGATGGAGTTCGGGTTTCTCTACGATCCGTCGCGGCAATTGCTCGCGATCGGTTATCGAGTCGCCGAGGGCGCCCTGGATGGTAATTGTTACGATCTTCTCGCCTCGGAGGCGCGGCTTGCCAGTCTGGTCGCAATCGCCAAGGGCGATCTTCCGGTCAAGCACTGGTTCCGGCTTGGACGGGAGGTGACGCTTATCGACGGCGGCTCCGCGCTCATCTCCTGGTCAGGATCGATGTTCGAATACTTGATGCCGCTGCTCGTGATGCATGAGCCGGCCGGCAGCTTGCTCGAAAACACCACCGCCTTGATTGTGCGCCGGCAGATTGAATACGGAAGGGAGCTCCGCGTCCCGTGGGGCGTGTCAGAATCCGCGTTCAGCGCGCGCGATTTGAATTTCAACTATCAGTACAAAAGTTTCGGTGTTCCAGGACTGGGTCTGAAGCGGGGCCTCAGCCAGGACATAGTTATCTCTTCCTACGCCTCCGGCCTGGCAACAATGATCGATGCCCGTTCCGCGGTGCGAAACCTCGCACGAATCGCCGCCGCCGGTGGCTGCGGCCGCTACGGATGGTACGAAGCGCTCGACTATACGCCCCTGCGCATTCCGGAAACCGAAACCGTAGCAATCGTTCGCGCTTACATGGCGCATCACGAGGGCATGACCCTGGTCGCGATCGACAACGTTCTGTGCCACGGGGCGATGCGCACCCGCTTTCACGCTGAGCCGATCATCCGTGCCACCGAGCTGTTGCTGCAGGAGCGGATTCCGCGCGATGTCCCGATGGCGTATCCGCGTGCCGAGGAAGTCGCGGAAGCAGCAAAGACCCGCGAAATCCCGGCGCCGATAGTGCGCCGTTTTCATTCCCCGCACGATCCGATCCCGCGCACCCACCTCCTCTCGAATGGCAAATACGTGGTGATGATGACCGCGGCAGGTTCCGGCTACAGCCATTGGCGCGACCTGGCCGTCACGCGATGGCAGGAGGATGTCACGCGCGATGCGTCGGGCAGCTACGTGTTTCTGCGCGATGCGAGCAACGGTCAGGTGTGGTCAGCAGGCTATCAGCCGACTTGCGCTGAACCGGATAGCTACGAGGTCGCGTTTTCCGAAGATCGTGTCCAGATCCTCAGGCAGGATGGAACGATGGGGTCGACGCTCGAAGTAGTGGTGTCGCCCGAGTCCGATGCGGAAGTCCGCCGGTTGTCGATCACAAACCTTGGAACACGACCGCGGGAGATCGAGGTTACTTCATATGCCGAGGTCGTGTTGGCTCCTCCTGCCGCCGACAATGCGCATCTCGCGTTCTCCAAGCTGTTTGTTCAAACCGAGTTCGCCGCCGAGGCGGGCGCGTTACTCGCGACGCGCCGGCTGCGAGCTCCGGGCGAATCTTCGATCTGGGCAGCGCATCTTGCGGTGGTCGAAGGCGACACCGTGGATGATCTGCAATTCGAAACCGATCGTGCACGATTCATTGGGCAGGGGTGCGGAATTCGGGAGCCTGTTTCAGTCGTAGATGGCCGGCCGCTATCCAATACCGTCGGCGACGTGCTCGATCCGATCTTCAGTCTGAGGATCAAAGTTCGTATTGCCGCGGGTGCTACGGCGCGCGTGGCATTCTGGACCCTGCTTGCGCCGTCGCGAGGCGAAGCGCTCGACCTCGCTGACAAGCATCAAGACGCGTCCGCTTTCGATCGCGCGGCAATCCGCGCGTGGACGCAGGCGCAAGTGCAGTTGTTGCATCTGAGCGTCGGTCCCGAAGAGGCGCATCTGTTCCAGCGCCTCGCCAACCATGTCCTCTACTCGGATCCCACGCTACGGCCTCCCTCCGAGGCGCTCAAACGTTGCGAGAGCCCGCAATCGACACTTTGGCCCCACTCTATCTCGGGCGACCTTCCGATCGTTTTGGTACGAACCGATGAAATAGAAGACCTCGAAATCGTCCGGCAACTTGTTCGCGCCCATGAATACTGGCGAATGAAAATGCTCGCCGTGGACCTCGTGATTCTCAACGAGCGGCCGTCGTCGTATCTCGATGATTTGCAGAAGGCGCTCGAGGCGATGGTTCGGTCGAATCAGTCGCGAACGCCGTCGGCGGGCGAACACATCAGGGGGGCGGTCTTCGTTCTGCAAGCTGCTTTGATCCCGGTTGAAGCGCGCAATCTTCTGCAATCTGCCGCTCGCGTGGTGCTGTTCAGCCGTCGCGGCAGCCTCTCCGAGCAACTCAAGCGTCTGGAGGGACTCCAACCCCTCGCCGCGCCACGGCGCCCCGATTTTCCAGCGAAAGACCATGAAATTGAGCCACTCCTCGCGATTCGATCCGAACTGGAGTTCTTCAATGGCCTCGGCGGCTTCACGGCCGATGGACGCGAATATGTAACCATTCTCAGCGAAAGACAGTGGACGCCTGCGCCGTGGATCAATGTTATCGCCAATCCAACCTTCGGCTTCCAGGTTTCCGCGATTGGCTCCGGTTACACCTGGGCGATCAACAGCCGCGAGAATCAGCTCACCCAGTGGTCCAATGATCCGGTAAGCGATTCGCCTGGTGAGGTGATCTACGTTCGCGACGAAGATAGCGGCGAGCTATGGGGTCCGACTGCGCTCCCGATTCGCGAGCAATCGCCATATGTGGCGCGGCACGGCCAGGGATACAGCCGTTTCGAGCACACCGCACACGGTATCGATCTGGAGCTCGAGCAGTTCGTCGCATTGACGGATCCCATCAAGATTTCGCGATTGAAAATCAGAAATCGATCCCGACGAACCCGCCGCCTTTCGATCACCGCCTACGTGGAATGGGTACTCGGAACCCACCGCGGCGCTTCCGCCCCATTCGTTGTCACCGAGCGTGATTCTGCCTCGGGGGCTTTGCTCGCCCGCAATTCCTGGAGCGCCGACTTTGGTCGGCGCGTTGCCTTCTTCGATCTAGCAGGGCAGCAGCTTGGCTACACCGGCGATCGCACTGAATTTCTGGGTCGTAACGGAGGCCTGGAAGCTCCTACCGCACTGGCAGATGGAAAGCCCCTTTCGAATCGGGTCGGTGCCGGCCTTGATCCTTGTGGCGCGCTTCAAACCCGCATCGAGCTGAAGCCGCACGAAGTCACAGAAGTCGTGTGTTTCC
Source organism: Binataceae bacterium (SeqCode) (assembly GCA_035500975.1). Classification (GTDB taxonomy): domain Bacteria; phylum Desulfobacterota; class Binatia; order Binatales; family Binataceae; genus JAFAHS01. Next base: position 7,284 of record DATJWT010000425.1, read on the forward strand.
TGGGGCAGGCGGAGACCAGGCCCGAGGCGCTTTCGCTCATTGCACGCTATCGAACCAGCGACCTTGATTCGGTTTTGCGCGCGGTCATTCGCCACTGGGACGAGGCTCTCGGCGCGGTTCAGGTGAAAACCCCGGATCGCTCGATGGACCTGATGCTCAACCGCTGGCTTCTCTACCAGACGCTCGCGTGCCGGCTGTGGGCTCGATCGGCGTTCTACCAGGCGAGCGGCGCGTACGGATTTCGCGACCAGCTTCAGGACGTGATGGCGCTCACCGTTGCGAAACCGGAGCTCGCGCGTGAGCATCTGCTTCGCGCGGCGGCCCGGCAGTTCGCGGAGGGTGATGTTCAGCATTGGTGGCTTCCACCTTCCGGTCTGGGGATCCGCACGCACATTTCCGATGACCGCATCTGGCTGCCCTATGTTGCGGCACATTACGTGATGGTCACTGGTGATCAGGGAATCCTCGACGAGAAGGTCCCCTACCTCGATGGTCCGCGGCTCCACGCGGACGAAAATGAA
>DATJWT010000426.1:0-24297 GCA_035500975.1 Binataceae bacterium (SeqCode)
GTTTCGGTCGGGTTTCCCGGCGTAGTCAAAGATGGCGTTGTATACACGGCGCCGAATCTTGGAAAAGGCTGGAATGGATTCGACCTGGCGTCCGCTCTACAAAAGCGCCTCAAGCATCCTGTGCGGGTTGCCAATGATGCCGACGTGCAAGGGCTGGGCAGCGTCACCGGGAAAGGCATCGAACTGGTGATGACACTGGGCACGGGCGTGGGCTCGGTCATCTTCGTCGATGGGCACCGGATTCATCTTGAGGTCGGGCATCATCCGTTTCACAAGGGCAAGACTTACGAAGACGAGTTGGGCGCGCAGGCGCTGCAGAAGAAGGGCAAGAAGAAGTGGAACCGGATGCTCGCCGAGGCGATCGGCGATGCGCAGCGGATGTTCAACTACGATCGACTCTACCTTGGCGGCGGCAACACCAAGTACATCAAGATCAAACTTCCGCCGAATGTCAGTACTGTCAGCAACCTCAACGGGCTACTCGGCGGAATAAAACTATGGGAACACAAGCCCAAGTAGATCTCAGGCAGTCCCGGCTCGCTCCCAGCCCGCGCTCTCTGGTTCTTTGACCGGAATACCGCTTAGAGCTGCGCCGAGCTGTTCACCGCAAATGCGCAGGAACGCGCGATGAATCGAAGTCAGACGCAGCGCGGCAGGATAGGTGACCGCCCAGGTGCGCCACAGGCCCGTCTTACCCACGCTCAGCATCGCGACGCCTCCAGGTGCTGATGGGACGGCCCACCTTGGCGCAACCGTCATGCCAAGCCCGGCGCGTGCCAGTGCAATCGCGAGCTCGAGGCTGTCGGTCTCCAGGGTGATCCGCGGGAACACACCCGATTCGAGCATGAACCCGCTCCACGCCGAGTACTCGACGTTCGGATTGGGCGGCAAGATCATCGCCTGCGACTGAAGATCGCTGGCTTGCAGACGCGGCAGGCGGCTCAGCGGGCTTTGCTCGCTTGCGACCACGATAACTTCATCGCGCCCGGCATCGGCAGTGGATAACGCCTTGTGACGCACCGGCGCCAGCATGATCGCGAAATCCACGTCTCTTCGAATGAGGCGATCGACCGCATTCGATTGATCGAGCGAAGTGATCGACAGGTGCGTAGCAGGGAAGCGCTTCGAGAATGCCGCCACCACCGATGGCATCAGCATCTGGCAGATGCCCGGAGGCGCGCCGATACTCAGGCGTCCGCCGCCGTTGGTCGATCGTTCCGCGATCAGGCTGCGCGCCTGGTCGAGGTTTTCGAGGATACGATGTGCACTCTGGCGAAGAATCTCGCCTGCGGAAGTTAATCCAACCAGTTTGTTGGAGCGGATAACCAGTTCCGCTCCCAATTCTCGTTCTAACAATCGAATCTGTTGGCTGACGGCGGACTGGGTGAGGCCAAGGGTCTTGCCCGCCGACGTGAAACTGCGCTCATCGGCGAGGGCGAGAAAGGTCTTCAGCAGCTTGGTATCCAGCTTTTCTCTCCATCGAAGGGCGGGATGAACCGCGGCCGCGATGCCCGCGTAACGAGCATCCGGGGCGGCATCTGCCCGTCCTTCCGGCAACCGGATCACGGAAATCCCGCGCGCATCCGGTTCACGCGGTTACATCCGCAAGAAACGGGCCGTCAAAGATTGAACCGGACCAGCTTACTGCTCGCTACGCTGGCAGATGGCGCACGTACTCCAGCTCGATCGGCTGGTGATTGATCCCCCGTGGCGGAGGCGCGATCCAGCTCGCGAATTTGCCGGGCTCGGTGACGGGTTTCATCAGCGAAGCGACGAATTCCCGGTCGGCCTGGCTCGGCAGCCATTCCCCCTCATGCGAGCGCCACTCCGGCTCAGCGACGATGTCGCCCGTTGGAGTGACGAAGACCCCGTTGAACTCCCCGATCGCTCGATGGAACCCGCGATGAGGCAGACTGAGGCGGGCTTCTATTCCTGACTCTTCGATAGCCTTGTTCCAGCGGGCCAGTGCGCGCTCGCAATCGGCGATGTACGCATCGCGGAGGTTCTCGTTCAATGCTGTCAGCGCCGGTTCGTTGCTCTCGACGATTCTTCCGCCGGATGGTTTGAAGACGCGGTACGACGCGTCGGTAAGGCGATGATCGTCATCGCGATCGGTTTCCTTGAAGCGCCCCTTCAGGCCGGCGCTGAAGTAGTTGGCGGCGTTGGTTGACAGTTCCGAGCCGAACAAATCCAGCGACACCGAAAAATGGAAGTTCAGGTACTTCTGAATTAATCGGAGATCGATGCCACCATATTCCGCGACTTGATCGGTTCGATGCCGCTTCATCAGCTCACAGGTTCGCCCGATGATCCTGCCGATTCCGGTTTCTCCCACGAACAGGTGATGGGCTTCCTCGGTCAGCATGAAGCGGCACGTCCGTGACAGCGGATCGAAGCCCGACTCTGCCAGGCTGGCTAGCTGGAATTTGCCGTCGCGATCTGTGAAGTGCGCGAACATGAAAAACGAGAGCCAATCTGGAGTGCGCTCATTGAAGGCGCCGAGGATTCGTGGATTGTCTGCGCTCCCGGAGCGACGCTCGAGAAGTGCCTCGGCTTCTTCACGACCATCGCGACCGAAAAACGCCTGGAGCAGGTAAACCATCGCCCACAGGTGCCGCCCCTCTTCGACGTTGACCTGGAACAGGTTGCGCAGGTCGTAAAGCGAAGGGCAGGTGCGCCCGAGATGGCGCTGCTGCTCGACCGAAGCGGGCTCTGTGTCGCCCTGGGTTACGATCAGGCGGCGGAGTACTCCGCGATGCTCCCCGGGAACTTCTTGCCAGGCCGGCTCGCCCTTGTGCTCGCCGAAGGCAATCTTGCGATTTGGCTCAGGTTCGGCGAGAAAGATTCCCCATCGATAGTCCGGCATCTTGAGATAGTCGAAGGTCGCCCAGCCTTTGGCATCGACGGAGGTCGCCGTGCGCAGGTAGACATCGGAGGTCTGGAAACCCGTGGGACCCATCTCGTTCCACCAGGAAAGGAACTTCGGCTGCCAGTTCTCGAGCGCGCGTTGCAGCCGGCGGTCGCTGGAAAGACTTACGTTATTGGGAATTCGTTCGTCGTAGTTGATCGACATCACACTCTCCGCGGATCGAATTCGGGGCGCCGCCCGCTGCCATACAGTTTGAGCGCGCCCTTCTCGCCAACGGCGTTGGGGCGCTGGAAAATCCAGTTCTGCCACGCAGACAGGCGCGCGAAGATCTTCGATTCCATCGTCTCCGGACCGCAAAAACGCAGCGATGCCTCCATCCCGGTGAGTGCATCGCCGGAGAAGGCCGCCCGCTCCTCGATCGCGATGCGTACCTCGTCTTCCCAGTCGATATCATCGGGCGCAAACGTCACCAGGCCGAGCGTTTCCGCGCCTTCCGCGTCGATTTCCTTGCCGATTTTCGCGCGCAGCTCGGTCATCTTTTCCGGTTCACCGTGGAACCGGCACGCGAGACGCGACATCCCGTTGCACATCGGCAGTGGTCCGAAGTTCATCTCGTTCAGGACAACCTTCGCCGGTGGCGCCTCATCGCCTTCGCGCGAGCCACGCAGCATGTAAATGCGATCGGACGCGAGCGCGAGCTCGAGCAGCGAACCTCCGAAACAGGAGCCCGGCTCGATAAACGCGAACATCGAGCGGGAGCTGACATCGAGCCGCTTCATGGTCCGTTTGAGATAGAGGACGATCTCATGCACCAGCCAGTTGTCGCCATTGGCCAGCAGGAACGCATCGTACTTGCCCACCAGGCCGAGGTCGCCGTCGGTGCGGAAAATCCAGGTGCGAATCGCATCTTCGTTGAAGCGCAGGTGCAGGATCGCATCATCCAGCTCACGGGCCATCGCCAGCGGCCAGAAGTCGCAGCCAAGCTCCATCACCTCGCCGGCGCTCGACGGGGCAGGGCGATCGGGCCCGCGGACCGTGAAGGTGGCGCAAGAGAGGTCGCGGCCCAAATCGACTGTCAGGTGATCGTACGTGATGGCCCGGTCTTCGATTGTTCGCGCCAGCGGTGTGAGCACGATGCCTTTGGCGTCTCCGGCGCGCCTCGAACGCGATGCGAATTCCTGTGCCTTGCGCATGGCGATTTCGCTGAGTTGAGTCCGCGGCACGACCTCATCGACCAGTTGCCACTCGACTGCGCGCCGCCCCTTGATTCCTTCCTCAGTGGTGCAGAAGAAGTCGGCGCGGTCACGGCGCACTCCGCGTTTGTCAACCAGCCGTGTCAGGCCTCCGGTTCCCGGCAGCACTGCCAGCAGGGGAACCTCGGGAAGCGAAACGCTCGTGGAACCATCATCGGCCATCACGATGTAGTCGGTAGCCAGCGCCAGCTCATAGCCCCCGCCGGCGCACGCGCCCCCGATTGCGGTCAGGTAGAACTGGCCGGAGTTCGCGGTCGCGTCTTCGATACCGTTGCGCGTCTCGTTGGTGAACTTGCAGAAGTTGACCTTGAACGGATGGCTGGACAGGCCGAGCATCCGGATGTTGGCGCCGGCGCAGAAAACGCGATCTTTCGCCGACGTGATGATTACGCTGCGAACCTCGGGATGCTCAAAGCGCAGCCGCTGGATCGCATCGTGGAGTTCGATATCGACTCCGAGATCGTACGAATTGAGCTTCAACTCGTAGCCTTCGACCAGGCCGCCGTTTTCATCGACATCCAGCGCGAGCGTTGCCACCGGGCCGGAGAAAAGGAGTTTCCAATGGCGATATTTCGCGGGCTCGGTTCGAAAGTCGATCATATTCGGTACCTGATGTCGTATGCACTATAATGCATATCGCCCGAAAGAATCAAACCGGACGAATTATCTCGCGCGCGGACGCGAAGTCGCTCGCTTCGGCTGGGTTCGGAGCATCCCAAGCAGCTCCGCCAGCGACTGCCTGGCGGTTTTTCCACTGGTCTGGACGTGCGCATCGGCCTTGCCGTAGAGCGGGTCGCGCTGTGCGAGGATGCGGCGCATATCGGCGAGAGCTTCGGTATCGCCGCTGCCTTCCACCCGATGGTCGCCCTGGCGGATGACGCGATCCCAATGCTCTTTCGGTGAGGCCTGGACCCATACGGTGAAGAACCCGTCGAGCAGCAGCTCAAACGTTGCCGGTTCCGAAACGATACCGCCGCCGGTCGCCAGTACCATCCGCGCCGGCATGGCGAGGATTCGCTCCAGCGCGCGGCGCTCGTAGCGGCGATAGGCAGCTTGTCCCCAGAGGTCGAAAATCTCGTCGACCGGCACTCCGGCTTCAGCCTCGATTTCACGACTCATTTCCACGAATCGCCATCCCAGTTGACGGGCGAGTGCCTGTCCCAGGGTGCTCTTGCCGGCTCCCCTGAGGCCGATGAGTGCGATTCGCTCTGCGCGTCCGGTGCGATCGCCGAAGCGCTCCTTCAGCATCTCCGCTGCTTCCACCAACTCTGCGGGTTGTAGACGCCTGAGTCGCTCAACGGTAAGCCCGTACTCGACGGAAGCCGGCGGTTCTTCGTTCACCAGCTCGGAAACCGGGACATCGATTGCTTTCGCCAGCTTTCGAAGCATCACGATCGAGAAGTTGCCCAATCCGCCTTCGAGCTGCGCAAGGTAGCGTTCCGAGATTCCGGAGTCGTGCGCGAGCATCCGCCGCGTCATCCCGTGCCGCGCACGCGCATCGCGAACCTTGCGGCCAAGCGCTTTCAGGTAGGCTGCAGATGAAACGCTTCGTTCCGGGTCCTTTTCAGGCGTTGCGGCTTCGACTTTCGATACTCGGCGCACGACTGCATTATATTGCATAGGAAGACCGGCGCAATCGCGCGTGGCCCGAAAAACCGAAGCTATCCCCGACCGAAAACATGCCCGCGCAAGCGCGAGCCGCGATAGCGCTGCTTAGTTCGGGTTTTTGATTAACCATTTGATAACCGTTTCCTGGTCAACATTTCAAAAGAACTACTGCGCTTTCTCACCGCTTCTGTGCTTTGATCGAAGTGCGAACGATTAATGAGGTGCGGGCCGGGGGTACTGATGGAGCGGCGTCGCGATGGATCGGTTGCTCGGTCATAGGCGGCCGAATTTCGCGGAGAGTTCCGCAAGCGGCCCGCCATTGTCCGAACAACCCGTCACGGAATGCCGCTCCATCTGGATCTCCGACTTCCATCTCGGGACCCCGCGCTGCAAAGCGCAGGCCCTTCTTCAATTCCTGCAAGGCCATCGCGCCGAGACCCTGTTCCTGGTCGGCGACATCATTGATGGATGGAACATGGGCCCGGGCTGGTGCTGGACGCCCGATCAGACCGCGGTGGTGGAAGAAGTCTGGGCGTGGCGCAGGCGCGGCACCAGGATCATCTTCATCCCGGGAAATCACGACGAGAACGACGGCGAGCTGGTGCGAATGCTGTTCGGTTCGGTCGAATGCCATCCGTTTTTCCTGCATAAGACCGCAGAAGGTCGCCGGATGCTCGTGATTCACGGCCATCAGTTCGATAGCCCCATTCACGGCAATCGCTGGTTCTCGATCATGGGAAGCATCGGCTATTCCAGCGCGCTCAAGATCAACCTCTGGTACAACCGCGGCGTCAGGCACTCGGATCCTTCCGGCCGCGGTCCGCTGGGAGTACTGCGGCGGAGACTCAAGACCGCGGTTCATCAACTGGTCGATTTCCCTGATGATCGTGTGACGGAAGGCGCGCGAAAACATCGCGCCGACGGCGTGATCTGCGGTCACACGCATCGCCCGGACCATCGCATGATCGGTCCGATTCTCTACATCAACGATGGAGACTGGGTGCAAAGCAGGACGGCGCTGGTCGAGGAACGAGACGGCGGGTTGAAGTTGCTGGGGTTGCTTACTGGACCCGACAGCGTCGCAGAAAGGACGGAATAGATGGAGCGATGTTTTTCTTTTTCCCCGCTATGCGACCCGCGGCCGCGCGTGGACCTGATTTTCTTCAACGCCGGCGGAGGGCATCGCGCATCTGCTGCGGGCCTTAAGTCCATCCTCGAACAGCAGCAGCGGCCGTGGGATGTGCACACGATCAACCTGCGCGAGGTGCTGGAGCCAATCGATTTCATTCGCAAGGTCACGCGCGTCCGGGTTGAGGACTTCTACAACCGGATGCTGCGTCATGGACTCACGATCGGGACCGGTCCGATGCTGCGGGTGGTTCAGTCGCTGATTCGGCGGATGCACGCGCAGGCGACCGCGATGTTGCAACGCTACTGGACCGAAAACCCGCCGGACCTGGTGGTTTCGGTGATTCCAAACTTCAATCGCGAGATTTTTGAAGGCTTGCGTTCGGCGGACAAGACGCTGGATCGCCCGCCGACCCCGGTCGTGACCATCCTCACCGACCTGGCCGACTATCCGCCTCATTTCTGGATTGAGCGCCAGGAGCAATACCTGATCTGCGGTACAGAAGCCGCGATGAACCAGGCGCTCGCGATGGGCCATCGCAAGGATCGCGTATTCCGCACCTCGGGAATGATCGTGCGGCCGGAGTTCTACAATCGCCCGCCGATCGATCTCGTGCAGGAACGCGCGCGGCTCGGGTTGCGCCCGGATCTGCCGACGGGGCTCGTGATGTTTGGCGGATACGGATCGCGCCAGATGCTGACCATCGCTCGACGTGTCGCGGCGGCAGGTCTGAAGACCCAGCTTATCTTCATGTGCGGGCACAATCGCCAACTCGCCGAGAAGATCGCGGAACTCGAGCTTCCGTTCCCATATCACATCGAGGGTTTCAGCGACGACATTCCGCGCTTCATGCAGTTGGCCGACTACTTTGTCGGAAAGCCGGGCCCCGGGAGTATCAGTGAGGCGCTGGTGATGGGCCTGCCGGTGGTCGTCGAGCGCAATTCGTGGACGATGGTGCAGGAGCGCTTCAATACTGACTGGATTGTCGAGAACCACCTCGGCGTCGTGCTGCATTCGTTCGCGGAAGTCGGCGCGGGTATCCTGCCGATGCTCGATCCTGACCGTCTCGCGGCCTTTCGCGAACACGTGAGCCTGATCAACAATCGCGCGATTTTTGAAATTCCGGAGATTTTGGCGCACTTGATCGCCAATCGTCCCGCATCACGACGATCGATTGGCCTCCCGCGGCTGCCGGAAAACAGCTCACTCAGCGCGTGAGCCGAGGCTTTCGAGCCGCCGCAACGCGCGATCTCGCAGGGTGCGTGTGTGCGGCGCCGGAGTCTTGGCCGCGCTCTTCTCGCCCGAGCCGTGAACCAGGACGTAGAAGACCGGCACGAAGGGGATGGCCAGAACGGTCGACGCGATCATTCCTCCGAACACCACCGTGCCGAGCGATTGCTGGCTGGCCGCGCCCGCGCCGTCGGCGCGCACCAGCGGCACGACGCCAAGAATAAAGGCGATCGAAGTCATGATAATCGGGCGGAAGCGCCGGCGGGCCGCCTCGATGGCAGCTTCCGCGTAGGACATCCCGCTCTCGCCCAATTCGCGGGCGAACTCTACGACCAGGATCGCGTTCTTGGCTGCCAGCGCGATCATCAGGACCAGTCCGATTTGCGTGTACAGGTCATTGGGAAGCTTCCGGATGAAAAGCGCGACCACGATACCAACCAGCGCCATCGGCACGATCAGGATCACGACCGCGGGATCGATCCAGCTTTCGTATTGCGCTGCGAGAACCAGGAAAACCAGCGTGATCGAGAGGGCGAAAATCATATACGCCTGGTTGCCGATTAGCTTTTCCTGGTACGACAAACCCGTCCATTCGTAGTCCATTCCGCGCGGGAGAATCTCATGCGCGAGGTTCTCCATCGTGGTCAATGCCTGCCCCGAGCTGTATCTGGGCATCTGAATGCCGGTTATCACGGCGGAGGGGTAGAGGTTGTACCGGGTAACCAGCTCGGTCCCGAGCGCGGGGCGCACGGTGACCAGGGCGCCTAACGGGACCATCTGCTTGTCTTGGTTCTTTACGTAAAGGCTGCCGATGTCCCGCGCCTGGAGGCGATAGTCCGCATCGGCCTGGATGCGCACCTGGAAGCTCTGGTTGAACTTGTTGAAAAGGTTCACATAGCTGGAACCCATGTACGCCTGCAGCGTCTGGAAAACGTCGTTGAGCGTCACGCCGAGAGATTTGGCCTTCACGCGATCGATGTCCACGTATACCTGCGGGCTGTTGGCGCTGAAGGTGGTAAACCCGATGCGCAGAAAGTTCGGCAGGGCGAGCGCGTGATGCAAAATCTGCTGCACGGCTTTCTGGAGTTCAGCGAGGCCCAGGCTGCTGCGATCTTCGATTTCCATCTGGAAGCCGAACGCATTGCCCAATCCGGGAATCGGTGTGGGCGGCAGGACGTTGAACTGCGCGTTGGTGAACGCGTGGAATTTCTGTTGCAGCTTCAGGATGGTCCCGGGCATCGTGAACCCTTTGGGCCGGCCTCCCCAATCGTCGAATACCACGAAGGACGTGATGACGTTGGACATCTTCGCGGAGTCCATCGCGGAGTAACCGCCGATTGTCACCCAGCCTTTGAGTCCCGGGACGGACTTGAAGACACCGTCCATGTTATTTGCCAGTTCGCGAACCCGGGGCTGCGAAGATCCCGCCGGTAGCTGCGCGATCACGATGCAGTAGCCCTGGTCTTCGAGGGGCAGCAGCGCGGTCGGATACGCGGCGAAAGCGGCTGCCCCAAGGCCCACCAGGGTCAGGAAGACCAGGGTCATGCTGCGCGGCCTCTCTACCATCCAGTGCACCAGCGCGACGTAGTGCCGTTCGACCATCGCGAAGAACTTGTTGAAGCCGCGGTAGAACCAGTTGATCTTCTTGTCTTTTGGAATCGGCCTCAGGTACAGCGCGCACTGGGTAGGTTTCAGTGTGAGCGCGTTCAGCGCGCTGATGATCGCGGTGGACGCGATTACCAGCGCAAATTGCCGAAACATCTGCCCTGTGATGCCGGGAAGAAAGGATGCCGGCAGAAACACCGAGGTCAGCACGAGCGTGATTCCGAGCACGGGACCGGTCAGCTCGCTCATCGCCTTGATCGCGGCGTCTTTCGGGCTGAGGCCTTGCTCGATGTAGTGCGATGCGTTTTCGACAATGACTATCGCGTCATCGACTACGATTCCGATCGCCAGGATGAGCGCGAACAACGTCATCAGGTTCACGGTAAAACCCAGCATCGCCATCGCGGCGAACGCGCCGATAATTGTGACCGGCACGGTGGTGGCCGGCACCAGCATCGCGCGGAAATTCTGCAGAAACAGGATGATCACGAGCAGCACCAGGAAGCCCGCCTCGATCAGGGTTGAGTAAACCGCGCCGATCGACTGGTTGATGAAGAGCGTGGTGTCGTAGAGCGCCGTATATTTCAGCCCTTGCGGGAACACTTTGCTCATCTGCTTCATCAGCTGGCGGGTTTCCTCCGCCACCGCCAGCGAGTTCGCCTCGGGCAACGCAAAGATCGCGATGTGCGCGGTTTTCTTTCCGTTGAGCGTTCCAAAGACCGTGTAGACCTGCTGGTTCAGGTCAACGCGGGCGACATCGCGGATGCGAACCAGCTGTGCGGTAGGTGAAGCCGTGCTGGGATCCTTTGTCTGTTCTCTAAGGTTCGATGCCGGGACACTCTTGAGAATGATGTTTTCGAACTGGGTGACGTCGGAAAGTCTGCCCAGCGCGTTTATCGTGAATTGAAATACCTGGTTTCCCGACGTGGGCGCGCCGCCGATTTGCCCGGCCACGACCTGGAGATTTTGATTCTTGATCGCGGCCTCGACGTCGGTTGACGTCAGCCCATAGGTCTGCAGCTTCATCGGGTCGAGCCAGACTCGCATGCTGTATGGGCCTGCGCCGAATACCGTTATCTGCCCAACCCCGGGCAGGCGGGCGAGCGGATTCTGGAGATTGATGATCGCGTAGTTGGACAGGAACGTGTCGGAGTAGCGGTTGTCATCGGAATAGAGGCTGTCGATCAGAAGGATGTTGGTGCCGACTTTTTTGACCGTGACACCCTGCGATCTGACTGTTTGGGGAAGCTGGGGCAGGGCGCTGTTGACCGCATTCTGCACCAGCGCCAGCGAGACTTTCAGGTCGGTGCCAATCGCGAACGTAACCGTCAGCGTGTAGCTGCCGTCGCTGCCGCTCGTCGATTGCATGTAGATGGAGTTCTCGACTCCATTGACAGCCTGTTCGATCGGAATGCCGACGGTGTCTGCTACGGTCTCCGCGTTGGCGCCGGTGTAAGTGGTGGTGACCTGGATAGTCGGCGGAACGATTTGCGGATACTGCGCGACGGGCAGGCTGTACAGGCACACCGCGCCCAGGAGCATCGTGACGATCGCGATTACGTTCGCGAGGATCGGACGCTCGATAAAAAACTTCGACATGCGCGATGCCTGCTGCTGCCCGCGCTAGTCGGCCGCGCTGCTTTCCGTGGGATGAGCGATGGGTGCGGCCTTCTTGCGCGCTTCCCGGCGCTCAGTAATTCCTTCCATCTCGATGTAGAAAACCGGCACGAACGGGATAGCAAGCAGCGTCGACGCGAGCATCCCGCCGAACACGACCGTCCCCAGCGCCTGCTGGCTGGCGGCGCCGGCGCCCTGCGCGATCATCAAAGGAATGACGCTCAGGATGAAGGCGATCGAGGTCATCACGATCGGCCGGAAGCGCCGCCGGGTAGCTTCGACCGCGGCCTCGCGAAGCTTCATGCCTTCCTTTTGCAGATCGCGGGCGAACTCCACGATCAAGATCGCGTTCTTGGCGGCCAGCGCGATCATCAGGACCAATCCGATCTGCGTATATAGATCGGCAGGGAAATTTCGAACTATCAAGGCGATAATGATCCCGACCAGCGCCATCGGCACCGTGATCACTACGGCGGCGGGACTGGTCCAGCTCTCGTACTGGCCGGCCAGGACCAGGAAGACCAGCGTGATCGACAGGGCGAAAATGAAATACGCCTGGTTTCCGATCAGCTTTTCCTGGTACGAGAGGCCGGTCCAGTCGTAGGCCATTCCAATGGGCAGGTTCGCGTCGGCGACTTTCTCCATCGATGTCAGCGCTTGCCCGGTGCTGTAGCCCGCGGCGGGATTACCGATGATCGGAACAGCGGGATACAGGTTGTAGCGAGTCAGCAACTCCGACCCCAGGGCACGGCGGATGCGCACCAGCGCGCCCATCGGCACCATCTGGTGATCGCGATTGGCCACGTAAAGACCCTTGATGTCATCGAGCTGCCGCCGATAGTCGGCCTCGCCTTGCACGCGGACCTGGAAGCTCTGGTTGAACTTGTTGAACAGGTTTATGTAGCTCGAGCCGAGATAGGTTTGCAGGGTCTGAAAGACATCGTTGATGGACACGCCGAGCGATTCCGCCATCGTGCGATTGATATCCAGATAGAGCTGCGGGCTGCTCGCGCTGAAAGTGGTCGTGACGCCCTGCAGCACCTTGTCGCCCCTGGCCTTCTGCAGAATCAGTTGCGTGGCCTTTCCCAATTCGGTGATGCCAAGACTGCCGCGATCTTCCACCATCATCTGGAAGCCGCCGGCCTGGCCCAATCCGGGGATCGGGGGCGGGACCAGCACGGCGAAGACAGCCTTTTGAATCGCGCCCAGCCGCTGCTGGAGATCCTGGACGATCGCCTCCTGCGGAAGCTTCGGCCGTTTCTCATAGGGCTCGTACATCACGTACTCCGTGATGACGTTGCTCAGGTTGGCGGAATCGAGATCCGAATAGCCGCCGCTCGTAACCCATCCCCTTACGCCGGGCGTCCCCTTGAGGATCTTGTCGATGTCGGCCGAGACTTCGCGTAGTCGCGGTTGCGATGCGCCCGCGGGAAGCCGCGCAATCACGAGGCAATAGCCCTGGTCCTCGAGCGGTAGAAACGCCGACGCGTGGGTCGCGAACAGGAAGGCCGAGACTCCCACCACCGCGACGAACACATACACCATCTGGCGCGGCCGCTCGCACATCCAGTGCACGACCTCGATGTATTGGTCTTCGATCTTCCCGTAGATCGTATTGAAGCCGCGGTAGAACCAGTTGATCTGTCGGTTCTTGTCCACCGGCTTCAGGTACAGCGCGCACTGCGTGGGCTTGAGCGTAAGCGCGTTCATCGCGCTGATGATCGCGGTGGAGGCGATTACCAGCGCGAACTGTCGGAACATCTGACCCGTAATCCCGGGAAGGAAGGACGCTGGAATGAAGACAGAAGTCAGCACCAGCGTGATTCCCAGCACCGGTCCGGTAAGCTCGCTCATCGCCTTGATGGCGGCGTCCTTGGGTGTCAGGCCGGTTTCGACGTAGTGCGAGGCATTTTCGACAATGACTATTGCGTCATCGACCACGATGCCGATCGCCAGGATGAGTGCGAACAGAGTCATCAGGTTGACCGTGAATCCCAGCAGCGCCATCGCGGCGAACGCACCGATGATCGTGACGGGCACCGTGGTCGCCGGCACCAGCATCGCGCGCAGGTTCTGGAGAAACAGGATGATGACGAGCAGCACCAGGAAGCCCGCTTCGATAAGAGCCTGGTAAACTCCGCCAATCGAATCCTTGATGAACACGGACGTGTCGAGCATCGCGGTGTACTTCAAACCCGCCGGGAACTTCTCGCTCATCTTGCCCATCAAAGCGCTCACCTCGCGCGCGACGCGGAGCGCGTTCGCACCGGGGAGCGTGTATACATTCATCTGGGCGGCCTTCTTGCCGCTTAGCCCCGAAAAGGTCGAGAAGACTTGCTGGCTCAACTCGACTTTCGCGATGTCCTTGATGCGTACGACTTGCGAGGTTGGAGCGATCTGTACCGCGCTCTGGACCTGGCTGAATTCGGTGGCCGCGGGATTGGCTTTGATGATGATGTTCTCGAATTGAGTAACATCGGCGAGCCGGCCCATCGCCTTGACCGTGAACTGGAAGACCTGGTCGGACGGCACCGGGGGGCCGCCAACCTGGCCCGCGGCGACCTGGATGTTCTGGTTCTGGATGGCCTGCTGGACATCGAGGACCGTGATGCCGTAGGCCTTCAGTTTCACCGGGTCGAGCCACACCCGCATGCTGTACGGGCCAGCGCCGAGAATCTGGACTTGCCCCACCCCGGGAAGGCGCGCCAGCGGATTCTGCAGATTGATGATCGCGTAGTTGCTGAGAAAGGTTTCGTCGTAGCGATTGTCGTCCGAGTAGAGGCTTCCGATCAGCAGGATGTTGGTGCTGACCTTCTGAATGGTCACACCTTGCGATTGAACCGCGCTGGGAAGCTGAGACAGCGCTCCATTGACGGCATTCTGAACGAGCGCGATCGCGGAATTCAGATCCGTGCCGACCGCAAAGGTGATGGTCAGCGTGTAGCTGCCGTCGCTACCGCTCGTCGATTGCATGTAGATCGAGCCCTCGACTCCATTCACTCCCTGCTCGAGCGGGATTCCCACGGTGGCTGCGATCACGTCGGCGCTCGCACCGGGATAGGTGGTCGTGACCCGAATCGTCGGAGGCACGATGTTTGGGTACTGCGAAACCGGCAGGATCAGCAGGCAGACGAGGCCCAACACGATCGTGATGATCGCGATCACGTTGGCGAGAATCGGTCGCTCTATGAAGAACTTGGACACCGCTCCGGGTGCTCCTCTACGCTCCGGGTTTCGGCGCCGGTGGAGGCGTCAGCGTGATCTGCTTGGGAGTTACGGTCGCGCCTGGAATCGCCTGCATCAATCCTTCGACGATCACGTTGTCGTCCGGCTTTAGCCCTTCGTTGACGACCATCATGGTGCCGACCTGGAATCCGGACTTGATACCCTGCCGATGCACCACGTTGTTGCTGTCCACTACCAGCAGGTATTCGCCCTGCTGATCGAAGCTGATCGCATCGCCGGGAACGAGCAGCGCGCTGCGCTTGTCGGGAGACGGTACGCGCACGCGCGCGAACAACCCTGGCAACACCGACAAATCAGGATTCGGAAAAATGCCGCGGAGCTGCAATGTGCCGGTCGTCGGAGCTACTGCGACCGATGCGAAATCGAGATTCCCCTCATGCGGGAATCCGGTTTCGTTGGCCAACCCAAAGAAGCATGGGAGCACGCGGCTTCCATTGCGCTGGGCCGGAGATCGCTTGTACTCGGAGATAATGTGAAGCAGGTCACCTTCGTTGATCGTGAAGTAAACGTAGATGGGATCAATCTGGTCGATCTGCGCCAGGGGAGTCTCCTGACCCGGCGCGCCGACCAGGTTGCCCGGATTTACCAGGTGACGTCCAATTCGCCCATTGAACGGCGCACGCACCTCCGTGTAGCTCAGGTTCAATTTCGCCAGGATGACCTGCGCCTCTGCGTTGCTCAGCCCGGCTTCCGCCGACTCTTTCTCGAAACGCCAGTGGTCAACTTCGGTCTGGGTGGCTGCATCCTGTTTTAGCAGGCCGCTGTAGCGGACCAACTCGGTCTTCGCGTGCCACAGCGCAGCTTTCTGCGCATCGACCTGGGCAAGCGCCTGCTGGAGCTGTGCCTTGTATTGCGACTGCTGGATGGTGAATAGCAGCGTGTCTTTCTTGACTTCGGTACCGTCCACGAAGTGAATCTTGTCGAGATATCCTTCGACGCGCGCTACCAGGGTCACGGAATCTGTCGCGACGGTGTTGCCGGTAAAGTCCAGGAAATCGGCTACGTTCTGCGCTATCGGCTTGGCGGCCGTGACCGAAACCGGCGCAACCTCGGGACCATTGTTGCCCCGGCACGCGATCAGCGTGACGGCTGCCACGGCGACCATTCCGATCGATGCTGCAAGCAGCGCGGCACGGTTTGAGGCCAGCCATCGAGCGTTTCTTTTTCGCAAGGAATCAGGCATTCGCATTCCTCACCATTCCGGTGGCCGTACCAGATGCCCGGTATCGGATGGAGCCGGAAGTCCGGGAGCTTTCGGGTTCAGCAAGTCTGGAGTCAGCAGGGTCCCCCAATTGGTGCGACCCGCCATCTCGCGCTCTGTTTCCAATGGGACGAAATCGTGCCCCGCACGCAATTGCCATCCTCCGCCCATCGCCCGGTATGCGGCGATGAGACCGAGGGGGACCTGGCCTTGCGCGATCGCCAGGCTATTTTGCGCGGTGTAGAGGTTCTGTTCCGCAGTCAGAACGGTGGTGAAGTCGGCGATTCCTTCGCGGTACTGGATGATTGCGATTCTCAACGCGCCTTCCGCTGCACGCACGCTTTCCTGCAGGTACACGACGGCTTCTTTCGATTCGATGAATGCGACGATGCCGTCCGCGACTTCCTGCTGCGCCTTGATCACCGCATTCTGATAGTTGACGAGCAATTCCTGGTACTTCGCGTCCTGGTAGCGGACGTTGTTGGTTATCTGGCCGTAGTTAAGGATGTTCCACTGGAACACCGGCCCCACCTGGTACAGAAGGCTCGCGTGCGTGAACACATCTGACAGCGAAGCAGTGTTGACGTTCGTGGACAGCGTTCCGACATTGCCCATCAGGCTGAACGCGGGCAACAAGTCGGCCTTGGCCACTCCGATCTGCGAGCACTGCGCGGCCGCTTGCAGCTCCGCTTGTTGAATATCGGGCCGGCGGCGCAGGAGGTCGGCGGGAATTCCGACGGCAGCCTTCTCCGGCGCAGTCGGGATGCCCGATGACGCCGTCAGCAGCTCATCCACCGATCCCGGAGGAAGGCCGAGGAGCACGCTGAGAGCGTCTTTCTGCTGGTCGAGTTGTATCGTGAGTTGGGGGATCGTGGCTTCGGTCGAGCCCAACACGTTCTCGGCCTGATCGACGTCACGGCCGGTGGCGACGCCACCCTCGTGCCGGGCTTTCACGATTTGTACCGACAACCGTTCTTTCTCGACGTTCTGGCGCGCGACCTCGATTTGCGTCTGCGTTGTGCGAATCTTTACGTAGGTGCTGGCGACGTCGCCGGTCAGCGTGACCAGCACGTTGTCATAGCTCGCGACCGAGGCGAGAAAATTGTCGTCGGCGGATTGAACACCACGCCGGATCTTTCCCCATACGTCGATTTCCCACGCGGCCTGCGCGCCGAAGGTGTCCGACCAGTAGGTGTTCTCCGCAAATTTATACGGCAGCGAAAGCGGCAGGCGATTGTAGTTGAGCTGACCGCTCACGTTCTGCTGCTGCGGATAGAGCTCTCCGATCGCTTCGCCCAGTTGCGCGCGCGCTTCCAGAACCCGGACCCCCGCCACGCGCAGGCCGAGGTTCTGCGCGTACGCCAGGTTGATCAGCTTCACGAGAGTCGGGTCGTTAAAAACCTGCCACCAATCGGCGTACTCCTGGTGGCTGGCATCGATCTGGCTGTTAGGAGCGAGCTCCCATTGTTTGGCCAGCTGCGCGGGAGGGGTTTTGTAGTCGGGCCCGATCAGGCAGGCCTGCATTGAGAGGGCAAACACGAGCGCGCCGCACGCGGTGGTTGCACTTCGGCGCCAAGCGCCACTCCCGCCGCGCGAACACGAGAACCAGACTCGATTTGGAAGTGACATCCTTCCCGCGGCAATCAGTCCTATCGCATGCGACTTTACAGTCGCAACCCGCGTTCTACCGGTCAGCACGGGATTGCATGACTACTTCCTCAACGCTCGTCACTGCTCAGGTTGCGTAAGAATAGATCCGTTGGTGGTCGCATTCTGGAGCCGACCTGAGATCTGGTCTGCCCAGAACTGCATGATGTTCTCGGCATCGCCCCATTTTACCTGCGCCGCGGCCTCCACATTCCCCCCGCCAAGACGTTTGTTGACCGCCCCGGCCAGAAGCTGCCCGGTTTGCGAGTCGCTGAACTTCACGGCGCCTTCTGCCGAGCCGACGAATGCCAGGCTGCCCGTGGCCAGCGATTGAAGTGAATTAAGCGCGTGCAGCTGGGGAATGATCTCCGAGACAGAGCGCATGCCGGGTGTCGCCGCCGTGGCGCTGATGATAGCGACCTGGACTGTCATCACGCCCGCACCCGGCTGATCGACCAGGCTGAAATTCTTTTTCTCCAAATCCTGCTTGAGGGCATTGTAGAGATAGTTCGTGAGCATCTTCTGGTCGTCGGCGGATACTTGCGAATCGCTGCTGTCCCAGAACTGAACCGGATCGAGCAGAATCTTGTGATACTGGCTCCACTGTGCCTGCGGGTTGACGTAGTAAGCGAGCGCGGCGGGATTCTTGCCCGGTTTGAGCAGGGATGCATCGCTGCCGAAGAATCCGGCCGGGACGGCCAGTGTCGTCTCCGTACCTTCGATCCTTTGAGAGAGGCTCGGCTCCGGCGCGGCAGTTGTAGAGCAGCCCGCCGCGAACATCGCAAGCATTATTCCGGCGAAGATGGACACGATACCGACAGGCCCCGGGGTTTTGATGTTCATCAAAGACTGTTTGTTTCTCACAATCATGAGCGAAGATTATCGACCCGAGTATTCGCGGACTTCCGTCCAGCTCTTGTCAGGGTCGTAGGCCGTCATCGCGGCCGCCAGCTTGACTGTGTCCGGCCCGAGGTCCTTCTGCACGATGAGCCCGTCCTGGTTGACAAGAAAGGTCATCACACCCGATGACCGATACGTTGCAGGGTAGGCGATGATCGCGAAGCCTCCCGTCAATTTGCCGTCCGTCAAATAGTTCTTCTCGCCGCCGGGTGCGTTTGCTCCCTTGCTGGTAAGGATCCTGTAGAAGTATCCGTGGAAGGGACTCGGTCCTTTCGTTCCGGTGGGATAGCCTTCCTGCGCCGCGCTCGCCACCAGCGGTCCGATCGGGCTCGGTGCTTCACCGGAAGACACCGGCCAGTACAGCCCATCGTGAGTTCCGCTCGTGCTCATGAGCCTGCGCGCGAACTGATGGTCCGAGTTGCCATCCTTGTATTCGTGCTCGGCGGCCGCGAGTTCTCGCAGGGTGGCGATCGTGAACAACTCGTTGCTCCCGATGCGCCGATACAGGAATTCTTTTTCTCCCTGGGCGGTGTCGAAAACCCATCCGCTGGCTTGCGCCACTATTGGAATCGGGAAGGGCCAGTTTTCGGCGCCCAGGTACAGGATGACCTGGCCTTTGTCGCCGTAGGCGAGCCGATGCATCTGCTGGTAGCTCTTCGCGAAGTCCTGGGCTGCCTCTTTGTCGGCGACCTTATCACCGGACAAGATCACTTCGCGCGAGTTCGGTCCGAGGATCTGCATGGCCGCCCTCGCATCGTTGTTCCTGGCCGCATCCGCCAGCGCGGCGGCAGCCGCCTGCGGAGTCTTGAAGACTTCCTGGCTGTCGGCTGCTCCTGCGTTGACTTCCGTGAATGACGCGATCGCCAGCGCGCCTGCAACCGCGACCAGCCAGCGTGCAATACGATTTGGATTTGCCTTCATGGATGCCTTCTCAAGTTCGCGCTGACTAGAAGTGCCGGTTTCCGATCAGGCGGCCGTTGCCCCACCGGTTGTTGGTTCCGTTGTAACTATCGCGTCCCCGCGAACTCGCTGCCTGGGTGAATCCGCCCGGCTGCGCATTGCCGCCCCAGGTGCGATTGCTCGGCGGATGTTCCTGGTCGCCATAGCCGCGGAAATTGTTGTCGGCTCCGGGTCGGGACATTCCATTCGGGGCTGCGTTCCGATTGTTCTGCCAACCCCCTTGATCCGCCGGATGATTCATTGCGGTCTGCTCGGGTCGATACTGCGGTTGGTCGTATTGACGCGGCATAGCCGGTTCCGAGTAGGGCCGCGGATAGTTGTTGTAGCCGTAACGTCCCGGTCCGTAGCCGTAGTAAGGATGATTGGGCGGCGGATACCCATGGTATCCCCATCGGCTCGGGATGGCGTTCGAGTTCGAGACGTACACGTTGTGGTTGTAAACCACGTTGCCGCCGTGCCAGTTGCAGCCCCAACTGTTGCTGCTGCTGCCGATCATGTCTCCGACCAGCATGCCCACGCCAAACGCGAGCAACCCCGTCATCAGCAGGTCTTCGCTCGAATATCCCGGCGGAGGGGGAACCGGTTGCCCATATGCCGTGGTCGGATTGTACTCAGGCACGTAAACGATCTGCGGCTGTGCCGGCTCGATGATGATCGTCGTGTTGCCCGAAGTTCCCTCGGTAACAGTCGTCGGTGCGGCGGAGGTTCCTCCGGCGGCATTTTCCACGACAACCTTCTGTTGCGGCGTGGTCTGCAGGGTCCCGGCCTTCTGTGCCATGTGCCGCAGCGTCTGGATCGCGCTCATCACGTCCGCGGGTTGATTGTAATAGGCCTGCCCGAGTGCCGAGGTCCACGACAGGTTCTTGCTCATATTGTCGAGCACGGGAGCGTATTGCGTCAGAGACTTGACGCTGGGATCCCACGGCTGCTGGCTTGCCGCGTCGGTTAGCTGCGTGCCTTTCAGATTCGGATTGTCATGGAGCCACCGATCGGCCTCGACGATCTGCGTCGGATAAGTGGATGCGGCCAGGATCTGGGCGACCAACAGGTCGGGATAGAGTGCGATTGGTGAAACCAGTTGCTCCAACTGCTTCTGGGTCGCCTTCCCCGGAGCGGGTCCCGGTTCCGACGGTTCCGGGCTTGGTGGAAGGTTGGTGGCCGCCGGGGGAGGGGGCTCCTGCGCGAAGCCGGTCAACGGCATCTGCGTGGCGAGCAAAGCAAGCGCCGACAGGCCGGCGATGAGCCTGCGGGGCAGCGCTCTAGGGCTATTTTCGATGAGCATCGTTTTCATCCTTGCGGTCGTCGTGTACCCCTGGTGGGCATCACATGGGGCCGTTGCGGTCCTGTTTCGCCTCGCGCAATTGCTGCAGGTCTTGCTTGATGCGCTCTTTGTCCTCGGGCTTGAACGCGCCGCTGTCCAGAATCTGATGAAAATTTCTCATCGCGCGGAACGCGGCAATTCGATCGTGGTTCTGCCTTGAGTCGCGCAGAGTTTGCAGATCCTTGCGCATCTGTTCGCGTTGCTGGTCGGTCAGATTCGCCCGTTGCATCCCGACATGCAGGTCCATCGCGAACTGCTCCAGGTCATCGCGCATCTGCGGGTTTTGTTCTTGCGCGTATACCGGAGCATGCCACGCTACAACCGGAGCGATTGCCGCCAGGAGCAGGGCGGTAAGGGCAACTGTCTTCTGGGTCATATTCATACGGAGGTCCCCTTTCGTTCGTGGCCTTTTAACGCGCCAGCGGTACCGTGTCGAACATCACGGCGAGGTACAGCGCATTAAGCTTGGTTTCGATCTGATAAGCTCGCAGCACCTGCTCGGTGGGCAATATCTTCTTGAGCTGTGCGACGTATTCCTTCTCGGCCTCGAGGCGCTGTCCGCCGAAGCCGAGGCTCTTTGAAAGAATCTGCGATGCTTCCGCATCTGAAACCGCCCCGTTCTTCTCATCCTGCAGGAATTGAATCAGGAGCTTTTCCCGGCCTTTCATGATCTTCATGAGCTTTTCCTGATAGGGTACGTACACCTCCAGGAACTTCTGCTTCAGTTGCTCATCGCTGAATTTCATGGTTGCAACGACGATCTCCTGGCGACGATTCTCGATGTCTTCGCGAGTGATCGCTTGATCGGCGGCATACGAAGCAGCAGCACTCGCGCCCACCATGCAGGCGAAGGTCAGGCAAAATACGAGTTTGCGGAAGAGGTGATTCATCTAGATGTACTCCCGTGTGAAGCCTTCAGTATCCAGTGAGGGCGCTTTTAATCGCACATAATCCGCGATCGCCAATCGAGATGCCAATTGTACCAAAGGTCAATTTGCCGGGAATTTACCAGCCGGAGCCGGTTCAAGTTTCCACGCCTCAGGGGAATTTATGAAGCTACGAGTATCGGTCGTGCTCGTGATGATGTCGCTGCTCGCGGGTTGCGCCTCCCAGCAGCAACATCAGCAGGAGGTTCAGCAGAATCAGCAGCTTCTGTACATGAATGAGACCTACGAGAATCTCAACCATAACCTTGAGACGGAAGTTAAGAGCGACCAGGTTGAGGTCAAGCAGCTCAAAGATCGCCTGCAGGTGACCCTGGTGAACGAAATTCTCTTCCCCGAGGGTGGATGGGAAGTAGGTCCACATGGAATCGAAGTGCTGATGAAGGTTGCTCCATCGCTGGAGAATCTCAACGGCAAAATAATCGTGGTGCAGGGCTTCACCGACAACCTCCCGGTCGATGAAGCCCTCCGCGCCCGGTTCCCGACTAATTGGGAGCTATCTGCTTCCCGCGCCACCAACGTTGTCCGCCATCTGCAGGCGCAAGGTATCGATCCCGCGACGCTCGCCGCGGAAGCGTTCGGCGAATATCACCCGATCGCACCCAACGATACGCCGGAAGGAAGGCGCAAGAACCGGCGCATCAATATCGTGATCGAAGACGCGGCGATGTAGTCAATTGCTGGGTTCGTGAATTCCCAGCAGCGCGGCCATCCGCACCAGCTTCGCCAGCGAGTCCGCTCCCATCTTTTCCATCACCCGCGCGCGATGCGCCTTGATGGTGCGTTCCGTCGTGCCGAGTTCCGCTCCGGCCTGTTTGTTGAGCAAGCCCCTCGTAATCAGCCCGAACACCTCGCGCTCGCGCGGCGTCAACGACTCGCATCGCTGCTCCAGTTGCAGGCGCTCGGCGTGTGTTTCGCGTTGCTTGCGCGATTGATCCGCACCGCGCCGGATCGCGGCCAGCAATGCCTCTTCATCGACCGGTTTCTCGAGGAAATCAATCGCACCCTGGCGCATCGCATGCATTCCCAGCGCCAGGTCGCCACGGCCGGTTATGAAAATCAGCGAGGCGAACGGCGCGATCCGCTTCAGCTCCGCCTGTAGCTGCAGGCCGTCCATTCGCGGCAGGTGCACGTCAACCACCAGGCAATCGAATCCCGCGCAATCTTCTTCGCGCACGAATTCGTCCGCCGATGCGTGGCTGGTAGCCTCGATACCGGCCGCGGAAAGCAAACGCACCAGCGCGGTGCGCATCGAGTGATCGTCCTCTACGACCGCGACTCTAAGCGGCGCGCTCATGGGTTTTGAGCTTGCCCTGGATTGTTGGCGGGCAGCGTTGGCAGTGTGAACGACACGGTGGCGCCCACGTCGGGATTGGTCGCCGCCCAGATCTTTCCGCCGTGTCCCCCGATGATCGACTGCGCGATGAGCAATCCCATGCCCATCCCGTCGCTCTTGGTCGTCACGAACGGATCGAACATCCGATGGCTAATCGATGGATCGATGCCGCCGCCGGTGTCGCGGACGCTGACCCTGATCCATCGGCCCTTGTCGCGACTCGCGCATAATGTCGTCTCGCGCTGTTGCGATTGGGCGGCGACAATCGAGTCGAATGCGTTGATAGCGAGATTCATGATGCACTGAAGGAGCTGTACCCGGTCTCCGAGCACGGCGGGTAGCGACGGCGGCGAATCGATCCGCAGCGAGATTTTTCTCACACCCGCCTCGCTGCGCAACAAGCGCTCGGCCTCGGACAGCAGCGCGACGGGATCGAGCGCGGTGCGCTGGATCTGGCCGCCTTTGAAGAGGGCCCGCACTCGCGCCACCACTTCGCCCGCGCGGCGTGCATCTTCCACGATGTCGCCCAGGGCGGCGGTTACCTTTTCCGAATCCGCATCCGGCGCCGAGATCAGCCGCCGGGCTGCCTGGGCGTTGGCCAGGATCGCGCCCAACGGTTGATTCACTTCGTGGGCAATCGACGCCGCCAATTCGCCCATCATCGTGCTGCTGGATGCCGCCGCGAGCTCTCCCCGTGCCTTGATCAACTCGTTCTCCACGCGTTTGCGCTCCAGCGCGTTGGCGAGGACCTGCGCGACCAGGCGAAGCCTCTGCAGCAGCAGGGGAGGCCAGCTCCGCGCCGCGCGAAACTTGCCGAAGGTGATTCCACCGATGATCGAATCGCCGAAGCGGATCGGAAGTGCGACCTGGGACTTCGGACCGTTCTTCCGCAGCCAGAGCTTATAGTCGCTCGCCTCGTCCGGCAGGTCGCCGATCCTTGCCCAAATCAGCTCTTCGCCGTTCAAGACCTTCATCGTGGCCCACGGGGAAATGTCCATGGTCGCGGTCCCGTACTTGACGCGCGGAACTCCCTCCCTGCTCCACAGATGGGTTACGCCCTGCCCGGTGAAAGCCATCGAGCTTCGGTCGAGATCCAGGGTTCGGCAAATCTCACCCTGCCAGCGCTCGATTTCACGGTCGATTTCATGGGCCGACACTCGGGCGATCGCCGATATTGCCCTGGCCAGCACTGACTCGAAGCGCTGGAGCTCGCGCGGCGCGCGGGCGCCGCGCTTCGATCGCGCGATTTTCTTCACTCGGCCCTTCGAGACGCTAGGCATGGAAAGACGTCAGCATGAGCGGGAACATACGCGCGAAGATCCGGCGTCAAAGAAATCTGCCCCAAGTAGCGGCAATCTTCAACGTCCTTGATTTTCGCGCGTTTGCGGCGGGCGAAGGTTAGTTCGTGCTGCGGGCTGCGGCCGCGATCGC
>DATJWT010000427.1:0-26126 GCA_035500975.1 Binataceae bacterium (SeqCode)
TGATTCTCGCGCGCCAGCCGCATCACGCGAACGTCCGCTTCCAGCAGGCATCGAAAGTGGCCCTCGCCCAGCATCCCGGTCGAAAGCAAATCGCTGTGGGAACGCGGCGAATCAACGTAATGACGCGGGTCTTCCACCACGATGTACGACTCGTTGCGCCCGCCGGTCAGTTCGGAGGGGATGCGCGGAAAGAGGTTGTTGAAGACCCGCACGACCCATTCGTCGCCGTTGCGTTTGTCGCGGCCAGTCCAGTCCGGAATATCCTGCGCCGTCAGCCGGAACAGTTCGGCGGTGCAAAGACGTTCATTGCCGGGGCAGAACGGGCAGTCTTTGGTCGCCGCGCGGATTTGCTCGTCGGTCAGGTGAGGCGGTTCGATCGGCTCATCGCGCATCCCGAGTGTGAACGCAAAGCTTTTGTTGCGGAGATCGACGACATACGAGATCACCCCGGTGATGGGGTTGCGGATCCAGACCAGGGCGCCGTCGCGGGTTTCGTGCTCGATAGGCATCGGAGACTCTCAAACTTACCCGCTGGCTGCTCGGATTTTCAATTCAAACCGTGCTGTGCGCAAATTTCGCGCCTGTGAACAACCCAAACTTGACTCTCTATAGGGGCTCCGTTATCCCAATAGACGAGGACGGGGGCCCGGGATGTCCCGGGTGACACTTGGGGTCTGGCGTTCCGCGGCCCGCGGACACCAGGCTTTTTTTTGGCTTGTCGAAATCAACCCGTCCCCACTGAAGATCAAGAGTGACACCCACAAAGAGATACCTGTTCACGCCCGGACCCGTCTCGGTGCCGCCCGAAGTGCTGCTCGAGATGGCCCAGCCCATCATCCACCATCGTACGCCCCAGTTCAGCGCGACGCTCGACCAGGCGCGCGATCGCCTCAAGCCCCTGTTCGGCACCAGGCAGGAAGTAATCCTGATCGCATCGTCGGGCACCGGCGCGATGGAAGCATCGGTGATCAACCTGCTCTCGCCCGGCGACCACGCCATCTTCGTGAATGGCGGCAAGTTTGGCGAGCGATGGGGCAAGATGCTGACGACGTTCGGCATGGTTCCGCACGAAGTGAAAGTCGAATGGGGCCGCAGTGTACGTCCGGAGCAGATCGAAGATGCGCTCAAGGCTCATCCCGAGTCGAAGGCGGTGTTCACCCAGGCCAGCGAGACGTCGACCTGCGCAATTCATCCGATTGCCCGGATCGGCGAGGTAACGCGCGAGCGCGGCGTCATGCTGATCGTCGATGGCATCACTTCCGTCGGCGTCTTCGAGCAGAAGATGGACGAATGGGGAGTCGACGCATTCGTGACCGGCAGCCAAAAGGCCCTGATGCTCCCGCCGGGCCTCGGCGTCGTAGCGCTCTCCGATCGCGCGCTCGAAGCCGCGAGAAAAAACCGCACGCCGAAGTTCTATCTCGATCTTCTAAAGGAACTTAAAGCGCAGCGCGATGAACACACGACCGCGTTCACCCCGGCGGTGTCCTTGATCTTCGGCCTGAACAAGGCGCTCGAGTTGCTGCACACCGAAACGCTTCCGCGCGTATTCGCGCGCCATCAGGTGATGGCCGAGGCGACGCGCGAAGCGGGATTGGCGCTGGGGCTCAAGCTGATCGCTCCCGAGACTCCCGCTCCCGGCGTCACCGGGCTGATAGCTCCGGACGGGATCGACACCGGCAAGGTCGTGAAGTACATGCGCGACACCCTCGGGGTCGCGATCCAGGGCGGCCAGGACCAGATGAAAGGCCACCTCGTGCGCATCGGACACATGGGCAATCTTGCTCCGTTCGACATGCTGATAGCGATCAGCGCGCTGGAAGCGGGATTGAAGCACGAGGGTTACGAATTCCGGATGGGCGCCGGGGTCAGCGCCGTCCAGGCACGAATCGCACGGAGCATCTGAGCTGCAATGGCGGCAACTTTTCGCGTTCTGTTAAGCGACACGCTCGCGCCCCAGGGAATCGAAGTTCTGAAGCGGCATCCCGAGCTTCAGTTCGACATCAAGACGGGCCTCAAGCCGGCAGAGCTCGCGCAGATAATCGGATCCTACGATGCGCTGCTGATTCGCAGCGGCACCAAGGTCACGCGCGAGATCATCGAGCACGCCACAGCGCTCAAGGTGATCGGGCGCGCCGGCGTGGGCGTGGACAACGTCGACCTCGAGGCCGCCACCCGGCGCGGCGTCGTCGTGATGAACAGCCCGCACGGCAACAGCATCACGACGGCGGAGCACGCGATCGCGATGCTGATGGCTATGGCGCGCCAGATACCGGCCGCGACCGCGGCGATGAAGGCCGGCAAGTGGGAGCGCAACAAGTTCATGGGCGCCGAGGTCTGCAACAAGACCCTGGGCGTGGTCGGCCTTGGCAACATCGGAAGAATCGTCGCGGACCGCGCCGCCGGGCTGAAAATGAAAGTCATCGGCTACGATCCGATCCTCACCGCGGAAGCCGCCGCGCGCCTGGGAATCGAGCTGGTCTCGCTGGAACATCTCATCGAGCGCTCCGACTTCATCACGGTTCACACTCCTCTCACCGACGAAACGCGCGGGCTGATTGGCGCCGCCGCATTCGGGCGGATGAAGAAAGGCGTGCGCATCGTGAACTGCGCACGCGGCGGAATCGTCGACGAGAAGGCACTCGCCGATGCGATTGCGTCGGGGAAAGTCGCGGGCGCGGCGCTCGATGTATTCGAGGAAGAGCCGCCACCGGCCAACAATCCCCTCCTCAAGCTCGACGGCGTGGTTGCGACGCCGCATCTGGGAGCCGCGACCGACGAAGCGCAGGTGCAGGTGTCTATCGACATCGCGCAGCAAGTCGCCGACTTCCTGATCAATGGAACCATCACCAGCGCGGTGAATATTCCCGCCGTTTCTCCCAAGGAACTCGAAGTAATCGGGCCGCATATCAGCCTCGGCGAGAAGCTTGGGCGGCTCTGCGCTCAGCTCATCTCGGACGCCCCCACCGCACTGACGGTGGCATTCGGCGGGGAGGCATCGGACCTCAAGCCCGACGCCGTCACCGCGGCGGTACTGAAGGGGCTGATGAGCGGCTTCCTGGACGAGCAGCTCAATCTCGTGAACGCGCCCTTCATCGCGCGCGAGCGCGGAATCAGCATCTCCGAGACCCGTTCCCGCGAGGTGACCGACTTCGTCAATACCCTCACCGTGCGAGTCACGACCAGGTCGGGCGACCACCAGGTTTCAGGAGCCGTGCTCGGGAATCGTGCGCTGCGCCTCATTCGGATCGATGGTTATCGAGTGGAGTCGGTTCCTGACGGCTACTTCCTGATGTTGCACAATCGCGACGTTCCGGGAGTCGTCGGCGCGGTTGGAACGATGCTGGGACAGAACTCGATCAATATCGCGGGACTCGAACTGGATCGCGATCGGGTCGGCGGTACGGCGCTCAGCCTGATTGAAGTGGACGGACCGGTGCCGTCCGAGGTCCTGGAGAAACTCAAGACCATTCCGGCAATTACGTCGGCGGTTCTGCTCAAGCTGTAGCGGGAGAAGAATTCGCCGGAAGGCGCGCGTAGAGCCGCGCGCCGATGGGGGAGCCTGTGCGTTTCGTCGGGGGAAGAGCATGAAGACTGTAGCGGTCGTCGGAACCCAATGGGGCGATGAGGGCAAGGGCAAGATTGTCGACCTGTTGGCGGCCGACGCGGACGTAATCGTCCGGTTCCAGGGCGGCAACAACGCCGCACATACCCTGGTCGTCGATGGCGAGAAATTCATCCTGCGGCTGGTGCCGGCAGGCGCGCTGCATCGCGGCAAAACTTGCGTCATCGGCAACGGCACCGTGGTTGACCCGATTGCGTTGCTGACCGAAATCGACGACCTGAAGAAGCGCCGCGGGGTTCCCGAGGACTTCCTGAAACTCAGCTACGAGGCGCACATCGTGTTTCCCTACCATCGCGCGATCGACCAGATGCGCGAGGCGCGCGCGGGCAAGCGCGCGATCGGAACGACCGGTTTCGGCATCGGCCCGGCATACGAAGACAAGATGTCGCGGGCGGGACTGCGCTTCGACGACCTGGTGAACTTCAAGTCGTTCACCGACAAGCTCAAGCGCAACATCTCCGACAAGAACGCCTACCTGAAGGCGGTGCTCAAGGGTAAACCGGTCAACGGCGCCGTTATCCTCGAAGCGATGCAGCGGGCACGGCGTCGCCTGATGCCCTACCTGTGCGACACCGGAGAGTACCTGGCCGAAGCGATCGCATCGGGGAAGCGCGTTCTGTTCGAAGGGGCCCACGGCACGATGCTCGATATCGACCACGGCACCTACCCATTCGTGACGTCATCGAATTGCATCGCGAGCGCCGCATTCGCCGGCACCGGCCTGGGTCCGGGCAAGCTCGATGGCGTGCTCGGAATAAGCAAGGCCTACACGACCCGCGTAGGAGCGGGTCCCTTCCCTACGGAGATCAAGGGATGGCTCGCGGACTCGCTGCGTGAAGAAGGGGTAGAGTTCGGGAGCGCGACCGGGCGGCCGCGCAGAATCGGATGGTTCGATGCGGTGCTGGCTCGATTGGCGGTTCGCGTCAACGGGATGTGGGCGCTTGCGTTGACCAAGCTCGACGTGCTGACCGGAATCGATCCTCTCAAGCTGTGCGTCGCTTACCAGTACAAGGGCAAGCGCTACGAGACGATGCCGCCGGGACGGCACTCGATGGACACGGCGAAGCCGATCTTCGAAGAGATGCCGGGCTGGACGGAGAAGATTGGATCCGCGCGATCGCTCGGCGAGCTTCCCGCCAACGCACGCCGCTACATCGAGCGGATCGGCGAGCTCGCGGGCGTGTCGATCGCGATCGTTAGCGTCGGCGCCGAGCGCGCCGCGACCATCGTACTGACAAATCCGTTCGCGTGAGCTATTTCGCGCAGGCGGCTGCCAGGCTCGAGATCGCCACGCCGCGGCGCCCCTGCCGCAGATCATTGCGGTCAAAGCCGTTGGTGCAGTACCCGAGCGAGATTCCGGTACCCGGATCGGCCCATCCGATTTGCCCGCCCGCTCCGCCGTGTCCGAAAGCGAGGGGCGAATTGGTCTTTCCGAAGCCGCGGTAGTTGGCCATCCCGTCGCCGCCCGCAACCACCACGCCGAGCGCGCGGTTCACCGGCACCTTGAAGATGGGATCCTTGTAGCCTTCGGACCGAACGCGGCGCGCGTCCTCGAGAACTTCCTGCTTCCAGATGGGCGAGCCGTTCTGCGCGCGATTGTGGAGCAGACCCTGGTAAAAGAGCGCGAGGTCGCCGGCGGTCATGATTCCGCCTCCGCCCGGAACGCCCGCCTCGCGAACGTTGGGGCGATTGAAGCCGAGGATCGCTTCCTCGGTAACTTCGGTTTCCGGCATCGCCGGCAAGCCAAGCTTCTTGCGCTCCTCGTCGGTGAGCGGCTCGCCAACGTAAACGAGTTCCGCGACGCGATTGTGGAACTCGCGCGGAAGGCCGACTCGCATTTCGGGAAGACCCAGCGGCAACGCGATTCGCTCGCGCACGAACTCGCGAAAATCCTTGCCGGTGCGGCGCTCGATTATCTCCGCGATGACCCAGAATCCCGAGGTCGGGTGATATTCGAATTTGCTGCCGACCGGCCATTCCAGCCGCCACTTCGAAAAGCGCTCCAGGCGCTTGCCGCGGTCGAGCCATTCGTCCTGCGGGTAAGGAGCGTTGGGAAAGCCCGCGATGTGCAGCAGCACCTGCTGCACCGTGATCTGGTCTTTTCCGTTGGTGCCGAACTCGGGAATGATGTCGGCGACCTTCTCGCTTTCCTTGAGCTTGCCGTCGCCAATCAGAAGCCACGAGGCAGCGGACATGATCGCCTTGGTACAGGAAAAGATCGTGAACAAGGTCTCGTCGGTCGCCGGCTGGTTAGCGCCGCCCTGGACGGCGTGTCCGAACGTGCGCATCGCGCCGATTTTTCCGTCGCGCGCGATCGCGATTTGAACCGCGGGCAGCAGCCCTTCGCGCACTTCGCGCTCCGCGCGCTGAAACAGCGCATCGACCCTGGCGGAATCGAGCCCAACCTGTTCGGGTCTGTCGGCAATGAGATTCCTGGATGGCATGGTGCTTTCCCCCGGGATGGAGTGGCTTACCGATACCACATCCGGGAGTTAGTGCGAGAACCGGACAACGGGGTCAGGAGCCCTGGCCGGCCACCCATCCGGAACGGCCGGGCATCTCGACGTGAACGATCTCGCAGGCGGGAAGCTCGGCGCGATCGAGACGCGCCGCAATGGTGTCCATCCGGACGAACTGCGCGCCCCTCTCCTTCAGGGCGCGAATCAATGCGGTGAAGCTTTCGAGCTGGCCCATTCCCTCGGTCTCGGCATGGACGGTATGAACGTTGAGACCATCTTCTTTGAATTGCTCGAGATAGAAACGCAGGACCGCATTGCTGTCCGGCAGATCGGGGCGGCCCATCACCTCGTCCAGCGTCGGCAACGTAGTGGGAATCTCGGGCGTCGCAAGGACGCGCCCTTCGACCACGCATCGAAACGGCGTGCGGCCGCGCGTGTCGCTGCGATAGTCGAGATGCTGGTCATCGAGGGCCCGCGATGCGATCGCGTTGGTACGCCAGCCCGGCGCCGCGAATGCACGCGCCGCCTCGCCCATGATCGATCGATATGCCTCAAACGCATCGTTGAGTTCCGACCGAATGCCGTTCTCGCCGAGCGAATCGATCTGATCCTGCCATCGGACGTGATCGTAACCGTGAACTCCGACCTCGAATCCTGCCGCTCGCAAGTCGCGCAGCATGGCTGGGAAGGCCAGCGCGATGGGGCGCGCAGGCAAAAGCGTGCCGGACAAGATAGTTCGCAGCCCGTACATCGAGACCGCCTTCGTGCGGAACATCTTTTTCAGGAACCCGCGGTTGCGAAAGACGCGCACCACCGCGCGACCTGAATTGTCGGGACCCATCGCGATGTAGAAGCTGGCCGTCACGCCCTCGCGTTCGAGCATCCGGCGCAGCCGCGGGACACCCTCGGCGAGTCCCTGATGGGTATCGACGTCGATCTTGAGTGCTACTTCCATCGCGAAGAAGGCCGCCGGTGAGTGTCGTCCGCTTACGCCAGGACGAGTGATTTTTCGAGCAGATTCGCGCCCATCACGACACGCGCCGCATGTTCCTTGCCGCCTTCCAATTGAGCGCGCAACAGCAGGACGCTGCCCTCGCCCGCCGCGACTTCCAGCGCACCGCCGGCATCCTCGGCGACTATTTCACCCGGCTCGCCCACACGCCCCGACTCACAGGCGATCTTTGCCTGCCACACCATGAGCTTGCGATCGTCGAGTTTACACCATGCGCCCGGGTAAGGATGGGTCACGGCGCGCACCAGGTTGTGGATTCTGCGCGCGGGCCATCGCCAGTCGATTTTCCCGTCTGCCGGCGTTCGCCGCCCAAAGTAGCTGCCCGCCGAGATGTCTTGCGGGTGTCGTGGCGCGCATCCCGCGGCGATCATCGGATGAAACTCGCGAATCAAATCGGCGCCCAGCGGCACGAGCTTGCGATAGAGGGTGAGCGCCGTGTCGGCGTCATCGATTTTGACCGCGCGCTGCCCGACGATATCGCCGGCATCGGCCCGCGCGACCATATGGTGCAGCGTCACCCCGGTTTCGCTTTCGCCGTTCACCAGCACCCAATTCACCGACGCCCTGCCCCGATACTTCGGCAGCAGTGCGCCGTGAACATTGAACGCCCCGAGGCCAGCGCAATCGAGCAGGCGCTGGGGCAACAAGTTGCGATAGAAAAATGAATAAATGACCGCCGGGTTCATCGCGGCAATCCTGCCAATCCATTCGTCGTCGATCTTGTCCGCGAAATACACCGGTATGCGATGTCGTTCCGCGAGCTCCGCGCAGGAATGCCACCAAATCTCTTCGTGGGGATCATCGCGATGCGTGAACAGAGCGGCGATCGGCGCGCCCATCGCGAGCAGCGCCTGCATGCACGCATGCCCCATCTCCTGATACGCAAAGAGGATGCATGCGGCGTTTTGGATCGCCGCGTCGCTTCGAGCATCGCGCGGCACTGTGTTACTTGCGGGTCCCGTCCGCGCCGGACTCGCCATGAACGGCACGCACTATATAGGTTGGGCGGCGGCGCACTTCGATATAGATGCGGCCGACGTATTCGCCGATGAGCCCGAGCGCCAGAAAGATCAGGCCGACGAACAAGAATAGTACGGCGAACAGGGTCCACATCGCACCTTCCTGCTGCGGACCGTAGATCAAACGATGGGCAAACAGCAGGCCTGCGAAGGCGGCGTCGAGGATGAAGATTGCGATTCCGGTCAGGCTCAACGCCTGGATTGGGAGCAGCGAGAACCCGGTGATCAGGTTGAGGCTCAGGTTGGCAAGCCGCAGCAGGTTGTACTTGGATTTGCCTTCGTTGCGCTCGCTATGCTCGACGCGGATTTCGGTGACTCGCTTGGCAAATGAATTGGCGAGCGCGGGGACGAAGGCGGCCTTCTCATCGCAGTCGACAACGGTATCGACGATGTGGCGGCGGTATGCGCGCAGCATGCATCCGTAGTCGTGCATCGGGACACCGACGATCAGCGAGGTAAGGCGGTTGTGGAGCCGCGATGCATACCGACGCCAGGTTTCGTCGCGCCGATCTTCGCGCCAGCCACCGACGACATCGTTGCCCGCGTCGATCGCCTCCAGCAACCGGGGAATCTCCTCGGGTGGATTCTGGAGATCGGCATCCAGCGTCACGACGACATCGCCACGCACGTTGCGGAAGCCGGCGAGGATGGCGGAATGCTGGCCGAAATTGCGCGCCAACTCGACGACACGCACGCGGCCATCTTCTTGGGCGGCGATTGACCGAAGGATCTCCAGCGAATCATCGCGCGAGCCGTCATCGATCAGGACCACTTCCCAGGGCCGACCCAGTCCTTCCAGCACCGGTTTGAGGCGTGCCCAAAGTGCGCCAAGATTTGCGGACTCGTTGTAAACCGGGATTACGACCGAAACCAGCCGGTCGGTGTGGTCTGCCGTAGCTGAACTGCCGAAGATCGGGGTTATTTTGCCGGGAGAACTCAACGCGCTCGCGCAAGCGCCGCCGATTGGATGACAGTGTGCGACGCTGTGATTCCCAGCATTGTGACAAACGAGCGAGGGTCGTTAAAGATAGGTCAGGCCGACAGATTGCGGCCCCCGAAAGCTTCCTGGATCGATCGATTGGCTCGGGCCGCACCCTCGACCAGAACCCGGTACGGGGTGGAATCCTCGCGGACGAGACCGGGCATGAGGTACCCGGCGCGGTTCGAGTAGTGATCCATGTAGTGGCAGCGGTGGTAACCGACGATGTACGGCTGGGAAAATGCGTCCGCGAGATATTTCTCATATGCCCGCGCGGCATCGGCCTCACTCTCGCACTTTTGCCATCCGGTCTTCGGATATCGCTCGGTCGGAAAGCTCATCGCATGGTCACAGATCAGAATCGGCTTGCGCGCGATTCGATAGATACGGTCAAAGGCTGCCTTTTCGAACTTCAGTTCGTACGGCTGCACCGCGACGACATCGATCCATGGCAAAGCTTCCTCGAGCACCTCGCTCGGAATGTCGGTGAGCATGTAGCGATCGCCGAAGACCAGGTGCTTGCGGTCCTCCCGCTCCATCGCGTGTCCGGCCGCACGATAGTACTCACGCGCGATGAGGCGCAGAAAATCGTAGTCGTCGCGATGGACTATCGGATCATCGAGGGGCAATCCGGCGAAATCTGCATCGAGCATCGAAGGGCTGCGCAATTCCATCCCGTAGATTTTGCGGAACGCCTCCGGGTTTCCGCTGTGGCGCTCGCGGAGAAATTCCACGTAGCGTCGCTTGCCGGGATACATCGCAGGGTTGCGGCGAATCGCGGACACCCAATCGTCGTTGACCAAACGACGCGCACTCTCGAGATCCCAGCGTGGTGTGTCGGTCCAGTAGTAGCCAATCAAATTAGGGTTGCTTTTGACCGGGGCGCACATGTCGTGAATCGGATGGCGCACCGCGCTGGCATATCCGCCGAACACATCGGGGTAGCGTGGCTTGGGCTCGAAGTAGGGAACCCAAGCCGTGTAGGTGTCCACGATAAACGGCATGCGATCGCGCAACTCGGGTGGATGATGGTAGCCAACCGTGTTGAAGCCCCATTCGCGCAGGTTGATGGCGATTTGTTCAGCAAGTTCCGCACGCCGCCCGCCCGCTTTGTCGCGAAACGCAGGAACCATTTGAGTATGGACCACGCCTAACGACACAAACGGACTTCCGTCAGGCGCGAAGAACATCCAGCGACCCTGCCTCTGATCGATTCGATAGGAAGACCTGGGCGGCCGGCTTCCGCTGGGCTTCATCGATTCACCGTGCCGGGTGCCTGAAGCCCACGCGCCTTTTCGTAGCGCGCGAGTCCCCACTCGGCGATTTTGCGGATTTTGGCATCGCTCTCGTCGCGCAATACGCGCCTCAACACGCGCGCGATCAGTTTGTTGGGAGTCTGTGCGGCCAAGGTCTGCACAGCCATCCGGCGCACCTTGATGCTCTTGTCTTCGCGAATTCTTTCCTCCAGATGCGGCAGGACATCGATCGGGTTTTGACCGCCCTTGCAACGATCGCACCCCAGCGAGTGCACGGCAGCCTTGCGCACCTTCAGTTTCGGATCGTGCAGGGTGAGGATGAGGCGCTGCAGAGCAGACTCGTCCCAGTGCGCATCGATAAAGGCCGCACAAAATTGCCTCACGCTCGGATTTGGATGCGACAGCCCATCGCGCACTGCCGGGACAGCCGCTTTGCCGGCATCATGAAGCGCGCGCCATCCGTCGGCGAAAGTCGCCTTGTCGCCGAGCGCTTCTATCCATGCCCCCATTTGATCGTTTGCCTGAGCCATCTCCCTTGCCTCCAAAGGGCAAACGCTCCACGTTTGCCCGGAAACTGGAATTTCGGACAATCGCGGAGCGTCTCTTCTCCGTGTGCTAGCGTGCGCACAACTCGCAGGCCAGATATTCGAGTGCCGCCGCGTCGGACGTCGAGGTGAACGCAAAGCGGCCACCTTTTCCCTCGCGGCGCGGTCGGCAACATCATGTTAATCAGGTGCATGCCAGAGTCAACCCATCGCAGTCTCTTCTTCGATCCTGACGCCGACGCGGAAGATGCCCTGCCGCAACGCCAATCGAGGCGTGTCGAGGCAGTTCATCGAGAGCGTGTGGAGGATGCAGGGATGCATGATGACGACGTCGCCGGGATTGCCGGTTATCTCCACAACCTTGATTGGAACACCATCGACGACCGCGCCCTCTTCCATGAATCGCTTCATTCCGGCCTCGGTGGCTTCTTTCGACCAAAGGTCTTTCAGCCAGGAATCCGCTCGGCTGAGCAGGTCGCGGCCCTGCCTGGATCGGACCTTGGCGGTTTTGCCCGCGAGCCGGTGAATCAGGCGATGGGTACCGGTTACCGCGATGGTCGCGCCACCGTGCGAAGCCAGGGTCGCCAGGAAAGCGAACACGGTAACCTGAGCCTGCTTCAATTGCCCGCCCAGTTCGCCTGATACATCGAGGTGCCAAGTCTGATGCGGCACGCGCCAGCGATGACCGGGCGACGGAAATGTGACGAGGGGCGTGCCCCATCGCGCGGGCCGCTGCCATCCCTCGGGCGCGAACAACGCGTCGAGCGCGGCGACCAGCGCGGGACACGCCATATTGGCGAAGGCGCCTTCTTTTCCCGGCTGTTGCAATCCGTGGACGAGGCCCGCGCGCCAGGTTTCGGGCACATCGCGACGTATCTGGTGTTTCCTGTCGAGCTCTAGCCAGAGGCGATTGCGCATCGCGGCGGTGTGCTTATCGCCGATCGCCGCGCGCAAATGCAGCAGTCCCGTCTCCTCGAATTCGCGCAATTGTTCCCCGGTCGTTGTGCGGTCCTGGTTTCGTTGAATACTCATCGCCGTCCTCCAAAACGTCGAACGCCCCGCGTCTGCCCAGCCGATCAAAAATTTCGGCTG
This sequence comes from Binataceae bacterium (SeqCode), assembly GCA_035500975.1. Lineage (GTDB taxonomy): Bacteria > Desulfobacterota > Binatia > Binatales > Binataceae > JAFAHS01. Next base: position 11,985 of record DATJWT010000427.1, read on the forward strand.
AACACTCGCGGGGCGTCACCCCGTGTAGCAGGCGTGCGACCGATTTAATCGATCGCAGGCGCAGATATCGTCGCGAGAATTGTCATCTCTGAAACCTCTCGTGTCAAGGCGTCGTACTGAATTCCGACGACACGATTCGGCGAGTCCGAGGAATGGGCAAGTCGGCAAAGGGGAAGCCGCATGACAAGAAACGAACTGATCGATAGAGAATGGGAGCGGTCAAAAGCCTACAGTCGCGCGTTCTGGATTTTCTGGTTTGTCATTCTCGGAGGTTCCCTGGCGGTGATGTCTCCCGGAGACGTTTGGCCGCCGCTGGGAAGGTTCACGGGCGATTCATGGCTCTCTCCGCTGCTCGCCGGCATTTACCTGCTGGTAGTGTGGAACTACTCGAGAATGCCCCGATGTCCTCGTTGTCGAGGGTGGCTAAACGGACCGGTCGTTATCGCGACCGATCGATGCGGGCGATGTGGCCAAATCGCGGTCGACGACCCGCGTGAGGCGGCGGCATAGGAAACCCCGGGTCGACCTCGTGGGGCGGCAGTTGACCACGCGCCTTGCTGCCGGAACACTCTTGCCCCATGGCGTTCGGCGGCAGATGGTCGCGGGCGGCGATTGCCGCCTTCATCGCGGCACTGCTCTACCTGCCCGGCCTCGGCACCCCCGCGCTGTGGGAGCCAGATGAAGGCCGGTACGGAGAGATAGCTCGGGAGATGATCGTGTCGGGGGACTACATCACTCCCCGCGACAACCTGGTTCGATATTTCGAAAAACCGCCGCTGGTCTATTGGGCCGAAGCCGTATCGCTTCACGTGTTTGGCGCGAATGAGTTTGCGGTGCGCCTGCCCGCCGCACTCTCCACCGTCGCCGAGGTCGCCGTGACCTGCGTTATCGGTGAGGCGATGTTCGGCCCGGCCGCCGGCTTGATGGCCGCCATGATCCTGGCGCTCTGCCCCCTCGTCTTCGTGCTGGCGCGCTTTGCAACCCTCGACCCCGCCCTCGCCTTCTTTCTCACCGCCGCGATGGGCGCATTCTACTTTGCCGCTTCTGCCGATTTCGAAGGCTGGGCCGGACGCAACTGGATGCTGATCGCGTCCGCGCTGCTCGCACTGGGCACACTCGCAAAAGGACCGGTGGCGTTGATACTCGCCGGCGCGATCGCGCTGGTGTGGATTCTGGTCGAGCATCGCGCCGGTGAAATCCGCCGCATGCCCATCGTCGGTTGCATCGCGGTCTATCTCGCGATCGCTTCGCCGTGGTTCGTCATCGCCGAGATGCGCAACCCCGGCTTCCTCAGCTTCTTTTTCATCCACGAGCACGTGCAGCGCTTCGTCTCGTCGCAGGAGCACGGGTGGGGTCCGTGGTTCTTCATCCCGATCGTGTTGGCGGGAACGTGGCCGTGGATTTTCTTCACGCGCGCGGGATTATCGGCATGGCGTGAGATGCCTGAACCGCAACGCGCAGCGACGCAGTCCGCGCTTCGATTACTGGCGATCTGGTTCGTCGTAATCCTGGTATTTTTCTCGATCCCGCGCTCGAAGCTCGGCTCCTACATCCTTCCTGCCCTGCCCCCGATCGCGATTGTCTCGGGGCTGGCGCTCTCGCGCCTAGGCGCGATGGGTGAGCGTGCTGCGCGGTTGCTCGGGTTCTTTGCAGTTACCAATCTCCTGCTCGAAGCGATTGCGATAGTCGTGCTGGTCGTCATTCGGGGAAAAATCGGGTTCCGGCTCGAGTTCGATGGGATCATGATCGCGTCCGTTGTGTCGACTGGGGCGATTGTCGCATGGCTGTTCTCGCTCGAGACTCCCCGCCGCGTCCCCGCCTTCACGGCAATCGCAGCCGCGATGGTCATCGTCTCGTGGATTGGACAGCGGGTGCGCATCAACGCCGGCGCCGACACGACGTATCGCGTGCTCGCAAGCCAGGTTCGTGGGTATAGCGGATGCGTCCTCGCGTCCTATCGCCACTTCGAGCAATCTCTCCCCTTCTACACGGGTCAGCGTGAAGTGCTGGTCGAGTACTGGGGAGAACTGGCGCCGTTCGTCCAGTCCCCGGATGAGCGAGCGGGATTCATCGGAACCGAAGCCAGGCTGCGGCAGCTATGGGCATCGGAGCGATGCGTGGTGATGATCGCGAACCGGAAAGACTTAAAGGACTTGTTTAAGATACTGAGCCCCGTGCCGCGAATGGTCGGATGCGAAGGCAAGAAGGTTGCGCTCTACAATCGTGAAGGTGCGACGACTCCCTCCGGATGCGCGCCCATCGATACGAACAGCGCCTCAGTGTCTCTGTGGAGTTCGCAGCAAACGGCACTTGGATTCACCGCCGATGGTCGGTAGTTAGGAAGATGCCGATGTTCGAGGCCAGGTTCATAGGCGCAGGGGCGGCAGCTATCTTTCTGGCGGTCGCGCTTCAAGCCTGCGCGCCGATGGACCAGGGTTCGGCGCAAAGCGCGCTTGCCGAGGGCCGGCTCGATGACGCTGCGTATGACGTCCAGGCAGCCCTGGCGAAAGATCCCGACAACCTGACTTTGAAGAATCTCGCGGCCCAAATCTTCACTCAGCGCGGCGCGAAGGAATATCAAGCCGGCCAGATGATCGCGGCGAGCGAGGATTTCCATCGAGCTATCGACTACTACCCAACCTACGCCCAGGCGTACGACTACCTTGGGATGCTCTCGTTTCAGCAACGCAACTGGCAGGACGCTATCAAATACGGGAGCCTGGGCGCGGGCTACTCGGGCCAACCCGAACCCAGTTACGTGGCAGATGCGAGAAAGAACCTGCGCAAGATCGAAGGCGGGGGAAGCCGGGCGCGATCCGGATCGGGAAGCTAAGGCTGATATTTTGGAAACACCGATGAAGGGGTGCGAGGAGTCTGGTGGCTGACGGGAAGTCTGAAATATCCGGCGCGGGAGGCGCTCGCGGCGACGTGAGCCTCGGCAAGCTCCTGACCGAAGCGCGCAAGAACGGCGGCTTTACGTCCGAGCAAGTCGCCGCCGAGACGCATATCCCCCCGCATTACATCAAGGCGATCGAAACCGACGACTACGGAATGATCTCCGACCAGCTTTACCTGCTGCCATTCCTGCGCAGGTACGCGGCATTCATCGGGCTCGACCCCGAAGACGTCGCATCGCGCTTCGTGCGCGAAGTCCAGAAGGCGGAGAGCAGCGCGGCGAAAGCCAGCGAGCCCATCCCGATGATCACCACTGAGCGCAGGTCCGGTGAGGGCGGGCGCTACGGGTTTGCGATCGTGGTCCTGCTTATCCTGGCCGGGCTCGCGGCGCTGTTGGCCTGGAAGCGCCAGGCCCTCATGCAGCACGTGATGCATTTCTCGAAGCGGACCTCGTTCAGCTCGGAGCCTGTCGCATCTCCGTCACCGGCTGCCGCGCAGGCGAGCGAGAGTGCCGCGTCCCGAGCAAGCGAAACCGCTCCAGCATCCGCCGCCAGCAGCGCCGCCGCAGAGTCGGGCGACAGCACCCAATCGTCGGTATCAGGAAGCAAGGTCACACCCGCGCCGAGACCAGAATCTTCGCCTGCGCCGGAGCCCGCCCTTCCACCGCCTGATGACTCGAACAGCATCGAATAAACCGGGCGTTCCGGCCTGAACGGGAAGGCCGCAGGTGCCTGCGCCACCAGGAGGCAGAAGATCTCTAGTGCAGGATCGCGTCGGCGATCGCTTCCGCGACCATCTTCTTGGCGGTGCGAACATCGCCGCCCGGTTCCACCAGCGCAACCACCTTGAGCTCCGTCGAGGCATCAGATGCCGAGGCGCGGGCGATTATCGCGGTCTGGTACACCTGGTCCTGCGGCAGGTTATCGTAGGGCGACTGCCCGCCCGCATCTTCACGATTATTGATGTACCCCTTCATCATCGCCGTGCCCGTGTCTTCGTGGCCAAGAATCTGGCGGCGCGCCTGCATCGTGTAGGGGTCTTCGAGCGGCTTGTCCCCCGTATCGCCGAGGGCAGGCGGCTCAGCGCCCAGGTCTTTGAGCATCCCTGCTACCGAAGGGTCTCCAGGTGACAGGTCGTTCAAGCTGACGCCGGGCGCGAGCGCACGCGAATTCACGGTCACCGTGACGATCACCGGAGTGCCGGTGCGATGGCTCTGCCGGAGATCCTGGCCCAGCACACTCTGGATGACGGGATCCGTGCATACGGACATCACCGCGGCATCGGGCGGAACCTTGAGGCGACCCAGTGTCTTGATATCGGTCGCGTTCGCCGCGCTCGCATAGCCGACCGCGATCGAAGCAGCGAGGCCAAGAGAAACCGCTCTGTCGATCAACCAGCGATTCATCGAAAGGCGCGTGCCCCCTCAATCGGCCAAATCGCCACCACCTCGTCACCGCGCACGACGTAGTACTCGCTGTGCAGATTGATGGTCGTATCGCCGTGGCTCGGGATCAGCTCGATCTTGCTGCCGGGCGCGATTTCCAGGTCGCCCGCCGCAAGATGCCCATGCTCTTCGGAGAGGCGCGACACCTTGACCGGCAGATTCTTGCCCTGCGGCGGGCCGAACTCGTTGGTCAGTGACTTCATGCCCGCATCGATGATAGCGCGATCGCCGCGGCGGGAAATTACCGTAGTAAGAAGAGTCAGCGCGGATTTGCCGAGGTCGGGACGCACGATTCGATAGGCTCCATCCATATAGACGTAGGAGCCGGCCTGAACTTCAGTTACACCCGGCCACGAGCCCGCGATGTCGTAAGTGCCGGTGCCGCCCGCGCTGACGATTTCCGGCGCGAGCCCGGCGCTGCGGAGGACATCGACATGCCGGCTCAACACCGTGAGCGCATCGCGGGCGGTTTTTTCGCGCTTCTCGCGATCCGGCAGCAGCACCGCATGGCCCTCGTATCCCATGATTCCCCGGTAGCGCAGCGCGCCACGCTTGATTCGCCTGGCCAGCGCGATGGTCTCCTCGGGAGATTCCGCGCCGCATCGATGCATTCCGGTGTCCACTTCGATGATGACGTCGAGTGGGCGGCCGGCTCGCGCCGAGCCTGCTTCGAGTTGCTGGATGTTAAACTCGCTTTCGACGGTGGCGATCGTTTCCACTCGCGCGGCGATTGCGAACAGGCGATCGACCTTCGCATCGCCCGCGATCTGGTTTGCGATGAGGATCGGCCCAAGTCCGGCGCGCGCGAGGACCTCCGCTTCGCCCAGCTTTGCGGCCGTGATTCCGATTGCGCCGGCGGCGAGCTGCATACGCGCGATCTCGGGTGTCTTGGGTGTCTTGAAATGCGGCCGCAGCTTCTGCGGGCGATCGCGGAAGTATCGCGCCATCGCGGCGATGTTCTCCTCGACCACGTCGAGGTCGAGAATCAAGGCCGGAGTATCGATTTCGGACTTGCGCATCGCGCGCCGCTCTTCAGGGAAGTTTCTGTTGCAAAAGTTCCGCCGCCCGCGCCTCGCGCCACGCCCTGAGCCGCTTGCCAAGCTCGGGATCGGAAAGGGCGATTACCTGGGCTGCATAGAGGCCTGCGTTGGCAGCTCCCGGCTTGCCGATCGCCATCGTCGCGACTGGAACGCCCTTCGGCATTTGAACGATGGACAGTAGCGAATCCATCCCGTTGAGCGAGGTCGTCGGCATCGGAACCCCGATCACCGGCAGAATAGTCTTGGCCGCCACCACCCCGGCCAGGTGCGCCGCGCCACCGGCGCCGGCGATAATCACGCGCAGGCCACGGCCTGCGGCCTGCGCGGAATACTCAAGCGTAAGGTCGGGGGTGCGATGGGCCGACAGGACCCGGACCTCATGTGAAACTTTAAGTTCGGTCATGGTCTCGGCCGCGGCCGACATGTACTCCCAATCGCTCTTGCTACCCATGATCACGCCGACCAGCGGCGCTTCGCTCGAAGCCATTTACGACCAACCCTCCGGAATCTGAATTTGGAACCGAGCCCCGAGGGTCGCGCGGTGCGTCTTTGCTGTCAAGTTGCGGGCGAGAGGTGTAGGAGCGTCGATTTCTTTTCGGCAATATGATTCTCGCATGGCAACTCCGATTCCCGCGAATCGATGCGCCTTCGCACTGGGCGAAATTGCCGAAGTCACGGGTGGGAGCCTCACCGGCGGTGACAGGGGCGCAACCACCATCGGAGTTACCACCGACACGCGCGCGCTCGAGCGCGGCTCTCTTTTCGTCGCACTGCAGGGCGCCACCGCGGACGGACACGACTACCTCGCGCGGGCCGTCGAACGCGGCGCTGCTGCCGCGTTGGTCGCGCGCGGCCGCGAAAGCGCGATGCTCCCGTGCATCGGGGTTGACGACACCCTGAGTGCGCTGGGATCGCTGGCGCATCGACATCTCGCTCGCGTGCGTTCCGCGCGCGACCTGCCAACTATCGCTATCGGCGGCGCAGCCGGAAAGACGACCACCAAGGAGCTGACCGCTGCTGCCGCGCGCGCACTCTTCGGGCCGACGCTCGCGACGCCGGGCAACCTCAACAACCGCATCGGCGTGCCGATGACGATCTTCACGCTCTCGGATGAGCATCGCGCCGCAGTCATCGAGTGTGGGACCAACCAGCGCGGCGAAATTGCGCACCTCGCCCGCATCGTCGAACCCGACGCCGCGATGGTGCTTAACGTCGATATCGAGCATAGCGAAGGCCTCGGGACGCTCGAGGACATCGCGGACGAGGAAGCGGGGTTGTATTCGACCGCCCGCCGCTTTGCGATCGTCTCGACCGAGCAGCCACTGCTGAAATCGCGCATCCCGGCGCGTCTCAACACGATCACGTTCGGCGCTGCCGCCGATGCCGACGTCCGGCTCGCGAGCCGTACGATCCTGGAAAACGGACGCTCCCGAATCGCGCTCAAGTTGAACCCACTGCTCGTGAAACCCGAAGAAAGCCCGCTGCTGGTCATCGAGATCGGGCTGCTGGGCGAGGCGATGGCGTTGAACTGCGCGGCGGCGCTCGCCGGCGCTATCGCGATGAGTCGCGAGCAGCTTAGCGGCGAACAGTTGCGGGCAATCGGCGATGCGCTCTCGTCGGCACGGTCCGTTGCACGCCGCCTCGCGCTGAGCCGGGTGCGGGGAATGCTGCTGGTCGATGACAGCTACAACGCGCAGCCGCCGTCGATGCGCGTGGCTATCGCCACCGCGGCCGAGTTGGCGAGCAACTCCGGCGCCCGGCTCATCATGATTCTTGGCGATATGCTCGAGCTGGGGCCGCTGTCAGCCGCGTCGCACGATGAAACCGTAGCGGGCGCGATCGCGCATCGCCCCGCCCTGCTGGTCGCGGTCGGACCGGAGATGGGAGCTGCCCTGCAGCGAGCATCGGCTCGCACGACAGTGGCCGGATTAGAATGCCTGGCCGCGAGCGATAGCGATGAGGCATCGCGGCTCATCCGGGGCAAACTACGCGCCGGCGATGTCGTGCTGATTAAAGGATCGCTCGGGATGGCGATGGACCGCGTGGTCGCGAGCCTTCAATAGTCTTCGTCAAACCGATGCGCCCAAAAACTCGTTCGCCGCGCAGTTCGTCCGCTAAACCATCCGCCGAACCGGTCATCGAAGTATCGGGGCTGGTGGTCGAGCGCGAAGCGCCGATCCTTCGCGGTATCGAATGGCGCATGGATCGCGGACAGCATTGGGTGATCCTCGGCGCGAACGGCTCCGGCAAGACTTCCCTGTTGCGCGCCTTGACGGGATACCTTCCTCCCACCTCCGGCACCATTCGCGTGTTGGGCGAAACGTACGGGCACACCGATTGGCGCGAGCTAAGGAAGCGGGTCGGGCTGGTCAGCTCGAGCATCCACCAGATGATGCCCGAAAATGAAACCGCGCTCTCCGCGGTCATCAGCGGGAAGACCGCGATGATCGGATATTGGGGTGAGATCGACGATCGGGACCGGGCGCGCGCCGGTGCAATTCTGAAACGCGTCGAAGCCGCTTCGCTCGCCGCGCGCCCCTGGACATATCTGTCGCAGGGCGAACGCCAGCGCGTGCTGATCGGCCGTGCGCTGATGGCTGAGCCGCCGCTGCTGATTCTGGATGAGCCGTGTGCGGGACTCGACCCGGTAGCGCGCGAGCATTTTCTCCAGTTCCTGCAGCGGCTGGCGCGATCGAAGAGCGCACCCTCGATGGTCCTCGTGACGCATCACGTCGAGGAAATCATGCCGGCTTTCTCCCACGTCCTGGTGCTGAAGCGCGGACGCGCAATCGCGTCCGGGCCGCGGCGCGTCGTGATGCAATCGAAAACCTTGTCCGCCGCGTTCGGGGGCGTGGTCCGCTTGAGCTATCGCGGCGAGCGCTACAGCCTGCGGGTGGCTCCCGCCGCGACGCGCATTGTCTAGCCTCCGGGCGGCAGCGAGGCTTGTCGACATTTGCCGGCAGATTCGCTTTGGACTTGGGCAATGTCGATGCTAAGTTTCTGACAAATGCGATTTCGCGCGAAAAGGAGAAGCCTCGTCATGTTAACCAGGGAGCGAATCGGAATTCTTGCGATTGCATTTGTTGCCGCGACCCTCGGCGGCGGCGTAGCCGGATACTTGTTAAGCAGCACCGCGGTCGAAGCCGGGGTTGCCCCGAAAGTAGTGTCCGCGCACAAATTCGTGCTTCTCGATGACGCGGGCAAGACGCGCGCGGCGATCGATATAACCAATTCGGGCGTGGCGCAGGTTGCCGTGATGGATGGCGCCGGCGTGCTCCGGGCGGGGCTCGGCGTGGCCGCCAATGGGGCGCCCGGGCTGGGAATCTATGACCGGGACGGCAAGGTTCGGCTGGAGGTCGCGTACAGCGCCAACACTCCCCGTGTGCGGATGTTCAACGCTGACGGCACCACGCTGTTGGCCCTGGGCGTGACGCAAGACGGCCGCGCCGGCATGGAAATCCTCGATCGCGGGGGCAAGCAGCGGGCATCGCTGGAAGTTGCCTCGGATGGTGCTCCCACTCTCAGGCTTGGCGATGCGAGCGGGAATCGTATTGGCCTGGATGTGACTCCAGACGGACGTCCTGGAATCGCGCTGCTGGGCACCAACGGCGTGACGCGCGCGTCGCTGACTTTAAATGCTGACGGAGCCGGCGCGCTGACCCTGTACGATTCGGCAGGGAACGCGATGAACGGCCTGCCCTGATTGCGCGGACGCTTAACGCAAGATGATCACCAGAGCATCGGGTGCGGACTCCAGGGTCCCGCACCCGATGTTTTTGGGGTGTAGCTTGCGTATTCGGCTTGGCGCATGGACAATAACGTCCGCGTGACAGCAGCGCGCTTGTTCTGAATGTCCCCGATTACCAGCCGTGATGTTTTTCGCCTCCTGCCGATCGCAGCGATCGTATTCCTTGCGGCGGCTTGTTCTTCATCGTCGAGCCTCAGCTCCGACATCAACAAGATCGACAGCATGGGCAAGGAAACGCCCGAACAAAAAGCGCAGCAGATCGAACCGATGTTGAGCGCGGCGGGATTCGTGATGCTGCCCGCGGACACCGAAAAGCGCCAGCAGCAGCTCGAGAACCTGCCTCCGCTCAAAGTTTCATACTACGTGGGCCGCACCGGCAAGCTGCACTACTGGATGGCCGATCCCAAGTACTGCAAGTGCATGTACCTGGGCTCAGAGCAGGCCTACCAGCGCTACGAGCAGATGCGGCTGCAGGCCAAGTGGCAGCAGCAGGAGAACGAGACCGCGCGGACCGATCTCGAGGCCGAGCAGGAACAGGCGATGGACGCGCAGATCGAGGAATTCAATCCCTACGGCGGGATGGGCTGGGTGGGACCCGGCTTCTACTATCCATAGCGGGCACTCCTGGTGAGCGATGCGGTTCGACGAGTTTATCGAGCGATGCCGGACCGAGTGGCCGGAATTCGCCGATCGCAAGCGCCTGGAAAAATCGCGCAATCCCCACACTCGCGATCTCGCCAACGTGCTCACCGAAGTGCCGGGGATGGCGACCGAGAACAAGCTGAAGCTGCTCAACCTGGCGGTCGCCTCGATGGAGCCCGAGGAAGTGTACGTCGAGGTCGGATGCTACAAGGGCGCCAGCCTGGTCGGTGCCGCGATCGGAAATTCGGAGCATCGATTGTTCGCCTGCGACAATTTCTCGCAATTCGACGGCGTGGCGACGGCATTGCGCGCGACGCTGGCGCAACACACCGCGCCGGGCCAGGTGCAGTTCTTCGATATGGACTTTCGCGAGTTCATGCAGAAGGCGCCGTGGCAACCCGCGCGTATCGGGGCGTACTTCTACGACGGGGGCCATTCGTTCGAAGACCAGTACGATGGCCTGCGCTATGCGCTGCCCCACTTCTCTTCCGATACGTTGATCATAATCGATGACACCAACAAGCGGGCGGCCCGCGCCGCCGATGAGCTGATCGCACGACAGGCGGGCGGATTCGATCTCGTGCTGAACCTGCGCACGCCCCGCAACCATCATCCGACCTGGTGGAACGGCATCCAGGTCTTTCGCTATCGCAGACCGGCGCAGGGCGGCGCGGCGAATCTGGGTGGCGCGGCTTTTGCGATGCGCAAGTTTATCTACGACGACATTTTTCTCAATATGAAACACAAGCGGCGCGCGTTGCGCCGCGACATCAAGGAATGGTTCCGAAGACGCTGACGGCCGCCGCACTGGGCATCGGCCTGCTCGCCGGTTGCGCAACCCACAGCGATAAGGTCGTATCGACAGGCCCGGCAGCCTCGCATTCCGCGCCCGCGGAGCAGGTGGCTGCGCCGACGCTCCACAGCGGCGACGTATGGATCGATCGAATCCAGGGCACCAATCGCGAATTTCGCATCGAGTCGGTGCAAAGCGACGGCACGATGAACGTCAGCTTCTGGGGCTCCGAGATGACGACCGATCCAAACCTTAACACCATCGTGTATCGCTCACTGACCGAGGCTTCATCCGATCCAAGTATCTCGGACAAACCCGAAATGTGGTTTTCCTTCCCCTTGTACCCGGGCAAGACCTGGGTAAACGATTATTCCTGGAAGATAACCGGCGCGTCGGCCAGCACGGGCCAGGCCGAAGATGTCGGCAAAGTGCTGGGATGGGAAGAGGTAACCGTGCCGGCGGGCACGTTTCATTGCCTGAAGGTGGAAGTCACCAGCCGCTTTTTTGGAAAGGGCGGGATGTTCGATGAGGCGCAATTGACGTACTGGTATTCGCCCAAGGTAAATCGCTTCGTGAAGTTCGATTACCATTCGAACTACGAAGGCACCGTCATCGCGGAGTTGGCGGAATACAAGCCCGCCGCGGTTCACGAGCCGAGTCCACCTGTCGCGCCTCGCGACAAGATGTAACAGTAGGGCGTCATTTTGGTTTGAGAGTCCTGGAAACAAAAGTCGTGAAATCGAAGAAGAGCAGTTCACCCGGTTCTCCCGCCCTGAACGACTGGCTGCGCGATTACAACGAGGCGCCGTGGCGACACTATATCGCCGCGCTGAGGGATCGCGGGATGCTGCTGGAGATTGACGGCGTGATGGTCGATTGCCACGCGATGCTGGAGACGCGGTTCCAGTGCGATACACGCACGTGCGCATCGATGGGCCGCAGCGCGGAGACGGAATCCTGCTGCACCGACTACGATGTGGAGATAACTCCCGCGGAGAAACAGCGCATCGTCGATCATGCCGATGCGATCCTCGACCTGCTTGCGCAACGCGACCCGGAGCGCGTGACGCGAGACCGATCGATCGATGAGTTCTTCGAAGAGTCGCACATGATCGAGCTGGCCAAGGAGCGCGGGCGCTGCGGCTTTTCATATCGCGATTCGGCGGGACAGCTTCGCTGCGGACTTCATTCGCTGGCGCTCGAAACCGGCGCTCCCATCGCAAGTATCAAGCCGCTCACCTGCGTGTTCTTTCCGGTGGTTGTCTATCGCTTCGAAAACGGCGATACGTTTCTGACGGCTATCTCGAGCGACACCGCGGACCTGATGGAAGGAGAGAAGGACAGCCACCTCCCGTGCCTCAAGGCACAACACGGCGATCCGATGTTCATGGAGTGCCGCACTGCGATCGAAACCGGCTTCGGCGCCGGATTCTATGCACAGCTCTCCTCCGCGTATAAAGAAAGAACGAGAAGCGCGACGGGAGGAAGCAAATGAGCACCCAGAAACCCAAGTGGCAGATCGAAGGCGAGTATTTTGAGTCGTGCAACTGCGAAGTGCTGTGCCCGTGCCTTCTGACCGGCGCACGCCCGACTGAAGGACACTGCGACGTCGTGCTCGGGTTTCACATCGACAAGGGCAACTACGGCGGCACCGATCTCGCGGGACTGAACGCAGTTCAGGCGCTGACCACGCCCGACGTGATGTCCAGGGGTAACGGCACTCTGGCGGTGTACGTGGACAGCCGCGCGACCGCGGATCAGCGCGCCGCCCTGGAAGATATCTTTACGGGCGCGGCCGGCGGCCCGCCGTCGCTGTTCGGCCCGATGGTCACCAAGCTGCTGCCGACGAAGTCCGCGCCTATCACGTTCGGATCGCAAGGCAGCAAGCGCACGCTCTCGATCGCGAACGTCACGGAAGTGACGGTCGAGGGAGTAGCCGGCGCGGGCAAACAGGTTGTCTGGATGGAGAACGTGGCGCATCCGTATTCGACCAGGCTCGCGATCGCGAGGGGCACCGCCAGCCAGTACAAGGATCACGGCCTGAACTTCGAGAACACCGGGCGCAACGGGCACTTCTCGCACATCAGTTGGTCGAACGCATAGCCGCCCTCACGCGATGCGCGATCGCGCATACATCCTGACCGAGATCGCCGCGGTCAGCGCGTTGGCGTGGCTTTACCTGATCAGGATGCCGATGAGTCCGGCGGACTTCGGCAGCCTGGCGGAGAGGATTGCCGCACCCCTGCCGTCGCCGGTGATCGATTTCACGATCTGCTTCCTGATGTGGGCGGTGATGATGGTGGCGATGATGCTGCCGAGCGCCAGCCCGATGATCCTGACCTATGCGAAGCTGGCAGGCCCGCGCGAAGGTGCGAGCTTTCTGTGGACGTGGGCGTTCACGGCCGGATACCTGGCGGTGTGGACGGCCTATAGCGTGGCCGCGACTGCGGCTCAGATGGCATTGGCGCGCGCTGCAATTCTCACCAACGCAATGACAGTCGCACCGTTGCTGGGAGCCGCAATTCTGGCGGCAGCAGGCATCTACCAGTTCACCCCGTGGAAGAGCGCCTGTTTGAAGCATTGCCAATCGCCCATGGGATTCTTCATGACACGATGGCGCGATGGAGCGGCGGGCGCATTCAAGATGGGCCTTCAGCACGGCGCATCGTGCGTCGGATGCTGCTGGATGCTGATGATCCTGCTGTTCGTGGCAGGCGTGATGAACCTGACGTGGGTCGCGGCCATCACGATCTTCGTGCTGCTGGAAAAGATCGTCCCCTACCCGCGCGCGGTGTCGTTCACGGCAGGCTGCGCTCTGATCGCATCGAGTGCGATGATCATCCTGATTCATTGAGGGCAAACCTCCCGACGGCGGCAGCGGGATTAAGGGGCAGGAGCCGACCGGAATCATCGAGGATCGATGCAGGATCGAAGCAGGCGATAACTGCTGGTTCGCGGAAGACGTCGGCAAGGATCACTTGAGTTTCATAGGGAATTCCGAAGTGGGCATCGCGAACCGTCCTGGAAACCGTAAGGTTCCGTAATGTTTTGGAAACGCGTGCCATGCCGCCCGAGCGAGACCAGTTTTGGGTGATTGAGCGACACGCCAGGGAGATCAAACGCTCGGGGTTATCGGGCAGCGGGAGATTTTCTTGATCCATCGAATGCCTCCGCAGATGCGAATGGTGCGCCGAGCGCATTTTGTTGGCAAATCGGGGGGCCGTGGAAGGTGGGGAATGTCTGCGGACGTGGGTCGAGCCGGCTTGAAATATGCCGCGCCTTTGGCCTGCGAATGTCGCACCTCTCCCTGGTCCTCACCCAGGCCAACCGGAGGAGGAAGTACATCGGGCGTGCGGGCGTAGGACACCCGCGCGTCGGCGGCGCGCCCCGCTATTTTGGGCGCGGGTGCCCGGCGGGTTGCACGGCGGCGGGGTTGGCTATGCGAATTGGTTTGCCGTCCACGAATGCGACCACCGCATCGAGAGTGTCGGTGTAGAACGCGCGCAGCGTCTCATGCGTGACGTAGCCCAGATGCGGAGCCAGCGTCACGTTGTCCATCGAGCGAAACGGGTGGTCCGCC
>DATJWT010000428.1:0-2405 GCA_035500975.1 Binataceae bacterium (SeqCode)
GATAAGGCGCCACGGAAGGATCCACTTCCACGACATGTTCGGGCACGTCAGGCAGTCTCGCCAGCCCGCGAACCAGGAACCGGGGCACAACCTGGATCCGTGTCAAAGAATCGAGCGGATGCCATGCACATTCGAATGACGCCCCGTCCCCTTCCGTCCCGGTGATTCGGGCGGTCAAGTCCCGATGCGCGTCCTTCGCGAGCGAGACTTCGAAATACAGCCCGACTTCGTGCATGAGGGTCTCCTTCATTCGAAAGAAATTCTCGTTGGTCCAAAGCAACCTGCCGACCTGGCCGGCCACCCCGAGTTCTTCTCTCACTTCCCGTTCCAGCGCTCGCTCGGCGGTTTCGCCCATTTCGATTCGGCCGCCCGGAACGAACCAGAAGTCTTCGGAACCCGCCTTCATCAGAAGTACGTGACGATCGCGGATCACCACGGCGCCGACACGATAGTGAAAGCGCCACGAGCCGGCGCTGAAAGCGATCATGGTCCGCTCGCCGCTCATAGGTTTTCTCGCTACTCGTGAGTTTGTGCGTGCGCCGCGGCATCGGCAAAGAAACGCGCAATCACTTCAAATGATTTCTCGGGCTGTTCCAGCCAGAAGCAGTGTCCTGCCGGCTCCAGGATGCTGAGCTGGGAGCCGTGGATACGCTGCGCGATGAGGCGTGAGTTCTCCCACGGGATGAGGGCGTCGTCCTTGCCGGTAATCACCAGGGTGGGACACCTTATCTCCGGTAACCGATCGTAAACGTCGTGCGTTTGCGCCGCTTCCATCCGATGCTTGAAACCGATCGGATCGATCGGCCGACTCTTGCGTTGCTCGATCATCGAGGGAATCAGCTCCGGATGCTGGTCGATATAGCCCTTGGTGAACGCAGCCTCCGCGAGTGCTCTCCCCCGCTCCTCGGCTGACATCTCGCGGGTCGAGTAAGCGCTCATCGCGGTTCCCGCCGCGCGAATCGACCTGGCTCCACCAGGCGTGGTGCATCCCAGCACCAGGGAGCGGGTTTTCCCGGGATGGCGCAGCGCGAACTCCTGCGCGATCATCCCGCCCATCGAGACGCCCACGAGGTGCGCATTGGCGAAGCCCACGTGGTCCATCAGCGCCGCGGTGTCATCCGCGATCATCGCGATCGTATAGGTCACGTCGGGCTTGTCGCTGAGCCCGGTGCCGCGCTGGTCGAAGGTCAGCACGCGATATTTCGGCGCGAACGCCGCCGCCAGGGCGGTGAACATCGTCTGGTCGCCCTGCGCCCCGTGAATCATCACCATCGGCGCACCCGAGCCCCGCAGCTCGTAAGCGATATTGATTCCGTTGATCCGCGCACGTTCCATCGAATGAACCCTCCTAGGGTACGAGCAGCAGCTTGCCTGTTGAGCGGCGCGATTCGAGAAATCGATGCGCCTCGACGGCGTCGGCGAGCGGAAACCGGCCCCCTATAGGTACCGTCAACTTGCCTTCGCGTTCGAGCCGGAAGACATCGTCGAGGGCGCGGCGATGATGCTCCGTGAGCGCATACATCATCGTCACCGCAAACCCGCTCACCTTGATTGACTTGCCGAACAGCTCCAGCGGATTTACCGGACCCGGCGCTCCCCCCGCGCGGCCGTAGATAATCATGTGGCCCAACGGCGCGAGGCATCGCAGACCCTTTTCGAAGGTCGGCTTGCCGACCGCATCGAGGATGAGGTCCACGCCACGGCCGCCCGTGATTTTCATCGCCTCCGCGCCGAAGTCGTCTCGCTCGTAGTTGATCACCCATTCAGCGCCGAATTTTCGCACCAGTTCGATCTTGTCGTCGTTGGAAACGGTGCCGATCACCTTTGCTCCAGCAGCCTTCGCGATCTGCACCGCCGCGATTCCCGCGCCGCCCGCCGCGGAGTGAACCACCACGAACTGACCGGGCTTGGTGTCGTTGCAGGTATGGATCATGTGCCACGCAGTCAGCACCGCGATCGGAAACGAGGCCGCCTGCTCGAAGCCCATCTCGTCGGGAATCGGCATCACCCGTCCCGCGCGAATAAGCGTGTAGTCGGCATAGGCGCCCATCCCGATATAGGCGACGCGCATGCCAGGCGTCAGGTCCTTCACATCAGGTGCGACCGACGCGATCACGCCAGCAGCCTCCATCCCGGGGGTATCCGGGAACTTCGGCTTTACCAGGTAGGTACCGCGGATAAAGAAAGTATCGCCATAGTTGATCGCGATAACCTGATTCTTCACCAGCACCGTGCCCGGACGCAGTTCCGGGACGGGAACTTCACGCAGTTCCATCACTTCCGCGCCGCCCAGCCGATCGAATTGAATGGCTTTCATACCGGCCAGCTCTCGGATTTTGCGAAAATTGACCGGTCCGCTATCAACAGCTTATCCACAGGAATCCCAATCTGATCTCGGGCAATCT
>DATJWT010000429.1:0-4659 GCA_035500975.1 Binataceae bacterium (SeqCode)
TTCAACCCTGAGCAACCAGAATGGCGAGCAGGTCGCGCACATCGACCATCGCTTCATGAGCCGGACCTGAGCCCGGGAAAGATCAATCGTGAAAACTTTCGCAGACGTGCATATCGGCGACACCCTGGGCCCGGTCCATCAGTTCGTCAGCAAGGACCAATGCCGCGCATACGCGAATTCCGCGGGGCTGCCGGCGGCGCGCTTCACCGACGATGAAGGTGCGCGCAAGGAAGGACTGCCCGGAATGATCCTGCCGGGCAACATGAGCCTCGGCATCCTGAGCAAGCTGGTCACCGACTGGATTGGCTCGGACGGGGGAGCGCGGATGATCCGGCTCAGCACCACCTACCGGGTGCCGGTGCAGCCCGATCATACCCTGACCCTCCAGGGCTTCATCACGCATGCGACTGAGGCCGAGCGTACGGCGGAAATCGACGTCTGGATCGAGAACGAGGATGCGGAACGCCTCGTGACCGGCACCGCCACCGTCCAGTTCGACAAGTAGTTCAGTAGCGCGACGCGCGCCGCGAGATCGGTCCTTGCTCGCTGAGCACGATATGGGTGAGCGTCTGCTCGTCGTGATTCATCCGCCACGAAAGGAGCTTTTGCGCATATTCGAGCACCAGTGGCAGGTACGCTGAGTCCCCGGCCAGGTTCACGAACTCTCCTGGGTCTTTTTCAAGATCAAAGAACAGCGGCGGCAGCTTGGTAAAGTGCACGTACTTGTAGCGTTCGCTGCGAATGATGTTCATCGTGCACTGATGCATTGTCAGCCCGAGCGTGCGCTCGACGGTATCGTCGTCGGGCTTGCGAAAATCGAACTCCCAATGGGCTTCTGAGCGCCATTGCCCCGGCCTGCGAGTGCTCTCGATGAACGGGCGCAGCGAGGTGCCATCGCATTGCAGGGGGACCTCGGCGCCGATCGATTCCAGCATCGTGGGCATGATGTCCACGTTCTCGGTGAAGGCGGAGACGACGGTTCCGCGCGTCGCATCGCCCTGCTCGCGGGGATCCCTGACGATCAACGGAATCTGGTACGAGGCGTCGAAATATCCGCCCTTGCCGAGTAGCCAGTGATCGCCCATCTGCTCGCCGTGATCCGACGTGAAGACGATCATGGTCGAATTCCAGCGGCCGGTTTCCTTCAGGAACATGAATAGCCGTCCCAACTCCGCATCGACCCTCGACATCAAGCCGTAGTAAACGGCCTTCAGTCGACGCAGCCTCTTCTCATTCTCGGTCGCGCGAAAAACTCGGCGCGAGAGCTGGTAGGCCAGCCATGGATGCTGTGCGGCTTCCTCTTCCGCCGATGCGCGCCGCGTGAAACCGGGCACCTGCGCGGGATCGTACATCGCGTTGTACGGTTCGGGCGCGATGAACGGAGGATGAGGCCGGAGCAGCGACAGGTGCGCGATAAAGGGCTTCGTAGCGGCGTCGATGTAGTCGATAGTTTGATTTACGAGGAACGCGGTGTCATCGAACTCGGCCGGATACGCGAGCGGTTTCGGATGAGCGGCGCCATCTTCATAGTCGGGGCCGGGTGCGCGATACCCGTACGCGAAGGTGACGTTTGATGGCGCTTCGAAGCCGTGCGCCTTGAGCCAGTCGGTCCACGGTGTCGGGACGCCGGTCAGAAGACAAAGAGGGCGGATGCCGGGCAGGGGGCCTTCGTAACTTTTCAGCCAGGGGTCGTCGGGCGCGAGCCCGCGCGGGTCCAGGCTGGTGTCGGTGTAGCCGAAGAGAACGGGGTCATACCCATGCGCCAGCGCTTCTTTTGCCCAATTCGTGTGGCGCGCATCGAGCGGAGTGCCGTTGGTGCCAGATCGATGGTTCTGCAGATACATCCCGGTGTGGAGCGATGCGCGGCTGGGTCCGCATGGCGCTGCGTTCGCGAAATGCCGGCGGAAGAGCACGCCTTCGCGCGCGAGCGAATCGAGATTTGGGGTGCGGACGATGGGGTGATTCAGCGCCGACAGGCAATCGCCCCGCCACTGGTCGGCGGTGATGAACAGGACATTGAGCGGCGAAGCCATCTGCGATGGTCAGATATCACATTTACACAATCGCGCGCAGTTCCGCGGATATCTCCCGGTGTCCCTCCACTAGCGCAGGGATCAAGGTGCTGACGGTTCCAATCGCGATTGCGATGACGAGACCTTCGAAGGCTACCTTCGGTAGAAAACCGATCCGGAACGCCAGCGGTCCCAACGATCGGGCCAGGTGCGGCGTCAGTCGCAGGATTCCATACGCAAGCGCACAACCCACCAATCCACTCACCAGGCCGATCAGCGAGCCCTCGACCGTCAAGCTGGAAATAACCGCGCCGCGCGTGAACCCCATCGACCGCATGATCGCCAGCTCGTGTCGCCGCTCGCGTACCGCCATCGAGGCGGTATTGCCCGCGACGAGCGCAATCGTGAAGACGACGATCGCTGCAACGAACTTCATGCCATCGAACAGGATGCGATAGTTCTTGATCGCCATCCGCGCGAATCCCACTTCCGATTCCGACCTGGTTTCGGCGGACGAGTTCGCGAACAACGCATCGATTGCGCTTGCGACCGCGGGAATCGAGTCCGATCGGTCGACCTTGGTGAAAATCAGCGTGACGGTGCCGGGGCGGCCCAGTGCTTCGTCGAGGAAATCCTGTCGCATGAGGACCGCCGAGGGCGGGACCTTCCCACCCAGCGTGCCGACGATTTTCAGTTGGAGATCGATTGGGTACGAGATGCCGTGCAGGATGAGGTTGTCGCCGACGTGCCAGTGGAACAGCTTCATCAACTCCGTTCCCACCAGCACCCCGGAACGCGTGCGACGCAACTCCTCGGCCTCGCCCGGCTTGATGTCAAAATCGGAAAATATCGCCTCGATTTGCGTCGGGTCCATCGCCGCCGCTGGCACCAGGTCTTTCGGATCGCGGTAGGTGGCGGGAAACACTGACTCGCCCGTGACGGCCTCAACGTGCGGCAGTCTGCGAATCCTGGCCGCATAGGAAGAGGGGAGCGGATACGACATCCCGGTCCTGGCCGAGGTGATGATGCGCACGGAATTGACGCGATCCTGGAGGACCTCGTCGATCAGCGTCGGCAGGCTCATCAGCGCTCCAAACATGAACACCGACACCGCGATCGAAAGAATCGTGAGCAGCGTTCTGCGCCGGTTGCGCAGCAGGTTTCGGAGCACCAGCGGCAGCAGCTTCATCTTTGAAAAGCGTACTCCGTCCGACCATCTATACACAGGTGCCCGATTCGCCTATCTGCTACACTAAGGGTTGAGACACGATGGCCCCTGTTCGCATCAAACCGCCCGCGCTCAAGCCGGGAGATACTGTCGCCGTCGTGGCTCCCGCCGCGGCTATCGAACGCTCGTACCTCGAGAGAGGAGTCCACGCACTTGGCGCGATGGGATTTCGCGTCAAGGTCTCGCCGCGGGTGTTGGATCGCGCGGGAGTGCTCGCAGGCAAGGACCTCGATCGCGCGAAGGAACTCCAGGCCGCCTTTGCAGACGACGAGGTCCGCGGCATCTTCGCAGCGCGCGGTGGCTACGGATGCGGTCGCCTGCTGCCGCTGCTTGATTTCGAGGCGATCGCGCGCACTCCCAAGCCCTTTGTCGGCTATTCCGACGAAACCTTTCTATTGAATGCGATGGTACAGGCCGGGATGGTTGCGTTTCACGGCCCGATGGTCGCGATGGATTTTGCACGCGGACTTACCGAGCGATGCGTCGATCACATGCGGCGGCTGCTCTGCGGCGAGATGCCATCATTCGATCTGGAGGGGCGAGATACGGTTCACCCGGGACGCGCCGAGGGCGAACTGATAGGCGGATGCCTGTCGGTGGTGGTCGCGATGCTCTCGACGCCGTATGCTCCGGACTTCAAGGGGAAGGTGCTGTTCCTGGAAGACACCGGTGAACGCGCCTACCGGGTCGACAGGATGCTGGTGCAGCTGCGGCACTCGGGGGCGTTGCGCGATGCGGCCGCAGTCGTGGTTGGAGCGGTGCGTCCCGTCGAAGGCAGCGAGGCGGAGAGCCGCGCAATCGCCGAATTCGTTGCGGAGCAGACGGCCGATCTCGGCATCCCGGTAATCACTGGACTTGAAGTTGGCCACGGCACAGAGAACTTCACGATCCCGTTCGGTGTCCGCGCGATAGTCGATGCGGCCGCTTGCACTCTCTCGTTCCCCGACTCACCTGTCTCCTAATGACTTTTTCCACGTGGCACAGGCTTCCAGCCTGTGCGTCTTTTGCTCACTTCACGGTTGCAGCAAAACGTGCGGGACCGCAAAAATGGACCAGGAGCGATGATTGTGCGGTGGATGAGTCGTGGGATGGCCTGAAGTAGAACGCGCGCTCAACGAGGCGGTCGAGCGCGGTGCGATTCCGGGCGCGACCGTCGTGGTGAGGGTCGGTGGCGATATCGTTTTCGAAGGCGCCTTCGGCCATCGCTCGCTGGTCCCAACACGCACCCCGATGAAGATCGATACGGTGTTCGACCTTTCCTCCCTGACCAAGGCGCTCGCGACCACCGTGGCGGCGATGATTTTGACCCGCGACGGAAAGCTGCGGCTGAACGATCGGGTCACGCGCTTTTTCCACAACTTCGGCGTGCATGGAAAAACCGCCATCACCTTCCGCCAACTGCTTTCGCACTCCTCCGGC
>DATJWT010000430.1:0-12689 GCA_035500975.1 Binataceae bacterium (SeqCode)
CGCGTGGCAGCGCTGGAAGACAGAAAGCAAACAGCAAGGGGTAACGCAGGAACCAGCGGCTGTGCGGATCGATGGGAATAAGGTTGGTGTACGGCAGCGTTTCCGCCAGGACCAACGCCAGCGCCAGCCATCGCGGATCGATCACCGTCTGCCAGACCATCCAGGCCAGCGCGGCACCCGTGATCAGGGCGACGGCCGCAAGCTGAAGATGAAGCGAGCCGCTGCTCAGAACGACCATCGCGGCGAGCGCTACAAATCCGCCCAGGGCGACGATCGCTCCCGTGGGCAGTGCGTGCCACCAATTCGAATCACCCACCGGTGTGGCGAAGGATCCCCCTTGTGCTTCCTGCCATCGCGCCCCAGGCGAAGCATCGCTGCTGCCTACAGCTCGGGGATCGTCGAAGCCTAGCGGCACTGCCCGTTTCCTCGGAAATCCTGGAAAGTGATTTCGTTCAAGTCGAGTTCAAAGCCCGCCACCGCGGCGTCATCGAGCCTTGACGGTACATCGCAATTGACGTGCCGCTAGCGACGTCACGACAGTTTGCGCCTACGTCGGTCAAAACAAGTTCTGCGCGCCTTCAGCGACTGCGATCGATCATCCGTTCGCTCCGCCTTTGTAAAAGCTACACAAGTTTCAGGGCGTATTTACCCGAACACTCGCGTTGCGCCCTTGTTCAAGAAACGTTGTATGTTACGGAAACGGTCAGGCGATCGAGACGCAAAAATGAGCGTTGAGTTCATCGGGATGATCGGGACGCAAGCTGCGTCGGAAATTCATCCACCGCGCGGTCCGGCCATCGATGTCGACTACGTGCGGCGCTTCACGCAGGCCCACGAGCAGGCGGGCTTCGACCGAATCCTGATTGGGTACTTCTCCAACGGCGCCGATGGCTTCATCGTCACTTCATACGCTGCGTTCGTGACGCAGCGGCTGCAGTTCATGTTGGCACATCGTCCGGGCTTCGTGGCGCCGACCCTCGCAGCGCGCAAGCTGGCTACGCTCGATCAATTCAGCGACGGACGCCTCGCAGTGCACGTTATCTCGGGTGGTGATGACAGCGATCAGGCCAGGGACGGCGATTCGTTGCCGCACGACGAGCGATACGCCCGCACCGACGAATACGTGGAAATTCTGCGCCGCATCTGGACGGCGGATAAACCGGTCGATCACGAAGGCAAGTACTATCGGTTCAAGCGCGCGTCGCCCGAAGTCAAGCCTCTGCAGAAACCGTACCCCCCGATTTATTTCGGTGGCGCATCCGAAGCCGCGATCGCGATCGCGGGCAAGCACGCCGATGTGTACGCGCTGTGGGGTGAGCCGCTCGAGGAGGCTGCGCGGATCATCGCAAGAGTCAAAGCATCCGCTGCCCGTCACGGTCGCACGGTGCGATTCAGTCTCTCGACCCGTCCGGTTCTCGCGCCGACTGAAGACGCCGCGTGGCATCGTGCGCGACGGATCATGGACACCATCAATCGGCTACGCGGCGGTACCTCTTCCGCCGGCGCGCGCAAGGAGCCTGGTGCGGTCGGTTCGCAGCGACTGCTGGCGGCGGCGGCGAAGGGCAAGGTGCTGGACAAGCGGCTATGGACGGAAGTCGCCGCTGCGACCGGGGCGCGCGGCAACACGACCGCACTCGTTGGTACCCCCGAGCAAGTCGCCGAGTCGCTGATGGCCTACTACGATCTCGGCGTGACGACCTTTCTGATTCGCGGATTCGACCCGCTTGAAGATGCGATCGACTACGGCCGCGAACTAATCCCGCTAGTGCGAGCCGAGGCCGCCCGGCGCGAAGCGCAGGGCGCAACCAGGGCAGGGTAGGGCAAAGCTTCGAATGAGACTTCTGGCGATTGTTGGAAGTGTCACTCCTCCGGGGCGGCTGCTCAACGCGACGCGTGTGATGCTCGAGGATGCGCGCGTGTCGCACGCCGGCCTTGAGATCGAATTGATCAATCTCGCGGACAAGCGGATCGCGTTCGCGGATGGTCGTCCCCCCGAACAATATGGCGACGACACTGCTGCCGCCATCGCGAGTGTGCAGCGCGCCGACGGAGTCATCATCGCGACCCCCGTCTACAGAGGATCGATTACCGGCGCGCTCAAAAATCTGCTCGACCATCTGCCGGTCGAGTCGCTGGCGTCGAAGCCGGTGGGAATCCTCGCCATGGGCGCGACTCACCATCATTTTCTCGGTCCCGATTGGCACCTGCGCGATATCCTCGCGTGGTTTGGCGCGCTGGTGGTGCCGACCAGCGCTTATTTGGTTTCGGCGGATTTCGTAGCGGGCGCGCTTGAGGACGGTGCCCGGCAGGATCTGAAAGATCTTGCGAACGCAGTGATCAAGCTTCACGCGGCAAAGCCCGGGCCCGGAGAATATCTCGGGCCCAGGCCGTTGGCCGCGCGTCGAAGCTGATCAGCAGGTCTTGCCTCTTCAGTTGTTCCAGAAATCCGCGAGCAATCCGACATTCCCGGAGCTGTCGAAGCCTGCTCCACCCAGGATCCAATGATCACCGTGCGCGTTGGTCAGGCTGGTCGCGCCGGCGCGCGCTCCGGGAAGGTTGCTCCTCGCAGGTTTCCCCTGCGTTCCATATACTCCCGACGCATTCGCGGTGTTCGGACCTCCAACCCAGACCCACTTTCCGCTGTGGGTATTGAGTCTCCATAGATCATCGAGGGATCCGAAAGTGCCGGAGGAATCGAGCCCATCGCCGCCGAAGAGAAATACGCTGCCGGATGCGTTGTTCCATGCGACAGCTGCCGCACGCGCTCCCGGCATATTCTTCGACGAGATCACTCCCAACTTGCCGTAAACTCCCGCGGCTGATGCGACGTTGGAGCCTGCCACCCACGTCCACTCGCCCGTGCCCAGGTTGTAGCTCCACGTATCGTTCAGGAAACCGAAGTTTCCAGCGGAGTCCTGCCCGATACCCGAGATCAGCCAGGCAGCGCCATTTGCTACCACCACGGTCGCCGCAGTCCTCGCTCCCGGAATGTTGCTTGCGGCCGCCTGCTTTTGCGTGCCGTACACGCCCGAGGCGTCTACCGTGTCGGAACCGCCCATCCAGGTCCATTGTCCGGACGTTGCGCTATATATCCATAGATCGTTGATATTGCTGGCGTTGCCGGCGGAGTCAAAGCCAAGGCCGCCGAACAACCAGAAATTGCCACTTGGGTCGACCCAGCCAACTGCGCCGACTCGTGAGCCCGGCGTGTTGCTCGCGGCCGCCGTGCCTTTGGTTCCATAAACTCCCGCGGCATCGACTGTGTTCGAGCCTGCGACCCACGTCCAGGTTCCCGCGCTCGTGTTGTATTTCCAGAGGTCGTTGAGCAAGCCGGGGTTACCAGCGGAGTCGAACCCGGCGCCGCCAAAAAGCCATAGATTTCCCGAAGGGTCGACATACGAAACCGATGCTTCGCGCGATCCGGGGACGTTACTCGCGCTCGCGGCGCCTTTGGCTCCGTAGACCCCCGCGCTGTCAGCGACGCTGGTCCCGGAGGGCGATGACCATTGCCCGGAGGCCGCCGTGTACTCCCATAAATCATTCAATTGACCGGCGTCTCCGGCCGAGTCGAATCCGATCCCACCGAAGATCCATGAGTTGCCTTGCGAGTCGGTCCATCCAGCCGCTGCTGCTCTGGCCTCGGGGGAGGGTGTTCCGTTGGTCGGAGGAGTCTGGTTGACGGCCAAAACCCCGAGAGCACCCTGCGATGGTGCGGTGGGAAACGGAATCGAACTGACTCCTGGAGGACCGGCTATGACTTGCTGCTGAATCTGGGTCATCCCGCCAACCCAGGTCCAGGGCGCGGCGCTTGCGCTGTTGCTCGAAGAGCCACTGCTTCCGCCGCTGCTGCCGCCGCACGCGTTGATCGTAGCGCAGAGAAGTCCGGCAGCTATTCCTGCCATGAGTCCGCGAAATGCACGGCCAGTCGTGTTCTTGTCTTTACCTTTGTCTGTTCTCATTTTAGGCCGCCCTTCACAAAGCTATTGCTTCTTGGAAGCAAGCCCGGAAACTACCGAGGTTGTGCTCACGTTCAGCAGAGCTCCGTTGTAGTCGAGGTCGCCGGCCGTCACGTCTCCGTCCAGCTCCCACACCATCACGCCCGCCAAGCCGTTGCTCACCGCGTAAGTCATGACGTTCTGAGCATCGGCGAACCCCGAGTAGCTGATGAACGCCGGCGTCGAATAGTTCACGTAGGCCTGCCCTACCGATTGCACCGGCTGTTTGCCGCTCGGTGTGACGTACTGCGTGACCGGCACCCACGTGGTGTTTTCATCGCCTTTACCAGTCCCGTAAGAACGTCCGCTCATGATTTCCCGATAGGTCCAGATATCGCCAAAGGCAGG
This sequence comes from Binataceae bacterium (SeqCode), assembly GCA_035500975.1. Classification (GTDB taxonomy): domain Bacteria; phylum Desulfobacterota; class Binatia; order Binatales; family Binataceae; genus JAFAHS01. The sequence continues at coordinate 4,344 of DATJWT010000430.1, forward strand.
TACCGCCACGTTCATAACGGCCCCATAATTCTTCGGGACGTAGGCGACATAGGGATTGTCAGCCGGCACCTTGTTGCCGATTGCCCAGGCTCTCCCGTAAGCAGGAATTCCGACACCGATGTTCGCAGGGGGGACGTTGGCTGCCTTGAGAGCAAGCACGGAGTCGTTCAGGTCAAAATTCTTGACCGGGCACGGATTGGCAGTATCGCTGTAGAGCGGGCTGTTGAACTCGGTCATCGCGCAGCCAGCCGCTGCAAAGCCCTGGCCGTTGTAGTCGTAAGTCATCAGGTTGAGTTGCACGCCCGCCGTTGCCAATGACTTCCAGAACCCGGGCGACTTGCTTTCCACATCGGCGATTGCGTCTGGGTTCGCGGTCATCGCTATGGTCAAAGTCGAATAGCCGTTCGCGGTGAGCGCGGTTTTGAGTTGGGTGAGAAAGTTCTTGTAGTTCGTCAGGTCGGCAACCGTTACCTGGACGAATCCCGGGTCCAGTTTGGGATCGGACGGAGCCGGTGGGCTCGGCAAAGTCCACAGGTTGCTGTTAGGTTCCCAGTCGATGTCGACCCCCGCAAAGGGTTTGTTGCTGATACCGTTGTCCGATGCATCCTTCTGTGCGTTCTTGAGAAACTGGATAATCGAGTTGATGAACCCAGTCGCGTTGGCGGGTTGAATCGCGCCGCGAATCGCCGCGCTCAGCGTCCATCCGCCGATCGACAGGACCACCGGCTTGTTGGTATTCAACGTCTTGGCAATCGTGCACTTGCCGCCGAGCTGATCGCCGCGCGGTTTGTACGAACAGAAATCACTCCACGCGTCCGTCGTGTGCAGTTGATAATCCTGGGTCCCGGAAAAGATGGTGATGCCCTTATCGTTCTTGCGCGCCTGGCACGAACTCGCCTGGCTGTAGTTGTTTTCCTTCTGCGGCTTCAACGGGTCGCAGTCGCCCACCATCTCAAATGCGTACAGGACTTCGTCGACCCCGGCCGGAATCTTGTCGGGCGTATAGTTGGCCCAGTAGATGCCCCAGTTCGTGAAATAGCCCAATACCAGTGGTGGCGTGGCCTGCGCGGCCGGGATGTGCAACAAAATCGTACATGCCAGCGCGGCCGCAAAGATCAGTTTTCGGACGAGTCCGGTTTCCATTCGTGCCTCACTTTTCCGCTGCACTGCTGCGCATCGGCGCAATCGGTCGAGCTTCGCTGCACCTTAAGTACTCAACGGGCTGAGCAAGGGGGGCCGGAAGTTGTGAAAAAGTTGTTAAAGTCGCAATCGACTGTAGAATTGCGCCCCGATTCGCCCTTCAGAGCCCTCACTCCCCATGGTGGGCGAAAAGCGGGACTTCCGACCGAAGGTTTGCGGGAAATCTGCGATAAATGGGGCTATTTTTCGGTGATCGCGGACCCGCGGTACATCGTCCCGTGTGTCCGCGGCATCTCAGGAATCAGAAAGCGATCGAGGTGAACAATCGTCAGACCGGCATCGGCGATCAGCGAATCGATCCGGCGATCGAGATTGCATCCGTGCCCGATGACTCGTTGGATCGGGTTGAGCCGCCGCTGCCATTTCGCGACCGATGGATCATCGTTGAGTCCGTGCTCGAGGAACAGGAACGTCCCGCCCGGCTTCAATACACGGCGCACTTCGCGAATTGCCGCGGTCGCATCAGGGATCGTGCACAGCGTGAAGGTGCTGATCGCGCAATCGAAACTGTCGTCATCGAGTGGCAGGCGCTCCGCGCTGAGCGCGACCTGTCTGATTGGGAACGACGCCGCCGCGATTCGATCCGCCACGCGCCTGGGCAGAAGCCGTTCCGGATCGACTGCCGTCAGCGCGCTGATCCCGTGAGGATAGTAAGGAAGATTGAGCCCCGTTCCAAAGCCGATCTCCAGCACTTCGCCGCGTGCATCTTTGAGCGCGGCCGGCCTCTGTGACGCGATCGGCCTGGAGCTCATGGCCCAGTCGAGAAAGTGTCCGAAGATGCAGTCCGACAGTCCCACCGTGAGGTCTAGACGAAAGTGAGGCCGGTGGCGGATGCGAGATCGCTCAGCGTTTGATCTTCGCTGACTACCTTGATTGCCGTCATGCCGAGCTGCGCCGCCGGTTTGCAGTTGATGCCGAGGTCATCGAGATAGACGCAGCCAGCGGGCGTTACGCCAAGGAGTTCGCACATCATCAGGTAGATCTTCGGATTCGGCTTGCGAATGCCCGCCTTGGAACTCTCCACGATCGCATCAAACAGCTGCATGATTTCCCAGGCTCGTGAAGCGCCCTCGGCGTTCGCGGACATTCCCGGTCCCCGTCCGTGAACCACGTTGTTGGTGATGCAGCCGATCTTGAAGTGCCGTTTGCAGAGCTTGAGCGCTTCCAGCATCCGCGGCCGAAAATCGCCGGAGAGAAGCGGCAGGATGTCCGCGCCGCGCACGGCATGCCCAAGCGCGGTTGATTCCTCCAGGAACCTCCGGTCGAATTCCCGCGCGTCGATCGCCGAGCATTCGAACTGCGCCCATGCGTTGGATTCGTGATTGGTCGAGTTGACCTTCCTGATGAAGTCCCTCGGCAGGCCGCGCCGGGTCTCGTAACGATTGAAAGCTTCGAACGGCGAGGTGGTGAAGACGCCGCCGAAGTCCCAGATGATCGCTTCTACAGCCATGAGTCGTGAGTGATTGTGAGGGAAGCTCGCGGCGCGTGAGCTCTCGCTAAACCTGCATCGGGCGTCAGATTTGGAAATCGCCTTTGCGGGGGCGGCGCACTCTGGCGCGGCCGCCGCGCGCAGCCTCGCGCTCCAGTTCTTCAACTTCCCTGGTCAGCTGGGCGAGCCGGTCGTGGAATTCACTTCCCTCGACCTTCACTCCCGTCTTGCAGCCTTCGCATACGAAATGCGTCTCGGCTTGCGCCTCGAACTCGCGCACCAGGATCGTGTTCAGATGGCCGCACTTGGGGCAGTTGACGTCAACGGTCTGGTCCTCAAACATCGGTAGTGTCCCCGAAAGCTTCCCAAGCATATTCGGGCTGAGCGATCCCGCGCAACTTGCCTCCGCTGTACAGCGTGCGGGTCATGCGAGCGGTTTTCGCGCCGCGATCACCGCCGCATAGAGCTCTTCGTAGCGCTGGGCCATGCGCGCGACGGTAAAGCGTGATTCAAACTCCGCCCTGCAAACGGCGCGAGAGATCTCGTCGATTCGCTTTACCGCCTCCACCAGGTCGTCCACCGTCGAGCCGATAAATCCGGTCTTGCCATGCGTTACGATCTCGGGAACCGAGCCGCAAGGACGAGAGATGACGGGCGCCCCGCAGGCAAACGATTCGATCATCGCGAGTCCAAAGGGCTCCGGCCAATCGATCGCGAACAATTGCGCTATCGAATTTCCGAGAAACTCGCTCTTCTCCTGCTCACTGATCTCACCGATGTGCTCGATGTCGGGCGGGCACAGGCGTGGCTTGATCTCCGCTTCGAAATATTCGACGTCGACGGGATCGACTTTTGCCGCGATCTTCAGCGGCACTCCCGCCTTCAAGGCGACATCGATGGCGGTATCGACGCGTTTTTCGGGACATATACGACCCAGGAACGCCAGGTATTTGCCCGGCCCGGGATTGAACTCCAGAAAATCCGACGGCAGTCCGTGGTACGCCGTGCCAACCCAGTTCATGAACGGCAGCGGACGGCGCTGCGAGTCGCTAATCGAAACCAGTGGAATGTCCTTGAAGCGTTCGTAGATCGGCTTCAACTGTTCAATGTCGAGCCTGCCGTGCATCGTGACGATCGTGGGCGTCGCAGAGAGTTTCGCAAACGGGAAACACCAATAGTCCACGTGCGAGTGGATGATGTCGAAGTCTTTCGCCCTGCCGTATACATCGGCGAACATCGGCAAGTGCAGGCCCGGTCCGACCGCGGCTGACGACAGGCCGGCCAGGCGCAGCGATCGCGGATATCCGGACTCCAGTTTGGCGGAGGTCAGCGAGTCGCCTGACGCGAACAGCGTCACTTCATGACCGCGGCGCACCAATTCCTCGGTGAGGTAAGAGACGACCCTCTCGGTGCCGCCGTAAAAGTTGGGTGGAATCCGCTCATAGAGCGGTGCGAACTGGGCGATGCGCAAATTTTAGTACCGCCTTTCCGTCAGCATGATTGGTGCTTTCATTCAGCCTCGTGGAAACGATGCTGCAAGCAAGCATTACCTTCGAGCATACGCTATTTGCCGCGCCAGTTGGGGGGGCGTTTCTCGGCGAATGCCTTGGCGCCTTCATCCGCGTCCTGGGTCCTGGTCAGCCACTCGTAACCATCGCGTTCCAGGCGCAACCCCTCGGCCAGGGGCAGATCGAGGCCGCGCAATGCGACTTCCTTGATCTTCTGTACGGCCAGCGGCGCGCTCTTGCAGATCTCGGAGGCGATCTCCTCGCATTTGCCCATGAGACCCGCCATCGGCACCACGTGATCGACCAGACCGAGCCTCAGTGCCTCATGCGCGTCGATTCTTCTGCCGGTATAGAGCATCTCGAGTGCGCGTCCCAGCGGAATCAGCCGCGGCAGCCGCTGTGTTCCGCCTCCCCCCGGAAGCCATCCGAGCCGCACTTCACCAAGGCCAAACTGCGCGTGCTCAGCCGCGACCCGAATATCGCATGCGAGCGCCTGCTCGAGGCCGCCGCCGTTGGCATGTCCGTTGATCGCGGCGACGATCGGTTTGGTCAATTCGAGCATCACCGGGTAGGGCGTGCGCGCGCCCTCTCTGCCGATCTTCTCAACGTAGTTGGACTTGATATCGCTGCCTGCACAGAATGCGCGATCGCCGGCACCCGTGAAGATCGCGACCCGCAGCGCGGCGTCGTCACGAAACTCCGTCCAGATGTCGGTCAGGCGGGCGTAGGTTTCGAAGTCGCAGGCGTTGAGCCGCTCGGGGCGATTGATCGTCACGTAGGCCACAGGCCCGCGCTTTTCGAAGATCACTTTCATAACGATGCCCTCGTCCCCAATATTGTCGCAGAGTGATGCATCCTCACGCCATGTCGCCGATGGGGTCCTGTCGTCGTTGGGCCGCACCCCGGATCCGTGTAGATGATCTCCCATCGCGAATCGATCTCGGCGTAGAGCATGGTTTTCAAGGATCGATGGAAAGGTCTGATGCTGGTAGCTCTCATGCTGGGAGTCTACTCGATATTGCTGTGGAAGCTGGATTGGCTGCGCTTTCCGATCGATCGCGATGAAACCCACTTCTGGCCGACGACGTTGCTCTTCAGCCACTCGCTCCTGCCAGGCCTGCAGACCCTGCGCGGCTACGAGGAACTCAATACTCCGCTGGCATTTGTGATTTTTGGGCAAGTCGAACGCCTGACCGGGCATGGCTTGATTCTTTCGCGGTACTTCAACCTTGTGCTCTCGGCGGCGATCCTTGTCCTCATTGCGTGCGCGCACGGAGCACCGAATCGAAATTCAATCGCCTCCGCGTTTGGCTTGATTCTTTTTCCCTATTTCCTTGGCGTGTCGACTCACCTTTATACCGACACAATTGCAGCATTGTTCGTGGTTGCGGGAGTCGCGCTGCAACTTCGTGGCCGATCATTCACGGCTTCGTTGTTCTGGATCCTGGCCATCGCTACCCGCCAGTACATGGTTGCCTTCCCCATTGCCGCTGCAATCTATGAGTTGGTTCGAGTGGAGCGAAGCGCGGCCGCTCCCGGGATCTCGCGGTTCTTGTGGATGAATCCTGCCGTTGCCGCGGCATCGCTGATGGCCTGGTTTGCAATCTTCCATGGCTTTGCACCGCCGGCGGCGATAGGCGCACAGTGGCCTCCCACCACCGTGTTGACCTACGTATGCGTCGACCACTCGCTGTATTTCTTGAGCTGCATCGGACTCTACTACTGCCTTCCAGAGATGATCCTGGACCCGGCGCAAACGCGGCATGGTGTTTCGAGTCGATGGCAGACGAAGGTTGGCTTGGCCGCATTTCTCGCGATCGCGTTTGCAGCGTTTCCACCGGTCCGCAACGCCGACCTGGGTACCATGGGCTATCTCGACCTGGCGCTCAGGTCCACGGTCAGCGAGGCGGCGCGGATGCTGCTGCTTTATCTTTTCGCGCTGTGGGCGCTCGTTCGCTTTGTAGTGCCGCGCAACACCTTCGCCGGATGGATGCTGCTGGCGAACGCCATCGTGATGATGAAAGCGCACCTGGCGTGGGACAAGTACGCGATGCCGTTGCTCTGCGTCCTGTGGTTGTTGAACGCATGGGAGACTGGTGCAGGGGAGCGAGCGGCATCTGGATCGGGAGCAGCCACGCCAGCCTTGCAAACCTGGACCGGTGATGCGGGCGCCGTCTGCCGCCTGAAGCCTACCCGAATGCCTTCGTGACCAGTTCGGTATCGAGGTACTCGGTGGCCTCGCGGATTTTTCCGTCGTTGATTCGAAACACCTGGCAGTACGTATTGTTATAGGCGATGCCCCTGCGCGTGGCCGATCGTCCGTGGGACTGCACGACGACGAAATCGCCATCCGCGATAAGGTTGTCGATCGTGATGGTAAGGGCGCCTTCGAGTTGCGCTCCCAGCGGCGCCATGATCCGGTCGACGAATTCCTTGCGGCTGTTGCAAACCCCGGAAAGTTTGGTCGTGCCGATCAGCGTGAAGCGCAGGTCTTCCGCCATTCGGTTGAGCGCACCCTGGATATTGCCCTTCGCGATATCGTCGAAGAAACCCCGAACCAGTTCCTTGTTCTCCGCGATGCCCATAGTGTTCTCCATTGCCAGCGATCAGGCGTTGCGAATCGTCAAGCCGCCATCTACCGGAACTACCGCGCCGGTGATGTACGATGCCGCAGGCAGGCACAGGCTGAACGTGATGTGCGCCACTTCCTCGGGATAGCCGTAGCGCTTCAGCGCCGTGCGGCGCTTTCCAAAGATCGTCTTGTGCTCATCGGGAATGTCGCCGGTGAGAGGAGTGCGAATCGGACCAGGGCAGATGCAATTCACCGTGATGCCTTCGGGTCCCAGGTCGACCGCGAGCGCATGCGTGAGGCCGATCACCCCGGTCTTCGCGACGACGTAGGGGCTGTCGCCCGGTGTGGCGCCGAGTCCCTCGGTCGATGCGATATTGACGATGCGCGCGGCGTCGGACTTCCGCAGATGCGGCAGCGCGGCGCGAACCAGCAGTTGCTGCGCTGTCAGCAGCCCATCGAGCGCGCGAGTCCACACTTCATCGTAGCCGTCCTCGTCGATACGGCGAAAAGCTCCGAAGCCCGCGTTGTTGATCAGGATATCGAGCCGGCCAAACCGATCCGCGACTTCCCCGACCACGCGCTTGATCTGCGCGCGATCGAACACGTCAAGGCGCCATCCTTCCGCCTTGCCGCCTGCGGCCCTGATCTCCTCGACCACCGCGGACACTCCGCCTTCGTTCACGTCCGTGACCGCAACCATCGCGCCTTCCTGCGCGAACAGGTGTGCGGTGGCGCGGCCCATCCCGCTGGCGGCGCCGGTAATGAGCGCCGCGCGGCCTTTTACCGAACGATCGAGTTTTCTTACCGGTTCCATTCTACTTGCTCCGTGGCTGCGATGCGGGCTGGCTCGGCTGATTGTTGAATGGCAGGTCGTGCCACGACCTCTGGGTCTTGATGTAAGCGTCGGGTGAGATGCTGACCTCGCCGCGAAACGGCCAATCCAGCGCCATGATCAAAACCACCACTAGCGCAAGCGATGCCGCCACTGCCATCGTCATTACCACGTGCATGCGAAAATCGTGAAAGCCGAACAGGTACGTAAAGCCGACCGTGATCGCACCGCCCCATAAGATGATCCACCAGACCACGTCCGGGATGTGCCCTTCGACCGCCGAGAGGCGGCTGGCCCGCGCGCTGTAAAGTTCGTTCAAGACCTTCAGCAACTCGGCCTGGATGACTTCTTCGCCCATCGTCGTCGGCTGGATTGTGACGATCGAGGCGTGAAGTTTGCGCAACGGCTCCCATCCCTGGTCTGGGGTCTTTCCTTGCTGCTGCACCGGCCATTCCTTGTGGACGACCGTGTCGACATAGTCCTGGAGATCGTCGCGGATACCCTGGCCCATCGCGGGCGGCAGTCCCTGCGTGTCGCGATAAATGCTGCCGACGAAATCGGCTTCTCCATCGACGATATCCTGGGCGTGGCTGAAAGACTCCCAGGTCGCGACCGCGATAAACGCGAGCAGAACCGCATACGTCACGCTGATTACGGCGACCAGGAACCCGGCCAGTTCATTGTGCGCGCGGCGGACATCGATGTGGACAAGCTGATGGATGATCAGCAGACCTAAGCCGGCACCGCCCGCCGCCAATCCGATCAGGACGCTTCCCCACAGCCAGGTCGGATTGTTGTAAATCCA
>DATJWT010000431.1:0-10204 GCA_035500975.1 Binataceae bacterium (SeqCode)
CCAGGCCAGCCGCGCTTCCCTCATCGCCACCCTCCGCGCTATCGGTACATCGCTTCGATCGCGTCGCGATAGTGTTCCTGCACCACCTTGCGCCGCAACTTGAGCGTGGGCGTCAATTCGCCGTTCTCCTGAGAAAAGGGATTGGCGATCAGCGTGAATGCGCTGATCGCTTCAACGTCGGACAATGGTTTGTTGAACTCCCGCAGCTTCGACTGAAACAGCTGCCGAATTTTGGGTGAAGCTGCGATTTCATCCGCCGACTTTCCCTTGAGCCCGTTCTGCGCAAGATAGTCAGCCAGGTTCTCGAGATTCGGTACCAGCAGCGCCGCCAGATGCTTGCGGCGGTCACCGATCACGCACGCTTGCGCGATATGCGGATCCGCCGCCAGCTTCATCTCCAGGTTCGCCGGCGAGATGTTCTTGCCGCCCGACAGCACGATGATTTCTTTCTTGCGGTCGGTGATCGCGATGTAGCCTTCGGAATCGATCGATGCGACGTCGCCCGTATGCAGCCAGCCCTCCGCGTCGATCGCTTCGCGCGTTTCCTGGTCGCGATTGAAGTATCCCTTCATGATGTTCGGCCCGCGCAGCAGTAGCTCGCCGTCCGGTGCGGTCCTTGCCTCGACGTGTTCGAGCGGCAGTCCGACCGTGCCAATCTTGATGCGGCCATCGACCGGGTTCACCGCCACCACCGGCGATGCTTCCGTCAGGCCGTAACCCTCGACGATTGGAACTTCGGCCGCCGCAAGAAAGCGGAAGATGTCTTTCGGCAGCGGTGCTCCGCCTGAAATCAGGCTGCGCAGGTTCGATCCGAACAGACCGCGAATCTTGTGAAACACCAGCGGCCGGAAGATCGCCATCGCGATCGCGAGATGCGGCGGCAGCGCCTGCCGTCGATGCCGGTACTCAGTCGCGCGCGCTCCCGTCGCCATCGCGGCGCGGAACAACCTCCGGCGCAGGGGCGGTCCCGATTCGACCGTCTTCATCACGCGGCTGTAAATAACCTCGAGCAACCGCGGCACGGTCAGGACGATCGTCGGTTGAATTTCGAGCAGGTTCGACGCGATCGATGCGAGCCCCTCCGCGTATGCAATCCTGCCGCCCGCTATCATTACGGTGTAGTAACCCGCGGTGCGCTCGAACGAATGCGCCACCGGCAGGAACGACAGGGTCATGTCGGATTCGTTGAGTGTGAGCGCCTTCTTCGAGTCCGCGCAGTTCGAGAGCAGGTTGCCATGCGTAAGCATCACGCCCTTCGAGGCGCCCGTGGTGCCCGAGGTGTAGATGAAGGTCGCGACGTCGTCGCGCGAGCCCTCGATGATCCCCGCGGGCGTCGAGTCGCTTGCGGATTCCATCGTGATCACCGCCGGGCCGCCGTTCTGTGCTGGTTCCGGCGTCGCACCGCGATGCATCGCGATTATCGTCTTCATCTCCGGCAGAGAGGATGCGAGCGTGCGGAGTTTCGCGACGTGGTCGGCGCCATTGGCGGCCACGATCTTTGCGCCGGAATCCGAGATGACGTGGCGTGTCTCGTCCACGCCGCTCGTCGTGTAAAGCGGCACCACCACCGCGCCAAGTCCGAGCACAGCCTGGTCAACCACCACCCATTGCGGGCAGTTATCGGACAGTATCGCGACGCGGTCGCCCGGTTTGACCCCGAGCTTGATCAGCCCGGCGCGGAGCCGCGCGGCAGAATCGGCGATTTCGTTCCACGAATGGTCGTGCCAGACCTTGTCGTATTTATCCTTGAGAAAGGTGCGCGTGCCGTACTTCTGCGCCAAGGTCTCAAAGGCTTGTGCGATCGTCGAGTAATTCTCAGCCATATGGTGCCCAACCCCCGGCGAACGAAACTTTTAACCGAATCGCCTTCGGTTAGCCAATTGCGGTTTAAGTCCTTCTCCCGAAGGGAGAAGGCGGCGCGCCGCGCGCCGGATGAGGCCCGTTCGCTGGCGGCCGTACTCTAAAGCTCCCCGCCCACAGGGCACGATGCCCCCTGTTACCACAAGTGCCCGTAAACGCTGGAAAACTCGCGAGGCCGTTGCTATCTTGCTTTAGTTTTGGATGAATTACGTACGAAAGGTTTTTCATTTCACTAATCATCCGCCTGATGCACATAATCGGCTGGATTCATGCGTCGTGAACCGCAGGTACGTACTCGCCGTAACCGGAGCGGTTTCGGGGCAGGGTAGAGCGCGCAGCTGGCGCGCAGGGGGTTAGGGTCTCAGATGCTCGAACACTTGTGGTTCCCGCACGATATTTCCACATTTGGACCGCAAATCGACTGGCTCTTCGAACTCATCTTCTGGATCGTCATCTTCACGTGGGTGGCAGTCACTGTCGCGATGGTGGTCTTCCTCTTCAAGTATCGCCATCGAGAGGGTCGCAAGGCGGAGTACATCGAAGGTAATTCCCGCCTCGAGGTAACCTGGACGGTTGCGACCACCGTTATCCTGATCGGTCTCGCGTTGCTGAGTAAGTCGACGTGGGCCTACGTGAAGGAAAACGGTCCTCCGGGCCAGGTCTTCTACAAGGTGACCGCGAAGCAATTCAACTGGGAAATCACTTATCCCGGCCCTGATGGTAATTTCGGCGCCAAGGAGATGACCGTCGAGAACGAAATGCACGTGCCAGTTAACAAGGTCGTGCGGTTCGATCTGACCTCCAAGGACGTCATCCACAGCTTCTTCGTGCCGAACATGCGTCTTAAACAGGATGCAGTTCCCGGCCGCACCATTCATGTCTGGTTCCAGGCGACCGAACCCGGCACTTATCCGATCCCGTGCGCCGAGCTGTGCGGCTTCGGCCATTCGGGAATGCAGGGCACCCTTACTGTCGAGTCCGAAGAGGACTTCCAGAAGTGGCTCAAGGACCAGTACGCCAACAACCAACAATGAGGATGACGCCGGACTTTTCGGCGCGGGGAGATAGTCTCAGATGAGCAGCACGGCAGCGGTTGCGGTTCACGGCGCACACGAACACCATCGGCCCGGGTTCTGGCGCTATTACTTCTTTTCCGAAGACCACAAGATGATCGGGCGCCAGTTCCTGTTCGTGGCGCTTTTCATGATGTCGATCGGCGGCCTGATGGCGATGCTGGTGCGGCTCGACCTGGCGTGGCCGGATACGCAGTGGGCATTTCTGAAAATTTTCCCGCAGTCACTCCAGCAAGACAGCGCCATTACCGCCAACACCTATAACGCCGAACTGACGATGCACGCGACGATCATGATCTTCTTCGTCGTGATGCCGATCCTGGTCGGATGCTTCGGCAACTTCCTGATTCCGCTGATGATCGGGGCGCGCGATATGGCGTTCCCGAAGCTCAACATGCTGTCCTTTTGGGTCAGCGCGGCGGCCGGCGTGATCATGATGGCGGCTTTTTGGGTGCCTGGCGGTCCCGCCGCGGCCGGATGGACGTCCTACGCTCCGCTCAGCGCCGTGCCCATATACACCGGCGTCGATTGGGGCCAGAACCTCTGGTGTATCAGCCTCATCGTGCTGGGCGTCGGCTCGTTGATGGGATCGATCAACTACATCACCACCATCATCAATATGCGCACCAAGGGCATGTACTTCTTCCGCATGCCGCTGGTCATCTGGTCACTCTTCATCACCGCGATCCTGCTGCTGTTGGCGCTGCCGGTGCTCACCACCGCGCTCGCGCTGCTGCTGTTCGATCGAATGGGCGGCACGCATTTCTTCCTGCCCGCGGGCGGCGGCGAGCCGCTGCTCTGGCAGCACCTGTTCTGGTTTTTCGGGCATCCCGAAGTTTACATCATGATTCTCCCCGGCATGGGCATCGCCTCCGAGCTCATCGCGACCTTCTCGCGCAAACCGATCTTCGGCTACCGCGCGATGGCCTATGCGATGGCGGCGATTGCGTTCCTGTCTTGGATCGTCTGGGGCCATCACATGTTCCAGTCGGGCATGGACCCCGCGCTCGGCACCGGCTTCATGATGACCACGATGATCATCGGCGTGCCGTCGGCGATTAAGACCTTCAACTGGCTCGGCACTCTCTACAAGGGCGACATCCACTACACCGCCCCGATGCTGAATGCGTTGTCGTTCGTCGCGATGTTCGTGATTGGCGGCCTGTCGGGCATCTTCATGGCCAACACCCCCGTCGACATGTACATCCACGACACCTACTTCATCGTCGCGCACATCCACTACGTGCTGTTCGGCGGAAGCCTGTTCGCGGTCTTCGGCGGTATCGAATACTGGTTCCCGAAGATGTTCGGCCGGATGATGAGCGAGAAGCTCGGCAAGCTGCATTTCTGGATCACCTTCGTTGCGTTCAACTGCACCTTCTTCCCGATGCACATCCTGGGAATGGGCGGTCACATGCGCCGTATCTACAACCCGACCCAGTACGATTTCCTGAAGCCGCTCGAGCCGATCAACCACTTCATCACGATCAGCGCGTTCGTGCTCGGTGCCGCGCAGTTCATCCTGCTCGCCAATATCATCTGGAGCCTGCGCAAGGGCGAGAGGGCAACCGACAATCCGTGGCACGCCAACACGCTCGAATGGAGCACGCCGACGCCTCCGCCGCACGGCAACTGGCCCGGCGCTGTCCCGGTCGTATATCGCGGCCCCTACGAATACAGCTCACCTGAGTCCGCGGAAGACTATCTCCCGCAGTGGGCGACTCCCGAGCACGCAACCGCCGCCGCTGACTAGGTGCTCTGGACGAAGGAATAGATGGAGGCACGGAGAACCAACACGGGCGACACACGCGCGCTGCATCGCTTTGCGATGCTGGCGGCGGGCGCGACCTTCTGCCTCATCTTCGTGGGCGGCCTCGTCACCTCGACCGGCTCCGCGTTGGCGGTCCCCGATTGGCCGCTCGCGTACGGCAAGCTCATTCCGGCCTGGCAGGGCGGAATACGGTTTGAGTTCGGCCATCGCGTCGTCGCGGGCTTCGTCGTCATCCTCACGCTCATCCTCATGTCATGGGCGCTGATGGTCGAAAAGCGCCGATGGGTCCGCAACACCGCCCTGGCGGCGTTCGGCCTCATCATCGTGCAAGCGATCCTCGGGGGCATCACGGTGTTGTTCGAGTTGCCGCTGGCGATCGCGGTTACGCATGCAGCCACCGCGCAGGCGTTTTTCTGCGTGATGGTCTCGATTGCGATCTTCACCAACCCGCGATGGGAACAGACTGCGCATCGCGAGGAACCTGAGGCTCATCCTGCGCTTCCGGTCCTGGCCGGGATCACCACCGCCGTCATCTACACGCAGATTCTCATCGGTGCGTTGATGCGGCACCTGGGAGCGGGCCTCGCGATTCCGGATTTTCCGCTCGCATTCGGGCAGCTCCTGCCGCCGTACTGGAATGAATACATCGCGGTGAACTTTGCGCATCGCCTGGGCGCGATTGCCGTTTCCGCGATGATTATATGGACGTTCCTGCGCGTGCTGCGATTCCATCGCGATGAAGCCCAGCTGCGCCGTCCCGCTCTGGGGCTCATCCTGCTGCTGGCTCTTCAGGTGTCCCTGGGAGCGATCACGATATGGAGCGGGCGCTCCGTTCTGCCGACCACGGCTCACGTCGCCGTCGGCGCCGCGGTGCTTGCCACCAGCCTGACCGTGACTATCCGCGCTTATCATCTCTTCGGTCTGCCGCGCCGTAGCGAGCTTTCGAATCCTCGCGTGGTCGCACATCGGGTGTCGGCATGACCGCAAAGGCAGCCACCGTGGATTCGCACCCGGTCGCAGCCGGCGGCCGGCTATCGGCCTATTTCGAATTGACCAAACCTCGCGTGGTCGCGATGGTGCTGGTCACCACGCTGGCAGGTTTCTATCTCGCATCTCCGGGCGGCCTCGACCTCCTGGTCGCGATCAACTTGCTGGTCGGCACGGCGCTCGCCGCCGCGGGCACTCTCGCGCTGAACCAGTACATGGAGCGCGACACCGATGCGATGATGCTGCGCACGCAGCATCGCCCCTTGCCTGACCATCGCCTGCGTCCGGTCGAAGCGCTGGCTTTCGGCGCTATCGCGACCGCCGCCGGCCTGGCCTGGCTGGCGCTCGCGACCAACCGGGTTTGCACGGGAGTTACCGCCGCAATCACCGTCATCTACTTGCTCGCATACACGCCTCTGAAGCGTGTGACCTGGGCGTGCGATATCGTTGGCGCAATTCCGGGTGCTCTCCCTCCGGTCGCTGGATGGGCCGCGGTGCGCGGAACTATCGCCGCGCAGCCGCTCGTGATGTTCGCGATCATGTTCCTGTGGCAGCTCCCGCATACGTTCGCGGTTGCGCGCCTGTATCGCGACGACTACCGGCGCGCCGGCATCAAGCTGCTGCCCGAAGACGCGCGCTGGGGCAATCCGTCCGATATCGTCGTCATCGTCGCCAGTATCGCGCTGATAGCCGTCGGTGTCGCGCCGACCCTGATGGGCGTTGCCGGAGTGCCGTACATGGCCGTCGCGGCTGCATTGGGTCTCGGGATGCTCGCGTATGGCATCGCGATGGTGCGAGCGCCTGAACAGCCGAAGCCCGCGCGCCGCCTGCTGTTCGCTTCGCTGGTCTATTTGCCTATCGTCCTGCTGATGATGGTGGTTGATAAGGTTTGAGCATGCCGATGGATTTGGTCAGCCGTCACGAAGTTCGCGATGAGAACCGCAGGACTCTCAAGGTCATCGTCGGTATCATCGCGTTCCTGGTGGTCGGTTCGGTCCTGACCATCATGGCCAGGCACGGAGGAATCCATCTGCCGTGAGCGCCACCACTGCAAAAGTTCGGCCGCTCATTCCTCCGCGCAAGCCCGCGTGGCGCGATTCCGGCGGCGGCGACCAGCGCGAGCGCGCGTTCATCCCGAGCGGGATGCTCGCGGTGCTGATGCTGATCGCGACCGAGATGATGCTGTTCAGCGGGCTCATCGGCTCGTTCCTGATTTTCCGGCTGTCGGCTCCGTTCTGGCCGCCACCCGCGCTGCCGCGCTTGCCGCTCACCGTGACCTGGATCAACACGTTCGTACTGATGTCGAGTTCGGTCACGATGTACCTGGCGGTGCGCGCGGTGCATCAGAACCGCCAGCGGCTCACTCGCCGATGGCTGGTTGTCACTGCTGTCCTCGGATCGACCTTCCTGGCGGTGCAGGGCTCGGAATGGGTGCACCTGGTTGCGCATGGGTTGACACTGAAGAGCGGCAGCTATGGCAGCACGTTCTATTTGCTGATCGGATGCCACGGGCTGCACGTGACTGCCGCGGTTATTTGGCTGGTTGCGGTTACGATGGTCGCGATGCGCGGACGCTACAATGCTAACAACGCCGGCGGCGTGGAGCGCATCGCGGCTTTCTGGTATTTCGTGTGCGCGATCTGGCCGTTGCTATTCGTGCTGGTCTACTTGATGTGAGGACTGGCGGAGGAGTTGATGCGATGAAACGAATTGGTTCAATTGCAACCGGCATAGCGGCGGCGATCGCCGCTGCACCGCAAATCGCAAACGCCTGCGCGATGTGCGGTTTGTCGCCGGGCGATAGTGCCGGGCATGCGTACAACACCAGCGTGCTGTTCATGCTCGCCGGCCCCTACCTGACGGTGCTCGCAATCGGGGGAATCCTGTTCGCGATCTGGAAGCGGGCGCAGCGCAAGGAACGAGCTAACGTGGTCGCGGCTGCGACCAGAAGATAAGGGACAATCGACGCCCGGCGTGGAGCCGGACGTCACTTCGACGGGAGAAGACGATGAGCGAGGCTGCGGCAGCAGAGGTTCACGGACACGGTGCGATAGTAGATCAGACCGAACCCTCATTGACGCCGGGAAACTCCGGCAAGCTGGGGATGTGGATTTTCCTGGCCGGCGACGCGATGACGTTCGGCGCGGGCATCGCCGCCTACGGCGCCCTGCGCTACCAGAACGTCAACTGGCCCGACCCCGCGGATTGGCTCGGCATCTCGCTGACCGCGGTCATGACCTTCATCCTGATTTGCTCCAGCGTGACGATGGTCGAGGCGTTGTCCGGCATCCATCACGGCAACATCCGCAAGATGCAGGGCTTCCTGGCGCTGACCGTGCTGGGAGGTATCGCATTCCTGGGCTGCCAGGCGTTCGAGTGGCATCACCTGATCTGGGGCGAGCATCTTTCGATCAAGACGAGCCTGTTCAGCGCGACCTTCTTCATCCTGACCGGGTTCCACGGGATGCACGTCACCGGCGGTGTGATCTACCTGGGCACGCTGCTGGTCCGCTCATTCCAGCGCCCGTTCGCGGTGGCAGATGCGAGGCTGGTCGAAATCGCCGGCTTGTACTGGCACTTCGTCGACCTCGTCTGGATCCTGATTTTCACTTTCGTGTACCTGATTTGATGGGGTTGGGCGGGAAACCGACTGAGTTCGATAGAAAGCCCGAAGGGGCGCGAGGCGGAGCGCGAGCGGCGTCGAGCGAAAATCCACAGAGAGGCGAACGATACAACGATGGCGACTGAAGCGGCTGCACACCAGGCTCACGAGGTTCACGCTGAGCCCAATTACATAGCAATCTTCATCTATCTGGCGGTTTTGACCGGCGTCGAGTTGCTCGTCTACGCGATGGGTTTTTCGACCGTGATCAAGGTCGGATTGCTGGTTGCGCTCGCGCTCGCGAAAGCGGTCCTGGTCGCGATGTACTTCATGCATCTGTCATTCGAGCGCCGCGGATTGTGGATTATCGCGGGCATCCCGATGGTGCTGGTGTTCTTTTGCTACATGATGCTCAGGCCGGATCTAAGTGCGCGCGCCTGGACCAGGTCCCATCACGCCGAGGAGCAAGTCGGCGTCCACGAAGGCGCGGAAGGTGCCGCTCCCGCGGCGCCGGCCCCGGACGCAGCCCCAGCCCAGCCGCAGTCCTAGAAGCGATCCCGGAATCAAACCACCAGGGCATCGAGTCACCAAGGTGCGAAGAAGGAGATCCTGAACTTGGTGTCCTGGTCCCCTGGTGGTTGAGCTTTTCGCGCGATGTCTTACACCTCACTCGCGCCGCTCAACGCGTTCCTGAACGCGACGTCATTCGTCCTGCTGGTAGCGGGCTACATCTTTATCAAACGCAAGCAGGTAGCAGCGCATCGCGCTTGCATGATCTCCGCGCTGATCGTGTCTGCAATTTTTCTGACTTCCTATCTCATCTACCACTACCACGTGGGTGAGGTACGCTTCAGCGGCACCGGCTGGGTCCGTCCGCTGTACTTCCTCATCCTCATTCCGCACGTAACCCTTGCCGGGCTGATCGTTCCGCTCGCGCTGGCGACTGCATACTTCGCCCTCAAGTCCCGCTTCCTGACGCACAAGAAGATCGCCCGCTGGACCTGGCCGCTGTGGATTTACGTCTCGGTCACCGGCGTGATCATCTACTTCATGCTCTACCAGCTCTACACGCCCATCATGCCATGATCCGGGAGTCTTCTACCTGATGGAGAGAAGGTGGCGCGCGGCACGCCGGATGGGGGGTCGAAATTCTCTATCGATGTGAGGGCAGCCTTCAGTCTGCGCTTTTGTGATTCCGGGTCCTTGAGCCAAAAAAACGGCGGTCACCCGTATGGGCGACCGCCGCCAGGCCTGAAGATGGATAGTGGATTTACGCCTTAGCGCTGGGCCGGCTCGATACTTCCGCGTGCCACTGCGCCAGGTTCTTCTGGTTGTCGCCAATCTTGATGCCGGTGGTGCGGCCGAAATCTATTCCGATAAGCGCCGTGATGTCCGCGATCGTGTAGCGATCGCCCGCGATAAATTTGCGGTTCGCGAGCTCGCCATCCAGCCATTCCAGCCGCTTCAAGGCGGCTTCCTTGCAAATCTTGCCGTACTCGGGCACCTGCGGGATGCGGCCCTTGAAGAAGTCGCTGGTGTTGCGGAACGCTCCCGCCGTCATCGACAGGATCTCGAACTCCATCCTGCGGTTCCACATCTCGATGACGGCCTTTTCCTTGGCGTCCCGGCCCATCAGGTTGGGCTCCGGCTTCACGTCTTCGAAGTAGCGGCAGATAGCCACCGACTCGGCGATATAGGTGCCGTCATCGAGTTGCAGCACCGGCACTCCGCCCATCGGGTTGATTTTCAGGAATTCGGGTTTGCGATTGTCCGCCGTGCCGAGGTTCACCTGCTCGAAAGGAACCTGGATTCCCTTCTCCGCAAGGAAGACACGAACGCGACGAGGATTCGGGGCCTGGGTGAATTCGAGTATCTTCATAGTGGTTGCAATTTAAAACTGCCGCCCTCGAA
>DATJWT010000432.1:0-10741 GCA_035500975.1 Binataceae bacterium (SeqCode)
TTGGCGCGCGACTGGCACGTGCGGTTCATCGAGCTGATGCCGCTTGGCGGCGGCGAATGCGCCACGCTCTCAGTGAAGCGCTACGTATCGAACATCGAAACGCGCCGACGCATAGAGACGGCGCTGGGGCCCCTGTTCGAGTTCGAGGGCGCGAGCTCGTCGGATGAAGCGCGCAACTTCGGGCTGCCAGGCGGCCGCGGCGTCATCGGCTTCATCAGCCCGGTAAGCGAACCGTATTGCGGCACCTGCAACCGTATGCGGCTTACCGCCGAAGGAAAGTTTCATTTGTGCCTGCTCAATGACGACGAACTCGACGTACGTCGTGCGCTGCGTTCGGGGCGAGCAGACAGTCTCAACGAAGTGGCACAAATTCTCCTGCGGGCGGTCGGGTTGAAACCGACCGGCCATCATCTACTCAACGGCCGTTCGACCCGCGAGCGTTCGATGTATCAGATCGGCGGCTAGTTCAACACGTTCAGATTCATGGAGGTCGTAATGTCAGCCAATCTCCCCGTTTCCGGTGTTGCCAACTCAGACTGGAAGTCCACAGCGTGCATTCTGTGTGAGTGCAACTGCGGCGTCGAAGTTCAACTCGGCGGCGAAGACGGCCGCCATCTGGTGAAAGTACGCGGCGACGACGCGCATCCCGCATCAAGGGGCTATGCCTGTGAGAAGGCACATCGACTCGATTTCTATCAGAACGGGCCCCATCGGCTGACGAAGCCGCTGCGTCGACGCAGTGACGGGAGCTTCGAAGAGATTGACTGGGACGTCGCGATCGCCGAGGTCGCCGCGCGGTTCTCCGCCGTGCGCAAACAGTATGGCGGCGACACAATTTTCTACTACGGTGGGGGAGGGCAGGGTAACCATTTGCCGGCTCTCTACGGCAACACAACCCGCGCCGCGCTTGGCTCGGTACATCGCGCGAACGCGCTTTCCCAGGAGAAGACGGGAGAGTTCTGGGTCGCGACCAAGATGGTTGGGTTCTATACGAGGGCCGACTTCCATAACTGCGAAGTGGCGTTTTTCCTTGGCAAAAATCCCTGGATGTCGCACAGCATCCCGCAAGCGCGGGTCACGCTGAAAGAGATCGCCAAAGACCCTGCCCGCTGCCTGATCGTGGTGGATCCGCGCCGCACCGAGACCGCCGAACTTGCCGACATCCACCTCCAGGTAAAACCCGGCACAGACGCGTGGCTGCTGGCCGCGATGCTCGGTGTGTTGGTGCAGGAAAACCTCATCGCGGGCGAGTGGCTGACGCAGCATGCGAAGGGACTCGGGGAAGTGTTGCCGCACTTTTCCGAACTGCCGATAGCGAAATACTGCGAGGCTTGTGGAGTGCCCGAGGAACGGGTGCGCCAGGCGGCCAGGCGCATCGCGTCGGCCACGAGTGTCGCCTCTTTCGAGGACCTCGGCGTGCAGATGAACCGGCATTCCACGCTGGTGTCCTATCTACACAAACTGCTGATGCTGCTGACCGGAAATTTCGGCAGGAAGGGATCCTCGTACATCCCGACGATGATGGCGCCGTTTACGGTCGGACATGAAGGCGGAGCGGGAACCGAGGTAATATCGTCGGATGACAGCCAGGGCGCGGGAGTAAGGAACGGCACTCCGGTCACAGGTTCGCGCCTGATTGGCGGACTGACGCCGTGTAACGTGATTCCCGATGAGATCCTGACGGATCATCCCAGACGCTTTCGCGCGATGCTGGTTGAGAGCGGCAACCCGGGCCACTCGGTGGCAGACAGCGCGCGGATGCGTGAGGCGCTGGCGTCGCTCGAGCTCCTGGTAGTGATCGACGTCGCCTTCACCGAAACCGCCCGGCTTGCACATTACGTGCTTCCCGTCGCGAGCCAATTCGAGAAGGCTGAGGCCACGTTCTTCAATTTCGAATTCCCACACAACTACTTCCATGTTCGCAAGCGACTGATGGCGCCGTTGCCGGGCCTGTTCTCCGAAGCTGAACTGCACTGTCGCATTCTCGAAGCTCTCGGCGAGTTGCGCGCCGAACCGATTGCCGCGTTGCGCGCGGCCTGGAAGGAGGGCCGCAGGTCTTTCAGGCAGAAGTTCACCGAGCTCGCAATGAGCGATCCTCGCGCGATCGCGCTCGCGCCAGCTCTGCTCTATCGAGCGATAGGCGACCTGCTGCCGGAAGGATTAGCCGAAGCCGCGGGGGTATGGCTGCTGTGCCAAAGCGCAGCCCAAACCCAGGGAGCATCTCTGGCCCGCGCCGGATTCTCGGGGGAGCCGGGTGAGGCGGGCGATGCGTTGTTCGATGCGATCCTGGCTGCGAAAAGCGGTGTGGTATTCGCGATTGACAATTGGGATGAATGCTTCGAGCGTTTGCGCATGCCCGACCATAGGGTGCAGCTGGCAATTCCAGAACTGTTTGCGGAACTTGACGCGCTGGCCACCGCGCCCCCGTCCCTGGCGACGGCCGAGTTCCCGTTCATGTTATCTGCCGGCGAACGGCGCTCCTTCACCGCGAATACGATCATTCGCAATCCCGAGTGGCGACGGAAGGATGCGGGTGGGGCGCTAAACATCAACCCCGAGGACGCCAAGAGCATTGGCGTTGCGGATGGGAAACGCGCGAGGCTCACCACGCGGCGGGGCAGCGTCGAGGTATTGGTGAGTGTCTCGGACCGCATGCAGCGCGGCCACATCTCCTTACCTAACGGACTTGGCCTCGACTTTCCGGCCACGGACGGCCGGAGAGTCTCGGCTGGCGTCGGACCCAACGAGCTTACGCGCAGCGAGGATCGGGATGGGGTCGCGGGCACGCCCTGGCACAAGAGTACGCCCGCGCGCGTGGAGGCTCTATAAGCGGAAATGCTCCGCCGAAATCGCATAAGGGGAGCGGGACCAGGAGCAACCGGTCCGCTCATTGAAGGTCTCGCCTTCCAGGATGACGTGCCGTCTCCAGCCGGATCGCGCGGACCTTGCCAGATCCGAATCTGCGTTTCCGATATCAGCGATGTTTTGTCTCACGCAGTCGCCCGTCATCAATGTGACTTCGGGTTTTGTTGGTAGCGCGTGAGCGGCTCTTCACGTGATCGATGAAGGCTCGCAGCTTCGGCATCATTTGATGGCGGCCGGGATAGTAGAGAAACACGCCTGGCGCCATTGGCGCGAACGGCTTCAGGAGGTGTACGAGTTTTCCTGCTTTGATCGGTCCAGCGGCGATCGGCTCTGGTACTTGCGCAAGACCCACACCCTCGATGGCGGCGCCAAGCATGGTGGGAAAGTCGTTGGCAATCAGCGGCCCCGAAACGATCGCTTCGACGGTCTTGTTGCCATCGACAAAGGACCAGGGCGCGATCGACCCGTTCGAGCGCCGTATGCGCAGGCAGGCATGCTGACGCAGATCGTCGATACGCTCCGGCCGTTTGCACCGGCGTAGATACTCGGGGCTGCCGACCACAACGAACGGGAATGGCCGCGTGAGCCGCACCGCGACCATATCGGCGGCGATGAACTGGCCCAGCCGGATGCCCGCATCAAAGCCTTCGGCCGCAAGGTTAACCAGCTCCTCACTTGCGGCGATCTCCACCTGGACCTCGGGATAGGCCTGGCAGAAGGATGCGATCAGCGGCTCCAGCAGGATCGGCACCACCGCGCGCGGTACGGAGAGGCGCAACAGCCCGGCCGGCCGCTGCCCGAGTTCACGGGCGATGCCGCTTGCGGCGACGAGCTCCTCGAAGGCGGGCTTCGCGCGCGAAAGGAATCGTTCCCCGGCTTCGGTCAGGCCGACACTGCGCGTCGTGCGGATGAACAGCGCTGCTCCTATGCGTGCCTCGAGTGCGCGTATCGCTTGACTAATGGCCGATGGCGTCACGCCGAGCTCCGCCGCTGCGCGGCGGAAACTGCGGTGCTGGGCAACGCTCAAGAACGCCTCCACGCCATCGAGCGCACCCCGCCTGACTGTGAAGTTTTGCTTCATAGCCCGTCAACATTATCGGCAATAGTCGCTCGCGGATAGCATTGTTAAAAAATGCCTGAGGAGAAACGCATGACCCTCGAACTTAAGCTGCTGGTCTGGACGACGGCGCTGGCCTTAATCCAAATGCTCATCGCCCTTCTGGGCGCGATAGCGCAAGTTGGGTTTTTGCCGCTGGTCGGCAACCGCGACAATCTGCCGGCTATCGAAGGATGGGCGGGTCGTGCGCAGCGAGCGCATCGCAATATGTTGGAAAGCCTGACCATTTTTGCGGCACTCGTGCTGGTGGCGCAATTTGCAGGCAAGACCAACGCGGCGACGGCGGTCGGCGCCCAATTGTTTTTCTGGGGACGCCTCGCCTATGCGCCCGTTTATGTCATCGGGATTCCATGGCTTCGCACGGCGCTGTGGGGTGTTTCGTTCGCAGGATTGCTGCAAATCCTCATGCAACTTCTGTAGGCATCGAAACATCCTCAGGAGTTCGCCCGGGTCTAAAGGCGAGTATCGTGGTCGGAAATCAGCGAGCGTCGATCATGAAAGGGAAGGAGAATCGCCTTCTTTAGCCGAGCGAGGTTGATCGGGCTCGAGCCTGGAGGCGAAACGCGCAACCACCCTCAATTCAGCACGAGGTGAGGGGTCGACTGCTGCCGATACTCCGCGATTGAAATGATTCGCCGGGCACTCGCGTCCCACAGAACATACTTCAACGCCCTGGGAACTTCGGAGAGCTTCACGCGGGTGACGTCTGTAAACAGAGAGCGATATTGATCGTGGCAGGCTACCAATCGGTAATTGGGAATTCTGGAAGACAGGTGATGAATATGATGGTAGCCGATATTCGCGGTGAACCAGTTCAACCAGCGCGGCAAGACCAGGAAACTGGTTCCCTCTATCGCGCCGGTATCGAAATCCCAGTTTCGCGTATCGCTCGCGTAAGAATGCCGGAAATTGTGCTGCACGGTGAAGAGCAGGATGCCGATCCCGCCGGCGAGCGACAGGCTGATCAGGTAGATCGAGAAGAAACGCGCCGCACCAATCGCCCAACACATCAACGCCCACCCCGAAAGCAGCACGAGGTTGTTCCATGACATGTGCCGGTACTCCTTGCGCGACTGCCAGCAACGCGTCTTGAAACTGGCGGCGTGTACCTTCATCGGCAGGTCGGGCCGTGCGAGCTTCGATCCCAGGATGTGACCAGCGAACTGAAGACTGCCTTTGAACCAGGTAAGGCGCGGGTTGAAAATCAGGTAGATGAACCCGACCAGCGGCGCGAGGGCGATGCTGCATTTGCCGCGATAAAGGCGTTGGCGCAGCCTGGACATCGCGGCGTACTCATCGACCGATAAGGTGGTGTACGGACCCCGGTATCTCTCCCAATTGCCGTTGTGGGTGTGGTGGTACCTATGATGCTGCGACCAAACGTACTGCGGCATGCCGGTGAGGACGCCCAGCGCGAATCCGAAGCCGCGATTGAGGCGTTGGCTGCGGAACAGGCTGCCATGACCGCACTCGTGCATCAGCGAAAAAACGCGCAGAAAGAACAGGGTGATGAGCACCACCGCGGCAGCGCTGAGCCACAGCGATAGGTGGACGCTGGACACTGCGACCCACCAGGCCAGCGTGAGCAAGGCCACGGTCATCAAAACCTGGGTCAGGGCCTTTCGATCGTCGGCCCGTGCGTGCTCCAGGATAATGGCGCGCTTTCTTTCCTTGAGGATCGAGATAGACGACATCGATGAGCCTGTGCGGGCTTCGAAAGATACGTTCGCGAAGCGGAGAATCTACTGCGCGGGCGCGTCGCGCAGCCGTTTTCGATCCTGGTTATCGTTTTCGCTGGTAGTGCGGGGACACGCTTCCGACAACCATCGGCTGCTCACGGAGTTCTCCAGGTTGCGGCCTTCGCCGTCAATGGCGCACACACCGTGAGCGAGAAGAGTGAAACGACTGAACCTGCGCCCGCAGCGGCGGCAGGTATGCGCCAGCCGCGAGCCGCGCACCGCGCTCCAGTCGAGCATCTTGACGGTAAAGTCGTGGGTTCCCCAATTCTTCACCCAAGCTTCCAATGAATTCACCTCCGCCGGGCGGTTTCTACCAACCCGGGCGTTTTGTTACGGCTGCTCCGCCCGATTTCGGGCGTTGCCATTTTTCAGTGCTGCGTCAGCTTCGACTTCTATCGGTTGTACGTTGAGCGAACTGTTGTTCAACAGGCTCAACGCGCGCGCCACGTCGGCGCGTTCCGCCATCTCCACGAAACCGAAACTGCGGCAGAGTTCGGATGCCTTATTCGTAAGTGAAAGCGCCGACCCCACCTCTCCAGCGCGTGAGAAATTCGCCTGAAGGTCTCCAGTGGTTGCTGAATTGGCCGGGTCGCCGACATACACCTTGGGCATCACCGAACTCCTCGTGGGCTTCAAGCGGTTCGGATTGTCTCGACTGGCGACGCGAGGTGGTCTGTCTGCGAAGGACTCTATCCGAAGGCAAGTGAGGGTAGTGTATGCCTCCCCGCCGCGTAAGTATACCGGGTCGAGTCCGGGTACTCTCGCGATTGGCCAATCAGAACAGCACCGAGTGCTGATCCCCTCCGCTCGAAATTGGTGATCGACCGGATCAGACTAGGGGGGTATCTTCAGCGGCGAGGAGCGTGTACGCTCCGCACGTAACGTTCGGAGCGTTCCTTTCACACCCATCCGGGAATGAGCCCGGGTCCCCTGTTCGGAGCCACCCCGACATAAGAATACGGAGGGCAAAAAATGCCCAGCAAGTTGTACGTAGGCAATCTGGCCTACTCGGTCACGAATAACGATCTCCAGGATCTCTTCTCACAAGTGGGCCAGGTGCAAAGCGCCACGGTCATCACGGACAAATTCTCCGGACAGTCAAAAGGCTTCGGCTTTGTCGAAATGACGACGTCAGAGGAAGTCGCCAACGCGATAAGCCAGTTCAACGAAACCGAGCTCAAGGGCCGGAACATCAAGGTGAATGAGGCCAAACCGCGCGAGTCCAACTTCGGCGGAGGTAACCGCGATCGAAGCGGTGGTGGCGCCGGTCGCGGCCGCAACCGCTGGTAATCGGCGGGGCGCGCCAGCGCCTTGCTTCACGGTCTGTGGGACGAGTCTGGCGCTCCGCTTAAGGAAGCGCCAGACCCGTTCATCCGCCAGGATCGGTCGCGGCGCGTTTTCAGCGGCGCCGAAGATCTCATTAACGCTCGGACAGGTAGCGGAACTTAACGATCTACCGGCCGCAGAAATGGGATGGCAACGTTCGCCGATGAGCGGTAACAGTCGCGTAGCTGATTTCTTCCTGGCAAATCCCTGTCAAACCTGACCGGAGCGGACCGGAAATCGGGTCTAGACGGGGAACTCAAAATTCACAAACTTGCGGCTCAAGGATTTCGTCGTCGCGCTTCGCCGTTCCTCCTCGGCGCGCGAGGCTAGACGTCCCGGCCCTCCATTCTTCTGTTCTCGCCGGCTTAGACCAAGCCGCGCGAATCAGCAGACGCAACTATTTCGTGGGGAGACGACTGCCGGATACCCCGGTCATCGCGCAGCGCTGTGCCGAACAGACCTGCTTCTCTCCAAGGACCAGGACTTTCAGCGCTGGTCCGGACCGGGTTCCGATTCCGCGGCACGCCGAGTTTGCACCGCCCGATTGCGGGCCTTGCCATTTTTCAGCGATGGGTCAGCTTCGATCTTTATCTGCTGTCCGTTGAGCGAGCTGTTATTGAGCAGGCTGAATGCGAGCGCAACATCGGCGAGTTCCGCCATCTCCACGAAGCCGAAACCACGGCACAGTCCGGATAGCTTGTCCGTTACTGCCAGGGCAGCCAGGACCTCTCCCGCGCGTGAGAAATGCGCCTCGAGGTCACTACTGGTGACCGAACTGGCCAGGTTGCCAACATACACCTTGGGCATCAATGCACTCCTTGTGTCTCAAGCGGTTCGGATTGTCTCGACCGGCGACGTGAGGTGGTCTTAGCGGAGCTGTATCCGAAGGCGAGTACCATCAGTGTATTCCCTGCCGAAGCGGAAGTACATCGAGGCTTGGAGTCGAACCGAATCAGAGGGTCCTCCGTAAGAGGGGTATCTTCACCGAGTGGTTGAGGGTATCATCAATGGCGTAACGTTCGGACGTTCCTTTCACACTTACCCGGGAATGAGCCCGGGTTCCCCTGTTCGGAGCTCCCGGCATGAACTTTCGGAGGGCAAAATGCCCAGCAAGCTATACGTAGGCAATCTGGCCTACTCGGTCTCGAATGACGATCTCCATGAACTCTTTTCACGAGTAGGCCAGGTGCAAAGCGCCACGGTGATCACGGATAAATTCTCCGGACAGTCGAAAGGCTTCGGCTTCGTCGAAATGGCCACTTCGGAAGAAGCTGCCAACGCGATCAGCCAGTTCAACGATACCGAGCTCAAGGGCCGGAACATCAAGGTGAATGAGGCCAAGCCGCGCGAGTCGAGCTTCGGCGGAGGCAACCGTGATCGAAGCGGTGGTGGTGCGGGTCGCGGTCGTAATCGCTGGTAGTCATCAGGCCGGCGCGTGAGCGCTGGTTGGTTCGGTGCGCCCAGGTCGGATGCACCGCTCGACGGAGGGGCGGGACCGCCCACCAAGCTGAATCGAGTCGGGACTCTGACCGGCACTGACATCTCGTTCGCAGAGCCAGAATCTATGGAAAAACGCCAAAGAGAACGTTCCCGCAGAGAGAAACAACAGCAAAAAGAGCAGCGGCGTCTTGAGCGCGTTGCCGAACGCGAAAAACGGGCCCGCGAAGGCGGCAAGGACGCAGACCTCAAGGGAATGGTTCCGGGACCCCAACCCGGTCAGATTGTCGACTTGCCCTAAGTCGGACTTCCGGCAGAGCTTCGTACTCCCTGCGGGGATCCGTTCAGGCTGAATTCGTATCAACTGAACGTCAGAAATAATTTGTCTCACAGTCATAGCAGTCTGCCGGCTCTGGCGATGCACACGCGCTGTGTGCGCCGCGCCGGGACGGGCTGCTCCGCGTGCTCGGCGAATCGATCCGGCCTGAGTCGCCTGGATGAAATGCGCGACCGAAGCATCGTCAACCTGCTCGTCGTCAGCGTCTCCAGGCGCCGCGATGGAGCAATAGGCGCCTAACCTTCAGATCGAAGATGGACCGCGGGAGCGCACGATGCGCTCCCGCGGTTTTCTTTCACGCGCACTTCTGAGTGGCGCCGCCGTGTGAACCTCGCTTGGTCAAGGTGTCGGGCAGCCCGCCGGCGCCGGCGATATCGGCTGGAAGCCGACGACACCGCATTGCCCCTGATAGAGGTAGTTGTCGCAGTTAAGAGGATTGCGGCCGCTGTTGACAACGGGTGTTCCGGCAAGAGCTGTGCCTGTCGTGTCCTGCCATTCCGCGTAAGCGGGGGCGGGACCGCTAACCGCACCGCCGGTGGTGAAACTATAGGAGACCAGCGGAGCCGGTGTCGGGGAGGGGGTCGGGCTGCCGAGGCCCATGGCGACATCTATCGTCACCCCGGCAGAGACCGATGCTTTAGCCAGCGGCACCGGAGGATTCGCCGTGCAGGAATAGGTCGAGGTGTCATAAGTGCCGGCGGGCCACTGGGCGCAGGGAAGTTTCAGGAGCATCTCCTTGATCCCGACATCGAAGATGCTACTGCCGCAGAACGAATTGGGCGTCGCCAAGTCAGGGAAACTGAAGCAGCCTGACAACAGGTTGAAGTCTCCGGGATGGGAGCTATTCCGGGTAAGGGTGTTCGTGTTGTAGCCAGTCGTCGAGTTGATTCCCAGCGTCACCGCACCATTCCCGCCAGTTGGGGGGCTTGGCAGAATGTAGCCCGGACCGATGTCCGTGCCTTCGTTGTTCGGGTCGGTTATGTGCAGGAAAGCGTTTTGGGCGGGACTTTGGAACAAGTCCCCCGGGGCGGAGCTCTCACGATCGTATCCGACGCCGATGTAGTGAAGGCAGTCAGAGGGATGCTGACCGTTGGCGCAATAACTTTCGGTTAGCGAGATACATTGACCATTTGGAGCCAGCGAGGTGCAATCCGTGACGGGGCACTCCTGGTTGATGGCCAGCACCATTATTGGGTGGCTATGGACGATAGAACTATCCGCCACCTGGATGTCGACCGGGGCCAGATAGTAATTGCCGTAAAAGGCCAGGTTGTTGCTGTCATAACAGGTTAAGCCTTGAGCTCCGGGACCAATCAGAAAGGTGTTGGTCCCTGCACCGACGGAGGGAAGGTCGACAACCGGTACGACCGTTCCCAGGGATCCGGTATCAACGGTGTAGGCGGTGGTGGTGGCCGGCGCAGTACTATCCAGATGGCCAACCGCGGCTTGGACCTGCAGCGCGTTGGGCACGGTGCTGGTAAGGGGTGCCGAGTAGGTCTGAGTGCCCGGCGCGCAAGTCAGATTTTGTGGCAGCAGAAGGGCTTGGCCGATCGCGTAGCCGGTCGAGGTCACGTCGAATATCCAGGCGTCGATCAAGACGTTGTTGGGTACCGCGCCACCGTTATAGGTGAAAGTGACCGAGGAGCTGGCGGTGAGGGTCGAGGTTGCAGGCGTGATTACGCCCGATTCCGCTCCATAAACTTTCACCATCATCGGGATGGCGCTGCTCGGAGTAATCGGAACCCCTGACGAATCGAATGCCGTCATATTGATGGTGAACGTAGAGGCAGTTCCAGGGTTGAGCTCTACGGATGGCGGCGAAAACAATACCTGCTCCGCGCTCGGCGTCGGAGTTGCAGTCGGTGTGGAGGTGCCCGTCGCGGTTGCCGTGGGTTTGGGTTTCGGACCGGAGCTGCTCGA
>DATJWT010000433.1:0-5007 GCA_035500975.1 Binataceae bacterium (SeqCode)
GCAAAAGCCCTGTGCCCTTCTTCTGACCGTGTATCTAAGTCTGATTCCCGCTATGCGCTAGCTGAACTTCAGCCCCTTCATCTCGCCGTTCTCGCGCCATTCCTTGAGGATCGCGAAGAACTCGATCGGGCCGCCGCCGTAGTTGTCGCCCGCAAGTCCCGTCCCCGCCCCCGGCTGGCCTTCGTTGTTGTAGTAGCCCGGCGTGCACGCTTCCAGGAAGCCCAGCGCGTTGATCGCTTTCGCCTTCACCGTCGCGACCCACTCCGCCTCCGCCTCCGGCGTCACCTCGATACAACGGGCTTCGTTCGCCTTCGCATGCTGGATCAGATGCGTGATGTGCCGCGATTGCTCATCGAGCATGTGCGGAAAATTCGCCGTCAGCGCATTCTGCGTGATTCCCATGTGGAAGCAGTTCGGGAAGCCCGCGCTGTAAAACCCGTGCAGCGTCTTGAGCCCGCCCGTCCAATGCTCCGTCAGCGATTTGCCGCCGCGTCCGTAGATCTCGAAACCCGATCGCCGCGTGTAGGCCGTCCCGACCTCGAATCCCGTCGCGAAGATGATGCAATCGACTTCGTATTCGACGCCGTCGAATACCAGCCCCTTCTCCGTGATGCGATCGACCCCACGTCCCTGCGTATCCACCAGCTTCACGTTCGGCCGGTTGAATGCCGGCAGGTACTCATCGTTGAACGTCGGC
Organism: Binataceae bacterium (SeqCode); assembly: GCA_035500975.1. Taxonomy (GTDB): domain Bacteria; phylum Desulfobacterota; class Binatia; order Binatales; family Binataceae; genus JAFAHS01. The sequence goes on from DATJWT010000433.1 coordinate 698, forward strand.
CGCTTGCAGAACTGCCGATACCACGGCTTCAGCGCCTCCGCCGTCGCCTTGTCCTTCACGAGCGCATCCACCCGCCCGCGGACCTGGTTCATCTTCTTGAAGTCCGCCAGCTCCATGATCTTGCCCATCTCTTCGAGAGAGGTCTGGGCGGCGGCGTCCTGCTGCTGCGATGCGTCATCCTGCTTGCGCGGCAGGAAGGCTGCCAGGTTGCGGATGATGTCGGTCCATCCGTCATTCACGAGGTCCTCTTCCGCCATGCCGCCCGAGACCAGCGTGTTGAAGTTGTCCATCCGATGCTTCTGCCATCCCGGCTTCAGTGCCTTCGCCCACTCGGGATCGGTCGGCTTGTTGCCGCGATTGTCCACCGACGATGGCGTGCGCTGGAACACGTAGAGCTGCTTCGCCCACTTCGCGAGATGCGGCACGCACTGGATCGCCGTCGCCCCGGTCCCGATCACCGCGATGCGCTTGTCGCCCAGCTTGTTCAGTCCCCCCGTCGTGTCGCCTCCCGTGTAGTCGTAGTCCCATCGCGAGGTGTGGAACGTGTGTCCCTTGAAGCTGTCGATTCCCGGGATGGCGGGAAGCTTCGGCCGGTTCAGCGGGCCGTTGGACATCACGACGTAGCGCGCCCGGATCTTGTCATCGCGATTCGTGCTGACGAGCCACCGGCACTCGTCTTCCATCCACTTGATATCCTTGATCTGCGTCTGGAACAGCGCGCCGCGGTAAAGGTCGAATTTCTCGCCGATGCGCCGGGCGTGCGCCAGGATCTCGGGCGCGAAAGAATATTTTTCCCTGGGTATGTAGCCGGTTTCCTCGAGCAACGGCAGGTAGATGTACGATTCGATATCGCACTGCGCGCCGGGGTAGCGGTTCCAGTACCAGGTTCCGCCGAAATCTCCCCCTTTCTCCACGATGCGGATGTCCTTGAAGCCCGCCTCGCGCAGCCGCGCGCCCGCAAGCAACCCGCCAAACCCGCCGCCGATAATCAGGATCTCGACCGTCTCGTTCAACGGCGCGCGAGTGAAGCCCGGTTCAACGTACGGATCATCTATATAGCGGCTGAAATCGCCCTTGACTTCGACGTACTGCTCGTTGCCGTCGCTGCGCAGACGCTTGTCGCGCTCCTCGCGATACTTGTTGCGCAGCGCATCGGGATTGAACCCGAGCTCCTCGTGATTGGTAACGTTCGCTTCGCTCATTTCGGAATCTCTCCAGGCGTGGCAGGCGCACACGCAGACTCCCCGAGCGATAACGAATCTCGAGAAAGCGATCAAGAAGAAGCGGGAACGGAAGAAACCCACGGATTGCGCGGCTCTCCCCGATTCGGACGGAACCGACCACTCCAGTTCCGCGAAATCTCTGGATTCTCTCTTATTATCCCCCCGGCTTTTGCAGCGTCCCCACGTAGTGCGTATTCAGCATTTTCAGATTGTCAAGCCAGATGCAGAGCGACCAGGCATATGGAGCCAGCCGCCGCGTTAGCGGCGGCAGCGCCGATGCGCTCTTCAGCCTCAAGTCAAAGCCGGGAAAACATCGCGCGATCTCGCCGCGTGGCATACCGATCATCGCGGGCTCTCCCATTGGGCGGTAGCGGAAGTCGTACCACAGCACTACCCCTCCCGGTTTCAGCACTCGCGCCGCCTCGTCCGCAATCCGGGTGCGCATCGCGCGCTCCGGAATCATCGAGAGCACCAGGAACATCACCACCAGATCAAACCGGTCGCCGCGAAACCCGAGATTCGCCGCGTTGCCGCATGTTACGTGCGTCCGCGGATGAGACTGCTGTCGCGCCCCCGCAACGCGATCGTCGAGCAGCTCCACGCCGTGAATATCCTCCGGCTCCGCCCCCCATTCCCGGTATCGCCGCATCCAGTATCCGAAGCCGCATCCCACGTCGAGGATTTTCTTGCCATGAAGGTCATTGAACCCGCGATTGCGCAGGGCCGCCAGGAACATCCGCTCCTGCGAATGAATCCGGAATACATAACCGGGATCGAACCACAGGCGCTCCTGGCCCGGACGTCGCAAGTTGACCTCCGCGAACCTCGCGGCCAGCGACCGATCGGAATTGGAATTCGTGTCCGGCACGACACTCATGCTCAAGAGCGCGACTATCGCGCACGAAATGTGCCAGCAATACAACACGGAACATGGAAGTATGGCGCGCTTTGCTCACATCGAGAGTAGTCAAAATTACACCTGTACTACATACGAAATTACAAACCACCTGCATTCACGCCGCGCGAATACCATGAAATCGGGCACATTGCCGATGGCACAGCTCCTGCTCGTTAAGGCGGGGCGCGTCGCGCTGATCGATGTTCTCGTCTGTAAAAATCTTGCCGCCACGCTGTGACTTATGCCTGCAACTCTTGATGCCATAATCATCGGGTGCGGTCCCTATGGTCTCGCAGCCGCTTCCTACTTGCGCGCGGCCGGAGTCGAGACCCGAGTGTTCGGCCAGCCGATGTCCTTCTGGGAGAGTCATACTCCCCGCGGAATGCTGCTGCGGTCCGCCTTTCGCGCATCATATATAGGAAGCCCCGGCGGCGAGCTCTCGTTCGCCTCGTATCTCGACAGCTTCGGCATAGAGCCCGAGGGTCCAATCCCGAAAGAGGTCTTCGTTGGCTACGGCAAATGGTTCCAGGCGCGCGCCGTGCCCGACCTCGACCGGCGATCGGTTGAGAAAGTCGAAGCCGCCCCGCGCGGGTTTCGCGTGATCGCGGAAGATGGCCAATCGTTCGAAGCCGCGCGTGTGATCGTCGCGACTGGAATTTCCCGATTCGCCCATCGACCCGCTGTCTTTCGAGAGCTGCCGCCCCGGATGCTCTCGCATTCGATTGATTGCGGTGAACCCGCCCGTTTTGCCGGTCAGCGAGTCGCCGTCATCGGCGGCGGTCAGAGTTCGCTCGAGATGGCCGCGTTGCTCAGCGAAGCCGGCGCCGATGTCGAGGTGATAATGCGCAGTCGCCGGATCATCTGGCTGCGCGGCAGCGTCGGCCTGCGCGAGCGGCTGGGTATCCTGGGTCGCGCGATCTTTCCCTGGACGGATGTGGGCTCCCCGCCGTTCAATCAGCTGGTCGCACGGCCAGGCTTGTTCCGCTTGATGTCCGACCGCACGCGCACCTGGATCGATCGCTACACCATGCGCGCATCGGTCGCGCGATGGGTCCAGCCCCGGCTCGCGAACGTGCGCCTTTGCCAATCGCGCAACGTCTGCGCGGCGAGATCGGTGGAAGACCGCGTATCGCTCAAGCTCGACGATTCCAGCGAACGAATCGTCGATCACGTTGTGCTGGCCACCGGGTTCCGGATCGATCTCTCTCGCCTGCCGTTCCTTGCGCCGGATCTCCTGGAACGCATCAGCCGGGTCAATGGCTATCCGCGGCTCAATGGCGTCCTCGAAAGCAGTGTTCCGGGACTCCACTTCATCGGCGCTCCGGCGGCGTGGAGCTTCGGCTCACTCACGCGGTTCGTCGCGGGCACGGACTACTGCGCGTCTACGTTACTTGCAGCACTTCGACATCCTGCGCGCGTCCCTGACACGACTATCGCGCGCCAGGATCCCGCTGAATTGAGGGCGCTATGAGCTTGCTCGCCAAAGTCCCGCGAGTCGGAAATTCGGGGCCGTGCCAAAGTCCGGAGATGCACGAGGCAACCTCGCCGTACCCTCGCATTTTTACGCGCCTGCGGCTGGCCGGTTGGTACGCGCGGCGAGAAGGAGTCGCGAGCGTCTTGCGCCGCGCCGCCTGCGTCATCGCTCCTTCGATGATGGGGCGAGACGCGCACGCCGGCGAGGCGCGGCCACTGGCCCTGGTGCCGCGCGCCGAAGAGCGGTTGAACCTGCGGCCGGGCGAGTGGATCGAGGTCAAGTCCCGGGAAGAAATCATGGCGACCCTCGATGACCACGCGAAGCATCGCGGCCTTCGCTTCGTTCCGGAGATGTTCGATTTCTGCGGCCGCCGGTTTCGGGTGCTGAAGCGCGTCGAGAAAATCTGCATCGAAAACACGCCCGACGTTCGCACCATCAAGGATACCGTGCTGCTCGAGAACGGCATCTGCCAGGGCGGCGGAATCGGATGCGATCGTGCCTGCTATCACTTCTGGCGCGAGATCTGGCTGCGCCGCGTTGCGGCCCCCGAGATGGTCGACCATTCGCAACCGCGCATCTGACTGTTCAAACCGGTAGCGCCGGTTCTCATCTGCCTAACGTCGCATTCGATGACGCGATCGCATCGAACCGCACTGCTGTGCTGGTCAGAGTACCTCGTACGCTCTCGCTGGATGAAACAATCCTGCGATGCATC
>DATJWT010000434.1:0-3192 GCA_035500975.1 Binataceae bacterium (SeqCode)
GACGCCCGCGCCACGATTTTTTCGGACAGAAGTGGTTCAGTCTTCGTCGTCGCGGAGCTTTGCCAGTACCGACAAGTCTTCGAGCGTCGTGGTGTCGCCGAGGGTCTGGTCGCCCGATGCTATCTGGCGCAGGAGGCGGCGCATGATTTTGCCGCTGCGGGTTTTCGGTAGCGCATCGGTAAAGCGAATCTCGTCGGGTCGCGCGAGTGCGCCGATTTCCTTCACCACGTGCTTGCGCAGATCGTCTTTCAGCTGATCGGTGCCCTTGCGGTGGCCCTCCAGCGTCACGAAGGCTACGACCGCCTGACCCTTCATTTCGTCGGGGCGCCCCACCACCGCGGCTTCCGCGACGGTCGCGTGCGAAACCAGAGCGCTTTCGACTTCCATCGTGCCGAGGCGATGGCCCGAGACGTTCACGACGTCATCGACGCGTCCCATGATCCAGAAGTAGCCGTCTTGGTCGCGGCGTGCGCCGTCGCCGGTGAAATAGAAACCGTCGATCTGGCTGAAATACTGCTGCTTGTAACGCTCGGGATCGCGATACACCGTGCGCAACATCCCGGGCCACGGGCGCTTGATCACGAGCAAGCCGCCCTGGTTGGCGCCGACCGACTTGCCATCGTGAGTGACCACATCGGCGGCAACACCGGGCAGGGGCCTGGTCGCGGAGCCGGGCTTGGTCGCGACTGCGCCGGGGACCGGAGCGATTAGAATGCCGCCGGTCTCGGTCTGCCACCAGGTATCGACGATGGGGCATCGATCGCCGCCAATCACGCGCCGATACCAAATCCAGGCTTCGGGATTGATAGGCTCGCCGACAGTGCCGAGCAGGCGCAGGCTCGACAGGTCATGCTTCTTCACCCACGAATCGCCCCACTTGATGAAGGTGCGAATCGCGGTCGGCGCGGTATAGAAGATGCTGACGCCGTAGCGCTCGATTATTTCCCAGAACCGATCCTCGTGCGGAAAGTTGGGAGCGCCTTCGTACATCAGGACCGTCGCACCCGCGGCAAGCGGTCCATAGACCGTGTAACTGTGGCCGGTCACCCATCCGATATCAGCGGTGCACCAGTAGATGTCTTCGTCCTTGAGATCGAACACCCACTTCATCGTGGCCAGCGTGTGGGTCAGGTAGCCGCCGGTGGTATGAACGACGCCCTTCGGCTTTCCGGTAGTCCCTGAAGTGTAAAGGGTGAACAGCATGTGCTCGGAATCGAGCTCCGCGGGGGCGCATTTGGGACTCTGGCGCGGAACGATTTCGTCCCACCATTCGTCGCGGCCCTTGCGCATGTCGATCTTGTTGCCGACACGCTTGAGCACCAGGACCTTTTTGATTGACGGGCAGCGCTTGAGCGCTTCGTCAACGTTGTCCTTGAGCGGAACCTGCGTGCCGCGACGCCATCCCGCATCGGCGGTAATACACACCTTCGCTTCCGCATCGTTGATGCGATCGGCGAGCGCCTCGGCCGAGAATCCTCCGAACACGACAGAATGGACCGCTCCGATTCGCGCGCAAGCGAGCATCGCGATCGCCGCTTCCGGCACCAGTGGCATGTAGATCGCGACGCGATCGCCCTCGCCCACTCCCAGTTCCTTGAGCGCGTTCGCCGCGCGTCCGACTTCATCGGCGAGCATCTGGTAGGTCAGCACGCGGCGGTCGCCGGGCTCACCTTCAAAGATGATCGCGGCCTTGTTGCGACGCGGGCCCTTCAGATGCCGATCGAGGCAGTTGTAGGACGCGTTGAGGGTGCCTCCGAGAAACCATTTGGCGAACGGGAACTTCCACTCCAACACCTTGTCGAAGGGCTTGAACCAGTCGAGGTGGCGCGCCTGTTCCGCCCAGAAGCCCTCGGGATCGTCTTCCGCGCGTTTGCGGAGAGCATCGAGCTCCGCAGAGTTCTTAATCGAAGCCTTCGCGCAGAACTCCGCGGGCGGATCGAATTCGCGGGCTTCGTTGAGAATGGAATCGATTTGGCCGGTGGGATTGGTCGCCACGGTCATACCCTCCCGCGCGCTTCGCGCGTCTTGAGGCTCAAGTACAGCGTTGCGGCATCGCCGATCTCATGACGGTTCGAACGGATTTCACGCAGCCGCTCGAGGACTTCACTCTCGATACTGGGAGTGTGTTCAGCAGCCAGTTCCACCGCGCGCGCTGCCCAGCGCAGGGCCACGCGGCCCTCGGGCCCGCCGAAGTCATCGAAGAACCATGCACAACTCGTGAGCGTCGCCTGCCCCGCCCGAACCATCTCGAACAGGCGCAGGAGCCGCTCGCGGGACAGTTCACCATTCACCCCGAAGCGCAAGAACCATTTTTCGTGGACCGCGGGGTCGCTGTCGATCATCAAGCGAATCGATGCGCGCACAGCTCCGACCGGATCTTTCACCAGCGCCGGTGCGAAGCGATCGTAAACCGCCTCGACGTGATTATTCACGAACTCCATCGCATCGCGCAGCGGGGCACGCCACTCCTGCCGCGTCGCGGCTTCGAGGCGGCATCCGCACTCTGACCGCCAGCGTTCGATACCGTGTCCGCAGCTCCAGGAACTCGGCGCATCGACGTGGAAGGTTCCACTTGCGCCGTGCTGGGCGAGGTATTGCTCGCAGTTGGTGATCACGAGGTCATCGCGCCGCTGGAGAAGAATCAACGCCCGCGCCAACTCGGCGGCGCCGGTCTTCTTGTGATGCCCGAAAGTCTCGCCGTCGGTCGCAAACATCAGCGCGGAACCTTCCGGCAGGGCCAGGGCCGTCACCGCCATCCACTCGGCCAATTGCGCCCCATCGCCCAGGCCTTCGCCGAAGGAGATGGTTGCGGACATTTCGCGATCGAAGCGGAAAATCGCGACCTCGGAAGTTCCGTCGCGCCAGAGAAACGGTCCCGCCGCGCGCGTGCCCGCCAGGTCTCCGCGGTATTCCCCTTGCTGGGGCCCCAGAATGATGAACTTGATGCCGGCCGCTGCAACGGAAATGAGCGTGTCATTGTCCACCGCACATTCCGGGAGCCACATCCCGATCGGCCGGCGGCCAAAGCGATACTCGAAGTCTTCGATTCCCCACGCGATCTGAAGATCGCGATCGCGCGGCGAGAGCAGCGGCAATATCGAATGATTGTACGGCTGCGCGATCGCGTTGCCGTGACCATCCATCTGCGCGAGCGACAGCGCATCGCCCCGCACCATCGCGCGATAGGCAGCC
>DATJWT010000435.1:0-5295 GCA_035500975.1 Binataceae bacterium (SeqCode)
TCGATCGGCGCTACGACGACGCCTTCCTGGTCGGCGGCGCGTGCGAGCACGCGCCCCCACGGGTCCACGATCATCGAGTTGCCGTAGTCGCTGAACCCGTGCACGTTGGGTCCGAATTGCGCGGGCGCAACGATATAGACCTGGTTTTCGATCGCTCGTGCGCGAATCAGCGTCTCCCAATGCGCTTCGCCGGTCGGGAAGGTGAACGCGCTCGGAACGACGATTATCTGTGCGCCACCGAAGACCAGCTCCCGATAGAGTTCGGGGAACCGGATGTCGTAGCAAACCGTCATTCCGATTCGGCCCACGGCGGTCGATGTGCTTACCACCTGCGCGCCGGGCAACTTCGCGTCGGATTCCTTGATCGTGACGCGCCCCGGCAGGTCGACATCGAAGAGATGGATCTTCCGGTACACCGCGAGCAGCGAGCCGTCCGGCCCGAACAGGGTCGAGGTGTTGTAGTTCTGCGGATGGCCTTCCGCCAGCTCGGTGATCGACCCCGCCACCAGGTGCAGGCGCAGGTCGCGTGCCAGCGCCGACATCCGGGCAACTGTCTCGCCCTCCAGCGTCTCCGCGGCTGCTCGCTCGTCCGCTCGTTTGCCCCGCCAATTGAAAACTTCCGGCAGAGCCACGAAATTTGCGCCCCGAGCGGCAGCCAGCCGAATCAGCCGCTCCGCCCGCTCGAGGTTGGCCGCTTTATCCGGCCCGGCGGCCATCTGGATTGCTGCGGCGAGGTAAGTCATATGCTTTCTCAATAGCGAGGAGTCGAAGGATCCGCTTCTTCTGACCACGCATCGATGCCGCCAATCAAATTCACGGCGTGCTCGAAACCCATGCGCGCCAGGTACATCGCGACCTGCGCGCTTCGAACTCCATGATGACAGACCACGATCGTCTCGCGGTCAGGATCCAATTCCGTCAATCGCGACGGAATGTCGCCCATTGGAATGTGAGTTGCGTTAGGGAAAGAGGCCACCGCGACTTCCTCGGGTTCGCGCACGTCCAGGATGAATGGCTTGTCGCCCCGATCGATCCTCGCTTTCAGATCGATCGGCGCGATCTCGTCAATTTGGGCCATGCGCCGATGATTACATCCGGCGCGTCGCCGACGCTACTGGGTGACTGCGGCCGGGTACAACTCGACCTTCGCGAACTTCGGCAGCATCGGGGTCGGAATCGAGAATGAAAACCGGTCGCTGCTGCCGGGTTGAAGCGGCTCGAAATGCGGCTTCTCGTTCAGCAGGTTCTGGACGTCGGCGTCTTCGCCAAGGCTGGCCGCTTTCATGTTGTATATAGTCTCTGCGTGAACGATTTTGCCTTTGGCGTCCTCGAAGCTGATGACCATCCGCACGTAGTTGACCGGATGAGGGGTGATATTGGTCACGTCGCCCGCCACTACCAGGTTCGGCGGCATGCAGCACGACCGCATGATCGAGTCCTTGGTGATGACAACCTTGACGTCGTTGGAAGGAACGACCTGGGTTTCAGGATGATCGTAGTAAGCCTTTCGCGCCGCTTCCTGGCGCGCTGCCTCCGAGTCTTTCAGCTCGACTTGCGCACCCGCCCGCGCGATACCCGCAATCCCGACTCCCAATGCCAGCGTCGCAACCACCGCGGTGAGTTTGTTCATCGCCGTTCCTCTGAGGGGCAATCTTGGTCGGCGCGATTGCCAATGTCAACGTGATATTAGTTTAGGCGATGAGCCACACCCACGACCGCGATTTCATGGCCTTGGCGTTCGAGGAGGCGCGGAAAGGCGGCGAATGCGGCGAAGTTCCGGTGGGAGCGATCGCGGTCCTCGATGGCCAAGTTATCGCTCGCGGCCACAATCAGCCCATCGGCCTGTCTGACCCGACCGCGCACGCGGAGATCCTGGTTCTGCGTGAGGCTGGCCATTCAAAGCGAGCCTATCGTCTTGAGAACCTCACCCTGTATGTGACTCTCGAACCATGCGTGATGTGCGTGGGTGCGATCGTGAATGCGCGTGTGGCACGGCTGGTCTATGGCGCGCGCGATGAAAAGGCGGGTGCCCTCGGCTCGGTCTACGACATCGGGCGCGACGGGATGCTGAATCATCGTATCCAGGTCACCCCGGGCGTGATGGCGGATGAATGCGCGCGCCTGCTGCGCGACTTCTTCGACTCGGTCCGGGGCCGCTCGGCTTGACCGCCGGATCTGTCCATTGTCTAATGACTGTTAGGTAGCGTTTTGATGGACGACAATGCCGCGTACGTAGTCGATTGCGACTCCCACGTGATGGAGCCGGCGGACCTCTGGGAAAATTACCTCGAGCCGCGCTTTCGCGATCGAGCCATTCGCATCACCACCGACCCGACCGACGGGATGGAAACCCTGTTGATCGACAATCAGCCCCTGCTGAAAGGCGTTCTCGCCGGGCTCGGCGGAGCCAACCTGCCGCGGCAATCGCTCTTCGTCCCGGGCCGCGTGAAGTACGCCGAAGGATGCCCACCAGCGAGTTATCTGCCGGACGAGCGTATCAGAATGCTTGATGAGTGGGGCGTCGACGCCGGCGTGCTGTTTCCCACCGTCGGGATTCTATGGGATGTCGCAGACGACGAGCTCGCGGCCGCTTACGCGCGTGCGTACAACAACTGGATCGATGATTTCGCTTCGCGGGCGCGCGGTCGCGTGATTCCGATCGCGCACCTCGCGTTGCAGAATACCGATTCCGCGCTCGTGGAATTGCGCCGTTGCCTCAAACTCGGTTTCAAGGGCGTGTTCCTGCCGCCGGAGACGATCAACGGGCGGCGCTTTTCGCATCCGGACTTCGATCCGGTTTGGCGCGAATGTGAGGAAGCCGGAGTCCCTGTCTGCCTGCACGTGATCGTTCGCTTCAATCGCGCGCTGGGCTTGCTCGGCAACTTCTACCAGCCGGGAGATTTCCGCGCAGTCTATGGCTTCGCGCTAGGCGGTTTCGCGCAGGTGGTGCCGGCCGCGATGACGATGGTGGCCGACGGCCTGTTCGATCGTTTCCCGCGCCTCAAGGTGCTCTGTGTCGAGGCCGGATGCGGATGGGCTCCATACATCATGGATCGCATGGACGAAAAATATGAGCATCTCGGATGGACTCATCCGACCAGGCTCAAGCCGTCCGACTACTTCCGCCGGAACATCTGGGTGGTCGCGGAGCCCGAAGAACGCACTATCGGCTCAGTGATGGATTTGCTCGGCGAGGACCGCGTGTTGTGGGGCTCCGATTTTCCGCATATTGATTCTACTCTGGATGCGCCGCGCCTCATCCGCGAAAACATCGCCGCCTTGAGCGGGGAACGCCAGCGCAAATTGCTGGGTGCCAACGCGCGGGGAGTTTTCCCGATCTAGGTTTCCGACCCGGAGACATCGAATGCCGAGCGAAAAAGCCAAAGAGAACAAAGCCCTGATTGCCACCTGCGTCGCATGCAGCAAGCCGGTCTCGACTGAAACCGCGGTCGGCCTGACCGGCATGGAAGACGGACATCGAAAATCGTTCACCGTCTGCATTCCCTGCGCAAACAAGGGCTTCCGCCCACCCGGCTTTTCCGGGGTATATACCGTTCGTCCCGCGTAAAGCTGTAGTTCTGTCTTTCCGAGATTGAGGTAGAAAACACGGGCTTTCGCCCTGTGTCTTCTACCTCTAGAAGTTGTAAAGCTGCTTCGCTTCGTTGCGCAGTTGCGTGCGAAAATCCGGATGCGCGATCGCGATCATCTCATTTACGCGCTCACGGATGGTCTTGCCCTTGAGCGTCGCGATTCCGTATTCGGTCGCCACGTGATGCACAAACGTGCGCGGCGCGGTGAGCACGCTGCCGGGCGCCAGACTCGACACGATGCGCGACACGCGCTGCCCCTTCACCATCGAGCTGGAGGGCGTCACCAGGATCGTCTTGCCACCGCCGAGACTCGCGCCAACCACGAACGCAGTCTGGCCACCGGTGCCCGTGTACATCGTGGGCCCAATCGATTCGCTGTTCGCCTGTCCCGTGAGATCGATCGCCAGCGCATTGTTGATCGAAATCAGTCCCTCTTCGCGCGCGATCGTCCGGATGTCGTCGGTGAAGTTGAAATCGTAGAGCTGGAACTTCGGATTGCCGTCAACGTATTCGAGTTCTTCTTTCGGGGTCAGCGGCGCGAATCCGCTCCCCACCACCATGCCCGGGAAGAGCTTCTTGTACTTGCCGGTCAGAACGCCGTCGCGCACCAGCGGCGCCGTGTGATGCGGCACGATCTCGGTTTGCATCCCAAGGTCGTGATGGTTCCTGAAATACGGCATGATTGCGCCCGACATCGAACCGACGCCTATCTGTATCGTCGCCCGATCCGGCACCATCTCCTTCGCGACCATCGAGCAAACCGTGTCGATGATCTTCTGCTCCTCGGCAGGCGGCTGGGGCAGGCTGATTTCCGGAAGCGTGATGTTGCGTTCGACGAACCAGTCCACTTCCGAGATGTGAATCTGGTTGTCACCCCCGACTCGGATGAAGGATGGATCAAGTTCGGCGATCACCAGGTCGGCGTTGCGCGCCAGCAGCTTCGACATGATCTGTACGTCGCCGAAGTTCAGGTAGCCGTCGCGGTCCGGCGGCGTGGTCGCCATGACGAAGACGTTGAAGTTCTCCATCGATGGCGGCAGATGCCCCTCGCGGTAGTAGGCGACCGGGGCAAAGTCGGCGCGACCGGCGGCATAGATCTGCCGGTCGTAGGGTGAAACGTAGTGCGACTGGAGATAGAAGCGTTCACCCAATCCGGGAAGGTTCCAATCGAATGCCGCCGCGCTGTGGTAGACGGTGACGTTCTCCGTCTCCATCAGCCGCCCCGCCAGGCCAGTACACATCATGTAGGGCGTAGCCTGCGCGATTGAGAGGCAGACGCGATCCCCCGACTTGACGTGCGATGCGGCCTCGTCCGCCTCGACCAGGCGCGTCCCGAGTTGCGCGCGCCAGTCGGCGAGGTAATTGACCCGCGGTGCGGTCGCCATTACGCGATTGCGGCTTGAGTCGGGTCGACGCCCATTTCGCGCAGGAAGCCGGCGGTCCGATCGTTGAGCAGGCCGACCTTCTGCATGTTGGTCACGATCGTCTGATGCATCTCGCGCCGGAATAGTTTGCGGAACACCGCGGCGTCATTCGAGCTGCGCGCAATTTCCTTGCGCGCGACGCGGATTTCCTCGATCTCCTGCGGGCTCATCCCGATAGCTTCGTATGCCTCTTTCGGGAACTGACCGGTCATTACCAGCTGAATCGCCTCGCGCGTGAAGTCCTCGAGCTCGCGCATCTCCGACGGAGTCAGCGTCTTGAT
>DATJWT010000436.1:0-4544 GCA_035500975.1 Binataceae bacterium (SeqCode)
GCGCACGCGCAGTATTCGGAGATGGATCGGCAGGATTCGAGCGAATACGACGACCAGGATTCGCAGCTTCTGAACCTGGGCAGCTACCTGGTGCGTCCGGTCGGCTACATGCTCGAATGGGGCGTTGCGCGCCCGCTGCACTACCTGGCGACGAAAAGCGCCGTGGCTCCGGTCCTGGGGGCCAATACCGACGCGGATTCCGATCGCTTGCCGGCAGTGACCGAGCTTCCGTTGCCGGACGACATTCCGGAAACGACGACGCATCATGACACGGTGATAAAATCTCCGTTCCAGGCGCCAGTGAGTTCGAGCACGCCGGCGCAGTCAACGGGATCCAATCAACCGGTTCTTCATTGATCTTTTCCGTGCGCCATTGAATTGCAGGTCTTTTCCGCGTTAGAATTTTTTCTAATCGGCAAACGTCCAAATATTTAGGGATATTTAATCCGTCTTTACGCCGGGCGGGAGGTTTGGAAAGCATCTCGATGGCTGCTGCTGCACTTAAGGACAAAGCACCGACGGATCCGGCCGAATTGGCCAAGTGGCGCGCGGAAGAACAAGCCAAGGAGCGGGCGCGCCGCGACAAGGAGAAATCGGAGATTGGTTCGTTATGGAGCCGCAGGGATTTCCTGGGCCGGCTCGGATGGGGCGGATTTGGCGCGTTCGCGACAATCGGATTGCTCGCCGCGGTGCGGTCCGCATTTCCGCGCGTGTTGTTCCTTCCTCCCTCGAAGTTCAGCGCGGGCTACCCGGGCGATTACGTGGTCGGCGAGGTGAGCGAGAAATTCAAGCAGGAGTTTCGCACCTGGATCGTACGCACCAAGGCGGGCTTCTACGCAATTTTCGCCAAGTGCACCCATCTCGGTTGCACCCCGCGATGGCTCAAGGCGGAACAGAAATTCAAATGCCCCTGCCACGGCTCGGGTTACTACATCAGCGGGCTCAACTTCGAAGGCCCCGCGCCGCGCCCGATGGATCGATTCAAGATCACGATTGGCGATGACGGGCAGCTGATCGTGGACAAGTCGGTGGTCTACGAGATGCAGCCCGGGGTCGATCCCAACGAACAGCATCCGGAGAGCATTCTCAAGGCGTAGTCACAGGAGCGGAGATTACTCGAAGGGCGCGGCGAACTACTCGCCGCGCCCTTTTCATTTCAGGGATCGGACGGCGCGGAGCGCGGGTGCGCCTTGAGGAAATCGAGCATCGATTCCGTCCAGTCAGTCGGCCACCTGAGATGGTTCTTCAATCCGTGCGTGTTGGTTCCGTCGCCGTCGGGATTGGTTCCGCATTCGTCGAAACAGGCGCTCGCCGGCTGCTGATTTGCGGGGTTGGTGGGGTCGGAAGCGAGTCCGATCATCTGGTCGGTTACCTTGACGTTCGCATTTCTGAGACGCCGCAGCATGCGTTCGGCGTTGGGACACAAGCTGGCCAAATCGCAGGCGTTGTGAACCTGGTAAGTCGGAACGAACGGCGCCTGCAGCCGGCTCTCCCGGATCGACTTTACCCGGCGGCGGACCGGGATTTGTTCGCAAGGATCGTCGGTGTCAGCCCATGGATCGGGCGCGCTGTAGACCGCGATTGAAGCGATCCGCTTTCGATTCAGCCCGTAGAGGTAAGCCATGGCCCCGCCGTTCGACCAGCCCATCAAGTAGATTCGTTTGCGATCTATTTTCCCGGTGGTCAGGACGACCGAGATGAAGTGGTCGATCGTTTCGGCATCCACGTTCAACGAAGCATCTCCGGTAACCGCGGGTGCAGGGTTGAGTTGTCGATACCAGTTGTCCCATCCGGTTCCGGTGCTGTCGCCGCCGAAATAGTAGTGGGTGGTGTCGCGCCCTTGCGGTGCAAGCACGACGAAGCCGGGATTGGCGGAGTCATTTTTGAAGTTATAGGTGTCGATGAAATCGAGCAGGTTGGTGCTGTTGTCGACGTGGTCGGAGGTGAATTCAGCGGGATGCAGAAACACGATCAGCGGCAAAGCGCTCGTCCATTGGCGGGGGCGGTACAGGCAGGCATAACGCGGCGTCCCATCGGCGTCGTACCACGGGCCGAGAAAAGTTGCGCCTTTGCAGGCGGGCACGGCGGCCGAGATCAACGTAGCGGGAGGATCGCCATAAGCGCCGCACGCGCTCTGCGCATCGGCTCTCGCGGCGAAAGTAGTTGAGAAGAGACAAAGCGCCGCGAAAACCAATACTCGGTACAAAAGAGCTCCTGAATTCCTCTAACGATTGAAGCTACGGCGATAGACGACGTAATTGGCGCAGATATTCGCGCCCAATTTCTCGGCGGTGCGCCGGGAGGGCCAGTTGTCATCGACGACCAGGGTGTAGCTCAGATATTTGGCGCCCTGCGCAATCAGCTCCAGGTAGGCGTAGGAGGCCATCGCGAGATTCACGCCCCGCCCGCGCGCTACTTCCCGCACGCCGATTCCAAGAAAATTCAGCTTCTCGGAGTCCTTGAGAATTCTCCCGGGCTTCAGAACCGCGTGCGAAGTCTCCTCCGGCACGACCATCAAGGTCCCCACCACTTCCTTGCCGCGGTACGCGATCACCGAGGTTTCGAGTCCGCCGAGCATCTCGAAGAACGTGAGCATCTCGGCGTATGCCTCATTGCCGGCGGCGACGAACCCCCAATGATTGAAGAACGCCTCGTTGAACGCGGGAGCGAACTCACTCACACGTCGATCCGCGGGGACGTCTTTCAGCGGGACGATATCGAATCCGCCGCGGCGCGCCGCTTCCAGCGCACTTTGGTAGCGCGCGACCAGTTCCGGAGTCACGGCGATCCGGTAATCGACCAATCCCTTCTCGCACTCGAAACCCGCGTCCTTGATGAAGGCGTGGTAGTAGTCGGGATTCTGGCGCAGCAGGTTCGGCGGCAGCGCATCGTATTCATCGATCACGAACGGCATGTCGAAGGGCAAGTAGAAACCGGCGCGAGCGGCGGTCGCACCCTGCGACCTGAGCCACTCGCAAGCGGCATCGAGAAGCTCGCGAGTGGCGCGATGCGCGCCGGGGAGCGCATCGAAGAACGCGAGATGGCCGAGCTTCTCGTTCCATCGCCTGGCGTATTCCGGATCGACGAACGCGAGCACGCGCGCCCGGGTATCGCCATTCTCGCGCGCGACGAAGGCCTTCATGGTCTTGCCGGCGCCGAAGGCGCTAAGCCCCAGCATCAGCGGGAGCTGCATCTCGATAGCGGCGGGCCATCGCGCGGTCAGATCGGGCCGGATAGTGTCCTGGAACTTGATGAATGCGGCCAGCCCGGCTTCGGTGTCAGGCGACTCAATCCTGATTGTCATTACCGCCTCGCCTTGTTTCTCCGATCCACGTAAGCTATCAGCGGGCAGGCAGAACCTAGCGCCCGGCGAACGAAAGGGTCAAACCAGCGGGTCCGTGCGGGAGCGGGAGTGCGAGCTTATGGTCGAAAAGACGATCGAGCTGACGGGGATCTCATCCAACTCGGTTGAAGACGCGGTACAGATTGCGGTCGCACGCGCCGGGGTGACCATTTCGGGCATCCACTCGGTGCACGTCGAGGATGTCTCGGCTGCGGTCGAAAACAACCGTGTCGTGCGCTGGAAGGTTAGAATCAAGGCGACCTTCCAGGTGAAAGACGAATTGCACGAATGAACGGCGCGCGGCGATGGGCCGACATCTGGCAGCGCCACGACCGGACCGTTCATCACGTGCTCAGCGGGAGCGGGATCGCAAGGGCTGGTAGCTCAGCGAAGCCTGCCACTCGGAGTCTGACGCGATGTCATCAAAAGTCGTAGAAGTTCATCCCGGGATTTACGAGATCTTTCTGCCGCTGCCGATGCGGCCGACGATCATCAACGTCTACCTGATCGATTGTCACGGCGCGTGGGCGCTGGTCGACACCGGCATGAATTCGCCGGACAGCATCCGCACGCTCGAGGAAGCGTTCGCGCAGGTCGGCATCAAGATCGAGGATCTCGACGTACTGATCGGAACGCATCATCACATCGATCATTTCGGCGCATCATCGACGATTCGGGAGCGCAGCCACGCAAAGACCTATATCCACGAGCTCGAGACCGAGCGTGCGGGGCGGATGTTGATGTTCGGAAAGATGAGTCACGCGGAGCGTCCCGAGTCGCGCGCGTTCTTCAAGCTGCACGGATTTCCGATCGATGAGTTCCCGACCGAAGGAATGCGGCCGACCTGGATGGGCACGAACCTTTACAGCCCGGTGACGGAACCGGACCACAATCCGAAAGACGGCGAGATTCTGCAGGTTGGAGATCGCACGCTTGAATTCGTATGGACGCCGGGGCACGCGCCGGGTCATAACGTAATTTACTTACGCAAAGAGAAGGTGATGATTGTCGGCGATCATCTGCTGCCGAAAATCACTCCGCACGTCGGGATCTATCCTGACAATCCGAACGGCAATCCGCTGGGAGATTTCATCAACTCACAATTGAAAGTTCAGCGCTTCGATGTACAGTCGGTGCTGCCTGCACACGGCGGCGTTTATAGCGATCATCGCCACCGGGCCAACCAGATCATCGAGCATCA
>DATJWT010000437.1:0-4348 GCA_035500975.1 Binataceae bacterium (SeqCode)
GGCGTGCGCTTGATGTAACCGCCGTGGGTGACAGTCACGAGCACGTCTTCCTCGACAATCAGGTCTTCGACCGAGAATTCGCCCTCCGCTTCGATGATCTGCGTCCGGCGCGCGTCGCCGAATTCTTTCTTGATATCTTCAAGCTCGCCGGAAACAAGCTTCAGCAGCTCGCGCTCGTCGGCCAGGATCTTCTTGAGCCGCTTGATGGTCTCGAGCGTCTCCTTGTGCTCGGTCTCGATCTTTTCGCGCTCAAGGCCAGTCAGCCTGCGTAGCGTCATGTCCAGGATGGCTTGTGCTTGCAACTGACTCAGGCTGAACTGCTTCATCAGCCCCGAGCGAGCAGTCTCGGCATCCTTGGATGCGCGTATCAGCTTGATCACTGCATCGAGGTTCTTCAGCGCGATGAGCAAGCCTTCCAAAATGTGCAGGCGCGCCTCGGCTTCGCGCAGCTCAAATTGCGTGCGCCGGGTCAGCACGACTTTGCGATGCTCGAGGAAGGCCAGCAGGATTTCGCGCAGGCTCATCTCGCGCGGGCGGCCCTCGTGAATGCCCAGCATGATAAGGCCGTAGCCCTGCTGCATTTGGGTCAACTTGTAGAGCTGGTTCAGCACCACGCGCGGCTCGGTGTCGCGCTTGAGCTCGATGACGATACGCATGCCGTCGCGGTCCGATTCGTCACGGAGATCGCTTATGCCGTCGAGGCGCTTCTCGTTGACCAGCTCCGCCATCCGCTCGATCAGCCGCGACTTGTTAACCTGGTACGGGATTTCACGCACGATGATCGATGCGCGGCCGGACCGTTTGTCGGTTTCAATCGCGGCAAGTGCGCGCATCATCAGGGTGCCGCGACCGGTCAGGTAGGCTTGCCGTATCGACTGGCGTCCCAGCAACTGGCCACCCGTCGGAAAATCCGGACCTGGAATGATATCCAGGATTTTCTCCATCGGGAGGTCCGGCTTGTCGATCAGCGCGAGCAGGGCGTTGCAGACTTCGGTCAGATTGTGCGGAGGGATGTTGGTGGCCATCCCGACCGCGATGCCGTCCGAGCCGTTGATGAGCAGGTTGGGAATCTGCGATGGCAGAATCTCCGGCTCTTCCTGCGAACCGTCGAAGTTGGGAATGAAATCGACGGTGTCCTTATCGATATCGGCGAGCAGTCGTTCCGCGAGCCGCGTGAGTTTGCACTCGGTGTAACGGTAGGCCGCGGGCGGGTCACCATCGATCGACCCGAAGTTGCCTTGCCCGTCGATCAGCGGGTAGCGCATGCTGAACGGCTGCGCCATGCGCGCCAGCGCGTCGTACACTGCCATATCGCCGTGCGGATGGTACTTGGCGAGCACCTCGCCCACGACGCCCGCGCACTTGGTGTAGCGGCGGTTCGCGAGCAGACCCATCCGGAACATCGCGTAAAGTATCCGCCGATGGACCGGCTTCAAGCCGTCGCGCACCATGGGCAGCGCGCGTCCGATATTCACCGACATCGCGTAGTCCAGGTAGGACTGCCGCATGTCGTCTTCGATATTCAGTAGCGAGGGTTCGTTGCGGATTGGTTCGTTGCCGTTGGTCTCTGCCATCTAACCTGGCGCTCCCTGGTCAGGGAAATATTCGTTGAGGAAATCAGCCGCCGTGGCCTTTGCCCGCGGCTATCCATGCCTCGATTCTTTTTCGCAGCTTCTCGCGATGCCGTTCGCGCCGATGCCACAACAGGTCGGTATCGAAGGCGTCTTCGGGGTGTGCGATTTCACTGAGGTCGAGCGTGACACCGTGTTCGAGTTCCGCGTCGCGGGCGTCGCGGTCGCATATCGCGCACTCGGTCGCCATCGCGCGAATTTGAGCGTGCAGCGTCTCCCTGGATTCCATGCACTCAATAGATCAACCACCCCACCGCCGCCATTGCTCTCTCTTCCGTTAGGCGGAACTTCCGGTGGCCCCGACAAGTCGCTTCCGCCGGAGGCGAGAATCAGATGTCGAGGTTGCGGACGTTGAGCGCGTTTTCCTCGATAAACTGGCGGCGCGGTTCCACCTGGTCGCCCATCAACTTCGTGAAAATCTCCTCCGCCTCTTCCACCGACGAGATTTGAACCTTGAGCATCGAGCGCGTCTCGGGATTCATCGTGGTGTCCCACAACTGTCCCGCGTTCATCTCGCCCAGGCCTTTGTAGCGCGAGACATCGACCCCCTTCTTGCCCGCTTCCAGGACCGCGTCGGCCACTGCCTTGAGCGTCTCGACCGTGCTCTCTCCTTCGCCGACCTGAATCTTCAGGGGAGCGTTGATCGCGTCGATTTCCGGTTCGAGCCGGCGGATTTCCCGCAGCTCGCCCGAATGGAACATCACCAGGTCAACCACCGTGGGCGGCTTGGACCCGTTGTGGCTGTGTCCGACCACGACGGACCATCGCTCGCCCGCCTCCTGGCGGAGGGCCGTGGTCAGGTTGTCGTCCTTGATAGTCTTGCGGATCGCGTCGGCCATTTGCTTGGCGGCCTTTTCCGATTCGAAACTCGCATCGGTGATCGTTTTGTCGGCGGCGAGCTTCGCGACCGCAGCGATCACCGGACGCTCCTTGGAACGGCGCTCCAGCGCCTCGTACATTCTCTCGTAGTAAAGAGCCTTGCGGACCAGCGCCTTCAGCGCGGCGCCCTTGAATTCGCGCGCGTCCTTGCCCTTGCCGGTCGTGAGCGTCAGCGCCTCGGAACCGAGGTCCGTCAGGTAGTCTTCGAGCGCATTCTCGTCTTTCAGATAGCGCTCGCTCTTGCCCTTCTTGGCGCGAAACAGGGGAGGCTGAGCTACGTACAGGTAGCCGTTCTCGATGATCTCGATGAACTGGCGGAAGAAAAATGTCAGCAGCAGGGTTCGGATGTGCGAGCCGTCCACATCCGCATCCGTCATGATGACGATGCGATGGTAGCGGAGCTTGGCGAGGTCCTTGTCCTTGCCGATACCCATGCCGAGCGCGGTGATCAGCACGCGGAGTTCGGTCGAGGACAGCATCTTGTCGATTCGCGCCCGCTCGACGTTCAGGATTTTGCCGCGCAGTGGGAGGATCGCCATGGTCTTGCGATCACGCCCCTCTTTGGCGGTCCCGCCTGCGGACTGTCCCTCGACCAGGAACAATTCGCTGCGGGCCGGGTCGCGCTCCGAGCAGTCAGCCAGCTTGCCCGGCAGCGAGCCGGAATCGAGCGCGCCTTTACGCCGCACGAGTTCCTTGGCTTTGCGGGCGGCCTCACGCGCGGTGGCGGCCTCGACAGCGCGGTTGATGACCTTCTTGGCGATGGAGGGATTCTCTTCGAGGTATTCGCCGAGTTTTTCGTTGACGAGCGCAGATACGATGCCTTCAATTTCGGAGTTGCCCAGCTTGGTCTTGGTCTGGCCCTCGAACTGCGGCTCGGGAACCTTGCAGCTTACGATTGCGACCAGGCCCTCGCGGGTGTCATCGCCTTCCAGACGCATATCCTTGTTTTTGAAGAGTCCGTTCTTCTGCGCGTAGAAGTTGAGAGTTCGGGTCAGAGCCGACCGGAGTCCCGACAGATGAGTTCCGCCTTCGACCGTGTGGATGTTGTTGGCGTAGGTGAAGGTCACTTCGTGCAGTGAATCGGTCCACAGCAGAGCAACCTCGGTCTCGACGCCGTCCTTGCTGCCCTTGAAGTAGATCGGGTCGTGAAGGGATTCGTTGCCTTCCGCCAGCGACTCGACATACTCCGCGATTCCGCCCTCGTAATGAAATTCTTCTTCCTTGCCGGAACGCTCATCACGCAAACGCACCTTGAGCCCGGCGTTCAGGTAGGCGATTTCGCGCAGGTAGCGCGCGATGATCTCATACTTGAACTTGACCTCGTTGAAGATCTTTTCGTCCGGCGAAAAGGTGGTCTTGGTGCCGGTGGTCTTGGCGTTGCCGCGTACCTCGACCTTGGACTTGGGAATTCCGCGCTCGTAGCGCTGGAAATGAATCTTGCCGTCGCGCTTTACTTCGACCTCGAATTCTTCGCTGAGCGCATTGACGACCGACGCGCCGACGCCGTGGAGTCCGCCCGAGACTTTGTACGCGCTGCGCTCGAATTTGCCACCCGCGTGCAGAACAGTATGAACGACTTCCAGGGCCGAGCGCTTTTCGGTCGGATGCATATCGACCGGGATGCCGCGGCCGTTGTCTTCGATCGAGATACGATCGTCGCCGAGAATTACGACATTGATCTCGGTGCAGAAGCCTGCGAGCGCCTCGTCGACGGAGTTGTCGACTATCTCGTTGACGAGGTGATGCAGCCCGCGTTCGGCGGTATCGCCGATATACATTCCGGGGCGTTTGCGGACCGCCTCGAGACCCTCGAGAACCTTGATAGACTCAGCGCCGTA
>DATJWT010000438.1:0-7433 GCA_035500975.1 Binataceae bacterium (SeqCode)
CTCACTCGTGGGGATGCAGCTCGCGGACGTGGCGAATCTTGCGATGCTCGACCCAGTGGTAGCGATCGTGTTGATCGATGAGCGCGGCCTCGATTCCCGCGGCGCGCGCGCCGACCATGTCGATTGAATAGATGTCACCGGCGAAGCGCGCTTCGTGCGGCGCGATACCGAGCCGCTCCAGCGCGATATGAAAAATCCGCGGGTCCGGTTTTGCCACTCCCACGATGTGCGAATCGATTATCGTGTCGAAGAACGGCGCCAGCCCAAACCGCTTCGCGTCGTTTTCCACTTGCCCTTCGGCGTTCGACACCACCGCGAGCTTGAAGCCCTGCGACTTGAGCCGCTCCAGCGCTTCGAGCGTTCCCGGCCTGACCACGCGCCAGAGGGTCGCCTCGCGATGGATCTGCTGAAAGCGCGCGCCGAGCTCCAGTATTTCCTCGTCAGGAATTCCTGCCGCCTGCAGCCATCCGCGGAAGAACGCCTGGTACCCGCTGTTAACGTCGCCGACGCCCCCACCCATCATGAAGCGGTCGATCACTGCGCGCCCTTCGTATTCCGCGTATTCCAGCGTGAGCGCATCGAGCTTGCGCCCCGGCCGGCTGAACTCGCGCGCCAACAGCTCGTAGTCGAGGAAAGCCAGGGTCCCGCCAAAGTCGAACAGCAGCGCTTTGGCCGCGCCTTTTTTCTTATCTGAAGGCATCCAGGCAGCTTACCTTTCCGATGTTTCGGATAGGAGAGCGCGCGATAGTTGTTGCCTGACCCTCGATCTAAAAGATAAGATTTTTCTGGATTTTTATTCCCGGCTTCTGTTCGGCATGGATGGCGCGATGTACACCGGCATAATCGAGGACCTCGGCACCGTCGCTAGCATCAAACCCGTTCCGCAAGGGGCGGTGATGACGGTCAAAACTGCTCTGCCCACGGCG
This sequence comes from Binataceae bacterium (SeqCode), assembly GCA_035500975.1. Lineage (GTDB taxonomy): Bacteria > Desulfobacterota > Binatia > Binatales > Binataceae > JAFAHS01. The sequence continues at coordinate 927 of DATJWT010000438.1, forward strand.
CGGATCACGATCGGGGATTCAGTCTGCTTCAACGGGGTCTGTGTCACCGTGGTCTCCAGGGGCCGCGGCAAAATCGCCGCCGACCTTTCCGCGGAAACTCTGCGCCGTTCCACGCTGGGCAGCCTCAAGGCCGGGGACAGGGTGAACCTGGAGCGATGCTTGACGCTCGATAAGTTGATCAACGGTCACCTGGTGGCTGGTCACGTCGATGGGGTCGCGCGAATCGTATCGATCAAAGCGGAGGGCAGCTCAAAACTGTTCACTTTCGAAGCGCCCGCTGCCGAGACTCGCTACCTGATCGAGAAAGGGTCAGTCGCGCTCGATGGAATCAGCCTCACCTGCTTCGGCATCAAGGGGCGCCAGTTCTCGGTCGAGCTGATCCCGCATACGCTCAAGGTGACAACGCTCGGTTACAAGAAAGCGGGCGACAAGGTGAATTTCGAGAGCGACATGCTCGTGAAATACGTCGAGAAGATGCTGGTGGGTCGCCGGCTGGTACCGGTCGCGGCGGCGGGAGCATAGGGATTGTTATCGCGATGAGCCTGATGCAGATACCGCGCAAGATCGAATACGCGCTGCGCGCGATGATCTACATGGCGGATCGTCCGGGCGGCGTGGTGCGCGGAACCGAAATCGCGCGCCACGAGCACATCCCCAAGTACTATCTCGAGAAGGTCATTCGCGACCTGATGCGCCGGGGACTTGTCAACGCGCGGCGCGGCCCCGGTGGCGGCTACCAGCTCGGCCGCACCGCCGATCACATCACCTTTCGCGACATCATCGAGGCCGTCGAGGGTCCAATCAAGCTGAACGTATGCACCGACGGATCCAGCTCGTGCGCGCTGCAACCCACCTGCCGGATGTATCGGGTGTGGGAAAAGGGCCAGCGCGTGCTGCTCGAAGTGTTTTCCGACACGTCGCTTTCCGAGATCGCATCGTCGAAGGTTCCGGGCGGTGGTTTCATCGAGAGCCCCCCGCCGGTGGAATCGGTCGTCAAGCAATAGCCGGGAAATTGAATCGCACCTCGATGGCTGCGCGAAAGCCGCGGAACTTTCTGCCGAAACCGGCATCCACTCCCGCTGAATCGGACCTCCGGCGGTGAGCGATACGCCATCGTATTCTCAGGGCGCGGCGGGCGAGCCGTCGCGCACGCGCAGCTTTTCCGAAGAGAGTTTCTATCTCGAGGAGTTCTACGGAAAGAGCCTGCTGTTCGCGATGGTGCCGCCGGCGGGAACCCGGGCCAGCGATTTCAATTCGCTTATCCGGACGCTGCGCCGGCTCAAGAGCAACCAGACCCGATGCATCATCATCGTGTCGCCGAGCGCGCTGACCAAGCTCGCGCAGCGGATGGGCCGGCTCGCGCCGAGCGGTCCGGTACCGGTTTTCAATCCTTCGCTCGGCGTGCGATCGCGGCCCTACCCGCCCGACGGCGCGGTGTCGCAAATCTGGGAAGGGCTGCGCGCGGGATCAATCGTAATCGCGTCGACCAACGACGACGATGCCGACGACCTGGTCGTGTTCGCGCAGGAGTTGGCCAGCCGCCTGCGCGTCTTCAAGCTCATCTTTCTCGATCGCCAGGACGGATTGCTCAATCGCAAGGGCGAGCGGATGTCGTTCGTCGAAAGCAAGCGCATCCCGCGCGCAATCCGGGGAATCCGTTCGCGCGCGCGTCGCGCGATCATCCGATCGGCCTCGCGCGCGCTGAAAAACGGCGTCGGCTCCGTGAACCTGGTCGCGCCGCGTGGCGTGTACGAAGAACTATTCCGCTTCCTCGGCGCGGGAACGCTCTTCACCGAAACCCCCTACGGTCACGTGCAGCCGATCTCGATCGATGACTTCGAGGAGGTCGAGGCGCTGATTGTCCGCGGCCAGGATGAGGGCTTCCTGCTGGCGCGCAGCGAGGATCAAATCGCAAAGATTCTTCCTTCCTGCTTCGGCTATCGAATCGGCGACGAGCACCTGGCCGGCATCTGCGCGCTGCTGACCGATCCATATCGGCGTGAGCGAGCCGGTGAAATCACCGCGTTGTACACCCTCACGCGATTCCAGGGCGAGGGCGTCGCCGTCGAGCTGGTCAAGGAAGTGGTGAGCGAGGCGCGGGCCCGGATGCTGCGCTACGTGTTCGCGTGCACCAGCGAGGATCGCGCGGCGCGCTTCTTCAGTCGCCTGAATTTCCGCCGGGTCGGCGCCAAGGATGTCCCCCCGTCGAAGTGGCGCGGCTACGATCGCGCGCGAATTTCACGCTTGAGCATCTTCCGCTACGAACTCGCCTGAGCCCGAGGGATAGCGCATGTGCGGGATAGCAGGCGTGATGATGTCCGACGGGCGGCCGGCGCAGCCCGCGGTGCTGGATCTCCTGCAAGCCGCATTGGCCCATCGCGGCCCCGACGGCGCCGGGCGTCACGTCGCGGGCCCGGTCGGGATGCTGAACACGCGCCTGGCGATTATCGATCTGAAGACCGGCGACCAGCCCCTGTACGAAGATGGCGGCGCCGCGCTGGTCGCCAACGGCGAGATCTACAACGATCCCGAGCTGCGCCGGCACCTGCCGGACGTGCGCTTTCGGACCGGATCGGACTGCGAATCGCCTCTTCATCTGTACAGGCGCAAGGGACTCGACTTCGTTGACGACTTGCGCGGCATGTATGCGATCGCGATTCATGACCCTGCCGGCGCGAAGCTGGTGATCTCGCGCGATCCCTTTGGAATCAAACCGCTCTATTACGTCGAGACTCCCGGGTATTTCGCGTTCGCATCGGAGCCGCGCGCCTTAGTCGCGGCCGGATTGGCGGAACGACAGATCCGACCCGGCGCCCGCGGCGAATTGCTGCAGCTCAAGTTCACCACCGGCGCGGAGACGATTTTCGCGCAAATCCATCGTGTTCTTCCGGGCGAGACCCTGGTGATCTCCGACGGCAAGATCGTCGAACGACGGCGGCGGATGGCGCTGCCCGAGGGCGGCCCGCGATCGATCGCCTACCCGGACGCGATGCGCCAGCTCGACGAAATCCTCCGCGACAGCGTGGAGCATCACCTGCGATCCGATGTGCCGTACGGTTTGTTCTTGTCAGGGGGAATCGATTCATCGACGCTCGTGGGACTGATGGCGAGGATGTCGTCGAACCCGGTCGTCGCGCTGACCGCGGGCTTTCGCGACAGCAAGGTTCCCGACGAGAGCACGGATGCGCGCCGGGTCGCGCGGGCCGTCGGCGCCGACCATCACGTGGTCGAAGTCACCGCGGACTACTTCTGGAAGAACGCTGCGCGAATTGCGGATTCGCTGGATGATCCAACCACTGACGCCGCGACGGTTCCCACCTTCGCACTGGCCGAGGCCGCCCGTGGGCACGTCACCGTGGTGCTGAGCGGCGAGGGCGGCGACGAGATGTTCTGCGGGTACAGCCGCTACCGGCGCGCGCGATGGTTCCGGGGCGCGTTCACCAGGCACGCGCGCACGCGCGGCGAATTCGACGGATTCGGGGAGATGAACGGCGCTTTCAAAGGATGGCGCGATGGACTCGACGAGGTCGAGCAGCGCGAGGCCGGCAACGGCCGCAGCTTCATCCAGAAACTCCAGGCGGTGGATTGCGCCGAATGGCTGCCTAACGATCTTCTGACCAAGCTCGACCGCTGCCTGATGGCGAACGGCTTGGAAGGCCGCACTCCGTTTCTCGATCCCGTGGTTGCGGACTTTGCACTGCGCCTGCCCGACGGCGCGAAGGCGACCACCAGGATGAGCAAGCGCATCCTGCGCGATTGGCTATCCGTCAACGTCCCGGCGGCGGAGCCCTATGCGAAGAAGCTCGGCTTCAATCCGCCGATAGGGGAATGGATCGCCACCAGGAAAGACGTCGCTGCGGAACTGGTCGCGGCGCAACCCGGCATTGCGGAAGCCTTGGGCAAGGCGGATGTTCAGCGCGTGTTCGCGGATCCGGAGAAATATCACCAGGCCGCGTGGAGCCTGCTCTTCTACGCGCTGTGGCACAGCCATCATGTCCTCAACGTTCCCTCCAGCGGCACCGTGGACGAAGTGCTGGCGGCATCGCGCTCGCATGGATGATTCCCCCGCGATGACATCATCGCTCTCCCGCAGAACCACGATCGTCGTCTGTGGGGCGATCGCCCTGGTGGTCGCCGTTCTGACCCTGTATCGGCTTGGCGCGAGCGATATCTGCAGCGGCGATGAAGCCGTCGAAGCGGTCTTTGTGCAGCAGATGGTCGAGCACGACGAATTGCTGTTCCCGATCGAGAACGGCAGGCAGCCGATGTACAAGCCGCCGTTGTTTCATTGGACGGCGGCCGCCCTCGATTGGGCAACCGGCACCGATCGCGTTACAGCGCGCAACGTGCGCGCAGTCGCGGCACTCTACGCAATCGCGGGAGTAATCGTCACGATGGCGGTGGCGGGAGCGCTGATAAGCGGGGAAGGAGCAATCCTTGCCGGGCTCGCGCTCGCAGGATCGTATCAGTACATCAGCCTCGGCCGCTTCGGCCGCGTCGACATGACGCTGTGCTTCTTCGAGGCGCTCGCGCTGTATGCCTTTCTGTGGTGGTTGCCGGAGGGGAAGGACGCCAGCGCGCGTGATGCGCTCGATAAAAGGCTGCGTCTTTACGGGTTGGCGATCGCGATGGGACTGGCGGTCCTGTCCAAGGGCCCGGTCGGAGCGCTGATCCCGGGCGCGGCTATCGTGCTCTTCATGCTCTATGAGCGGAGGATGGCGCAAATGCTCGCGCTGCTGGAACCGGGTCCCCTGCTAATCGGCGCCGTGATCGCATCGAGCTGGTATGCGGCCTGCTACCTCGGCGGCAAATTCGGGTTCCTGAACCGGCAGATGGGCAGTGAGAACGTCGGCCGCTTCTTCGGATCGCTGGGCACGATGGCGCCGCTCTATTACCTCAAACCGATCTTCCTGAACTCCGCGCCGCTGAGCCTGATAGCTCCGATTGCGGTGGCCCTCGCGCTATGGCCACGGTCGAAGCCGCACGAGGCTCCAGGTGGAACAGGCTTCCGGCCGGTTCTCTCCGACGAGCGGCGCGACAGTGCCATTCGTCTCTTCGCCCTCTTCTGGATTGTGACGGTGGTTTTCTTCAACCTGGCCGCCTACAAGCGCCGGTCATACCTGCTGCCGCTGTGGCCCGCCAACGCAATGCTCATCGCGTGGCTGATCCTGTCGCTCGCGAGGTACTCCTGGGGTCGGACCGCAAGATGGGCATACGTGGCGGTTTGTACCGGCCTGGTTGTCTTCAACTTCATCTATATTCCGCGCAAGGAAGTGCGCGATTGCGCCGACTCGTCGTATCGGCCCGCGGCCGAGGAAATTCTCCAGGTGGTCGGCAAGAACGAGCCGCTCTACACCTTCGGCTTCGACGAAGAACTGGCGCCGCTGCTGTTCTATCTCGACCGCGATGCGCCCCAGCTCAAGGAAAAGCTCGGCGACGCGCCGCCCGGCTACGTGATCGTGCCGCTGCACGTATGGAAGGAGCATCAGGGCGAGGCGCTCGACCTTACCCCGGTCCTCACAAGCAACCACGGACAGCGTAAACTGGTCCTGCTCCGGCGCGGCAAGACCTATGCGATGCTCGAGTGGCGCATGGCGACCGGAGCGCCATGGGACGCCGAATCAGGCATAATCGAGACTATTCCAACCCCGTCGCGCTAGCGGCGGCAGGAAGCCCTTCATGAAGAAAATTCTGCTCCTCGGCGTTAACGGTTTCATCGGCCATCACCTGACCAAGCGCATCATCGAAACCACCGATTGGCAGGTCTACGGCATGGACATGAACACCGATCGCGTGAGCGAGTGGCTTGCTCACTCGCGCTTCCACTTCTTCGAGGGTGACATCACCATCAACAAGGAATGGATTGAGTACCACGTGCGCAAATGCGACGTGATTATTCCGCTGGTCGCAATCGCCACGCCCGCCACCTACGTCCGGGATCCCCTGCGCGTCTTCGAACTCGATTTCGAAGCCAACCTGCCCATCGTGCGCCAATGCGTAAAGCACCGGAAGCGCATCGTGTTCCCCTCGACCAGCGAGGTATACGGCATGTGCCGCGATGGGGAATTCGACCCTTACGCGTCCGAGCTGGTCTACGGCCCCATCGACAAGCAGCGCTGGATCTATGCCTGCTCGAAGCAGCTCCTCGACCGCGTCATCTACGCGTACGGGGTTAGCGAAAACCTCGACTATACGCTGTTCCGCCCTTTCAATTGGATTGGCTCCGGCCTCGACAGCATCTACACCGCCAAGGAAGGTTCCAGCCGCGTCATCACGCAGTTCCTCGGTCATATCGTGCGCGGCGAGCCGATCAAGCTGGTCGACGGCGGGCAGCAAAAGCGCACCTTTACCTACGTCGACGACGGCATCTCTGCCCTCATGCGCATCATCGAGAACCCGGAAGGCCGCGCTACGCGTCAAATTTACAACATCGGAAATCCGGCCAATAACTTTGCCATTCGCGAGGTGGCCGAAATGATGCTCGCGCTGGCCGCCGAGTACGCCGAG
>DATJWT010000439.1:0-3005 GCA_035500975.1 Binataceae bacterium (SeqCode)
TGCATAACCGGGCAAACACTTTTTGTTTCCTGCGGCCAGCCGCGCTAAGAAGATTGGCCATGATGAAGCAAGCGGGGCGATGGTACGTGGCGATAGCGGCGGCTATGGTCGTATCGATTTTCACTGCAATGCCGGCATCCTCCTCCGGAACCGCCGATCTGCGCTGCAATGAACTGCTGACGGCGCTCCGCGCAGGCGACTTCAGCGCAGCGACATCTCACTTCGACAGCACCATGAAAGCCGGGTTGACCCCCGACAAGCTGGGCTCCACATGGAACGCGATGGTCGCGACAAACGGGAAGTTGCTCGGTTGGGAAATAACTCAACACGCTAACACGGGCGGCGAGGAGATCGTGTTGGCTCCTATGAAGTTCGAGCGTACATCCGCGCTCGCGGCGCAAGTCGCGGTCAATTCCCAGACCGGTGAGATTTCCGGATTCTACTTCGTTCCGTCACCAGGCGCTGCACCCGCGCCAACAAGCGCGGCGACGTCGCCGGCATATGCGGTGGCCAGCAACTTCTATTCGCTCGATGTCCATGTCGGCGGCGCGCCGTACGAATTGCCGGGAATCCTGACGATTCCAACCAACGGCAAGGGTCCATGGCCCGGGGTTGTGATGCTTGGCGGATCGGGTCCTAACGACATGGATGAGACCATCGGCCCGAACCATATCTTCAAGGACATCGCCGAAGGACTGAGCTCCCGCGGAATTGTCGTGCTGCGCTACTCCAAGCGCACCCTGATTTACGGCAAGCAGATGGATCTGCAGCACACCACCATCAAGGAAGAGTACCTCGATGATGCGGTTGCAGCGGTGAACCTGCTTCGATCGCGCAGCGATGTAGACAAGAACCGCATCTTTATTGCGGGCCACAGCCTCGGCGGGACTATCGCGCCGGAAGTCGCTCTCAAGGCGGCTCCCGTGCAGGGCTTGATTCTGCTCGCGCCTGGCGGCCGCCAGGAAGGCGCCGCGATAGTCCAGCAGATGCGTTTCCTCGGAGAGGCATCGCATCAGCAGCTCGACGAACTCGAGCGGAAGGCCAACGAGCTGGACAACCATCTGATGCCGCCCACGGAAATTTTCATGCACGCGCCGGCTTCGTACTGGTACAGCATCGATGCACGCAACGAAGTCGCGCTCGCGCGCCAGCTCAACGTTCCGATCCTCATCCTGCACGGAGGCCGCGACTACCAGGTCATCGACAAGGACATCGAGAACTGGCAGGAAGGGCTCAAGGGCGTGGCCCACGTTTACGTCAAGACATTTCCGCCGCTAAATCACCTGTTCATCGCCGGAACCGGCAAGCCCAACCCGCAGGAGTACAGCGTTGCAGGCCACGTGGATCAGCAAGTCATCGATGCGATGTCGGCGTTTATAGAGAACCCGGTTGCGAATTGAACGATGAAGGCATCCGCGGTCATCGTTGCGGCCGGCAGCGGCAAGCGCCTCGGTCGCAGAGAGCCCAAGGCTTTTGTGACGCTGGGCGGGCGCACGTTGCTATCCTGGTCGCTCGCAGCCGTCGCCAGGGTAGCAGCGATCGGCGAAGTCGTAATCGCGGTCCCCGAAGGGATGGAAGCCGCCGCGCGCCGTGAAGCTTCCGTGCTGTCGATTCCTGTGAAAACCACGCCGGGCGGCGTGGAGCGCCAGGACTCGGTGCGAATAGCGCTTGCGATTACCTCATCGCAAAGCGAGTTGGTAATCGTTCAAGACGCGGCGCGTCCCTTCGCGACCGCAGAAATGTTCGAAGCCTGCTTGCAAGCGGCGGAACGCGCCGGCGGCGCGATCGCGGCGGTTCCGGTCGCCGACACCCTGAAGCGCGTTGACGACCAGCGGGTGATAATCGCGACCGTTCCGCGCGCGAGCTTGTGGCAGGCGCAAACTCCCCAGGCTTTTCGCCGCGCCCTGCTTGTTTCCGCGCACGAGCATGCCGTGAAGGATCGCATCACCGCGACCGACGACGCGGACCTGGTGGAACGGATGGGCGGTCGGGTGGAAATAGTCGAATCCACCGGCTTCAACTTGAAGATTACAACCGCCGCGGATTTGGAGCTGGCGCAGGCTGTCGTCAACCGCCGCCCGGCCTGAGCTACTCTCTTTCGGTCGCGGGCGAAGAAACGATTCCCTCGTTGAGAGAACCGGAGCGGAACCCTTTCGGGTCAATTGTCACTGATCCGAATCCGATACGCTTGAGTTCGCGCTCGACGATGCCGCGAGTCTCCGGTTCCAACACCTGCGCGAGCTTGTCGCGTTCCACTTCGATTCGCGCGACGTCGCCATGATAGCGAACCCGCGCCACGCGGAACCCCAGCGAGTGGAGCACCTTCTCGCCTTCCGAAACCTTGCGCAGCCCGTCCGGCGTGATTTGCGTGCCGTAGGGAAACCGCGATGACAGGCAGGGCGATGCGGGCCGGTCCCACGTCTCCAGCCCCATCGAGCGCGACAGTTCGCGTATCTCCGCCTTGCTCATCTCCGCCTCGACCAGCGGATGGCGCACGCGTCGTTCGGCGGCGGCCTTCATGCCGGGACGGTAGTCGCGCAGATCGTCGAGATTGAGACCATCGACGATTTGCTCAATTTTCAACTGGATTGCCCTCGCCTCGCAGACTTCGAACAGGTTGCTCTTGCACAGGTAGCAGCGGTTGATGGGGTTAGCTGCGTAGCCGGGAATTTCGAGCTCGTTGGAATCGATCACGAGATGGCGGGCGCCGATCTCGGCGGCCATCTTGATGGCCGTAGCGCGATCCTGATCCGGCATCGTAGGCGAGGTCGTAGTCAAGGCGAGCACGCGATTGCCAATCGTGTCGTGCGCCACCTTCAGCACGAACGTGGAATCGACGCCGCCCGAGAACGCGACGATCACCGACTTCATCGGCGCGAAGATCGCGCGCAAGTTCTCGAGCTTGTTGTGCAGCTGTTCGGTCATCGCTCCGCGCCGGCCAATCAGATGCCTTCAGCCTGGAACAGATCGGTTGTCAGGTAGCGCTCGCCGGTATCGCAGAACAC
>DATJWT010000440.1:0-3467 GCA_035500975.1 Binataceae bacterium (SeqCode)
GGCGGACGGCGAAACGACGCCGGTCGAAGCCGCATCTGACAAAGCCAACAACTCAACGCAGGACGACCAGGAACTCGATGCGGCGACGATCGCCGAGCTTCAAGACCTGTCGGAAGCGACCGGCGACGATGTCCTGCGCAACCTGGTCGAGGCCTTCCTTTCCGAGCTTCCGCTGCGCGTCGCCGCGCTGGAGTCCGCCCTGCAGGCGGAAGATCTCCATGCCCTGGCGCGAGCGGCGCATGCGATGAGAAGCGCCGCGGGGCTGGGCGCGATACGTTACGCGAACCTTTGCGCCGCGGTCGAGCGCCACGCGATCGGCGGCGAGCGCTCGGAAGCACTCTCGCTGGCGCGCACCCTGATTGCCGAATCGGAGCGCATCCCCGGCATCCTGATGCGCGCGGCCGGCGTTCAATCCTGACCCGGCTCATCCGCGTTTGACATAAACACCGGCTGCGCGCTAATTGTTGAGCGCGCTCAAAATTGAGCACGCTCAGAAATGCCGCAAAACTCGACCGCCGCCGTACGCATCCGCAAGACCCCGCGCCCCGCTCCCGCGCTGAGCCGCGTCGAGCGCAAAAAGCGCGACAAGCTCGAGCGCATCAAGCGCGCCGCGCGCGCCCTGTTCGCGCGCAAGGGCTTCGAGGCCACCACCACTCGCGAAATTGCGCGGCTGGCCGACGTGGGAGTCGGCACCGTGTTCCTGCATGCGGTCAGCAAGCAGGACCTGTTGGTGATGATCTTTCGCGAGGAGGCGGGGCTCGCGGTCGATACCGCCTTTGCGACGATGGGCACGCGGCCGCTGCTCGACTCCCTGCTGCGAATCTTCAACGCACTAATCGATCATCACGAGCGTAACCTCGGACTCGCCCGGGTGTTCGTGAAGGAAATGGCGTTCGTCGATGACGCGCGGCACGGGCGCGCCGCGTTCATGTCGGATTTGTACAAGCGGATGGCGGCGATGGTCGATCGCGCAAAGGAGCGCGGCGAGCTGCGCGGCGATGTGCCGTCGCATCGCCTCGCCAAGAACCTGTTCGCGATCTATTTCTCGATATTGCAGGAATGGCTCGGGACCGCCGGTCTCGACCCGAAGGATCGCGATCGGAGTTTGCGCGCCGCACTCGAGCTGCAGCTGGCGGGACTGCGCCCGCAAGGAGACAACTGATATGCCCGCACGCACCGGAAAGGAATTTCTCGCGGGGCTCAAGAGCCCCCGCGAGGTCTGGGTTGGCGGTGAACGCGTCAGGGACGTTGCGACGCATCCCGCGTTTGCGGGCGCCGCCGCGAGCCTGGCCGAAGTCTTCGACCTCCAGCATCAGGCGCCCGACGTCTGTCTGATGGCCGATCCCGAAACCGGCGAGCCGATAAACGTCAGCCACATGATTCCGCGCTCGAAGGCCGACCTCGGGCGGCGCCATCGCGCGCTGCAACTCACGGCGGAGTTCACCGTCGGACTGATGGGCCGCACGCCCGATTACATGAACGTCACTTTCGCGGGATTCGCGGGGCGCGCCGATGAATGGGCGATCAACGGCAACGAGCGCGGCGCCGCAAACCTGGTCGCCTACCAGAAATTCCTGGCCCGCAAGGACATCGCGCTGACCCACACTATCGTCCAGCCCACCATCGACAAATCACAGGGCGACGCGCCCGCTGCCGGCAACGATGTCGCGCTGCACAAGGTCGCCGACACCGATCACGGCATCGTGGTGCGCGGCGCGCGCATCCTCGCGACGCTCGCGCCGTTCGCGGACGAGATCGCGGTTTATCCCGCGGTTCCGCTGCCCGAGGGAGCCGACGCGTTCGCGTTGTCGTTCTGCATCCCGATGGGCACGCCCGGGCTCAAGTTCCTGTGCCGCGACAGTTGCACGGTCAATGGCAGCCGCTTCGATCATCCGCTCTCCAGCCGCTTCGATGAGCAGGACGCGTTCGTGATTTTCGACGACGTCGAAGTTCCGCGCGATCGGGTTTTCATCGACGCCAACGCTAAAGCGTACAACACGGTGATGACCACGGGCTGGTACCCCAACGTCATGCAGCAGACGATGATCCGGGCGCAGACCAAGCTGGAGTTCGCCTACGGGCTGGGCTGCCTGATGGCGGAGACGATCAACGACAAGGCACCCGCGACCGCGCAGCTGCTCGGCGAAATATGGTGCTATGCGGAGCTGACGCGCGCGGCTGTCAAAGCCGCGGAGGAAGAGGCCTTCGAGTACGGCAATGGCGTGTGGTTCCCCAACGGCGGGCCGCTTTCCGCCCTGCGCGCATCGCTGCCGACCTGGTTTCCGCGGGTCGGCGAGATCATCACGCTCATCGGGTCGCACAACCTGCTCGCCACGCCAAGCGAGACGCAGCTCGACGATCCCGGTCTGCGCGACTTGATAAGCCAGTTTCTGCGCGGCGCCAACGGCATCCCGGCGCGCGATCGGGCGCGAATATTCCGTCTTGCCTGGGATTTCGTGGGCACCGCGCTCGCCGGACGCAATGAATTGTACGAGCGGTTCTATCTTGCGTCGGGTGCGCGCAACTACGCCCTTGCGCATACGCTCGCGCCAAAACAGCGCGGCAAGCGGCTGGTAAATCAAATCATGGGCACGGAGTGTGCGGGCAGGGAAGAAAACGGCAAGCCGCGGATCATGGGCTTGCCGCAGTACAGCCATGAATGGCTGCAAAAGTAACAATTTTCGACCGTGGTCAGAATTGACTTTGGTCATACACAGCGATAAACCGGGCTCAAGCCGCACCTGAACCCGGAGGACAAGCACGATGTTCGTTCGCAATTGCTGGTACATGGCCGGATGGAGCCGCGATTTTCCGCGAGATCGCCCGACGCCGGCGACGATCCTCGACGAAGCGATCGTTATCTACCGGACCGGCACCGGCACTCCGGTCGCGATGCAGGATCGGTGTTGCCATCGCTTTGCGCCGCTGTCGATGGGGCGCATCGAAGGCGACGCCGTCCGCTGCATGTACCACGGCTTCAAATTCGCCCCCTCCGGCAAGTGCATCGAGATTCCCGGCCAAAGCAAAATTCCGCCGCAGGCGTGCGTTCGCACCTACCCGATCGTGGACCGGCACAGCGGCGCCTGGGTCTGGATGGGCGATCCGGCGCTGGCCGACGAAGCATTGATTCCCAACTTCGTGGGAATCGACGATCCGGCCTGGGCGATGAAACCGGGGCGAATGGACTACAACGCCAATTACATCCTCATCAACGACAACCTGCTCGATCTCTCGCATATCCCCTTCTTGCATTGTCGCAGTCTCGGCGCCGCGCTCACGCCGGAAGGCGTAATGCGACCGACGATTACGCGCGGGGATCGCTCGGTGCGAATCGAGAATTGGCTTATCGGCCAGCCGTCGCAGATGATCACCTCAATCGCGCATCGCGGTACCAACATCTGGCAGACCTACGACTTCGTGGTGCCGGGCGTGTTCCTGCTGCGCGCGGATTTCTTTGCCGAGGGTAC
>DATJWT010000441.1:0-2251 GCA_035500975.1 Binataceae bacterium (SeqCode)
CTCCAGGTCGCTCGCCGCTCCCGCGAGGCTGCCCTCCGGCATCAGCGGACGCACCGACCGGCACCCATCGCAGTTGAATCCGGCCATGTTCTCGATAAGCCCCAGCACCGCCGCGTCAATTCGCCTTGCCACGCGCACCGCCTGCTGGGTCGCTCGCACCGACTGCGCGGACGAATGGCTCACCATCACGATTCCGCTCGGCTTGAGCATCCGCCCGATCGCGTGCAGGTCCTCGATGCCAGGCGCCAGATCGACAATCACGAAATCGAGTGCGCCCAGGCGCGCCTGCGTGAGCATCTGGAACAGCGCATCGGACTCCTTCATCGAAGCCGGCTTCGCCGGCAATGCCGGCGCGGGCTCGCTTTCTAATTCGACGAACGAGATCGGCGGCGGTTCCGCACTCGGCAGCAAGTCGCTCGAGATGACGCGCAAACCATGCGGCCCGGACGCAGGCTCGATTCCCTCGACCATCGGTAGTCCGCGCGGCTGCTTCATCCCGAGCATCCCGATCACGCTGGGGCTGTTCAGGTCGGCATCGATAATCGCGACCTTCTTGCCGCGACGCGCCAGCGCAGCACCAAGATTGACCGCGACCACGCTCTTACCTACGCCGCCTTTGGCGCTGGCGATGAGCAGCGTGGTGCCGACTTCGGAAAAATTTGCCCGCACGCGCTCGGCGCGTTGCGGATCGCTCCCGTCCGCATCGGCCGCGAACTCGGTGAAGATTCTCATCACAGCCCGTGAAAATCAGCGGCGCAGAAAACGGCCGTTGTTCCCCTTGTGATTCGATACGCGCTCGAGCGCTCTTCGCACCAGGCTCTCAGACGTTTTCCTCGTCGGCGTCCGTCGACCCCAGCTTGCGATAGGTGTTGCGCTCGTCGTCGTAGCGGCGCTGACTCTTGGCCTCGCGCTCCTGCTCCTGCTGGCAATCGCGGCACAGTCGTGTGAACGGCATCGCATCGAGCCGCTCCTCGGCGATTTCCAGTCCGCACGACTCGCACACCCCGTAACTGCCGTCATCGAGGCGCTCCAGGGCATCGTCGATCTGCTTGATCTTGACGCGCTCGCGGTCGGAGAGAATGAAGTTGATCTCGCGATCGCGTTCTTCCGATGCGAGATCGTAGGTATCCATTCCCTCGTCTTTGTTGCCCTCGCGCTCGGCTCGCAGCTCGGAGTCGATTTCGCTGAGCAGCTTGGTTTTCATGTCCCCGAGATGCTCGCGCACCCTGTTCAGGAACTTCTTGCGACTAGCGGCGGCTGCTTTTTTCGGCATGACTTGCCACCCTTCTCCAGTAATTCACGCGCACGCCTCCGTGACGCGCGCATGAAGATCATAACTGAGCGCCCTCTCGATTTTGGCGCGCACAAACTCACCCGGTTCCGCGTCGCCCTTCAGAAAGACCGCCCCGTCGATTTCAGGCGCTTGCGTCGGAGTACGGCCCCGCATCCGCGCCGATTTCCCCGGCATCGGACCCTCGACCAGCACCTCGAGCTCGCGCCCGACCAATTCGCGATTCTTTTTCAGCGAAATCTCCGCCTGCGTCTCCATCAACTCCGCCCGGCGCGAGCGCTTGATACGCTCGGGTACCTGGCCGTCCATCGAGAACGCGGCAGTATTTTCCTCGTGTGAATAGGTGAAGACTCCCACCCGATCGAATTCCACGTCACGAACGAAATCCTTCAGCCGCGCGAACGCCGAATCGTCTTCCCCGGGAAAGCCCACGATAAACGAAGTGCGTAACGCGACGTTCGGAACCCGCTCGCGGATTCGATCCAGCAGCTTCCGCAACGACGCCCCCGAACGCTCCCGCCTCATCGCCCGGAGCACATTGTCATCCGCATGTTGCAGGGGAATGTCGACGTACTTCACCACGTTGGGCAGCGATGCGATCGCGTCGAGCAGTTCATCGGTCACGAAATTCGGATAGCAATACAAAAGCCGGATCCAGCGGATCTCCTCCACCGCGGACAGTTTCCTGAGCAGCTCCGCCAGCGATGCCGACGGGTTGAGATCGCGCCCATATGCCGTCAGATCTTGGGCGATAAGATTCAGCTCACGCACCCCCGAAGCCGCCAAAGTCTGCGCCTCGGCAACCAGGTCCCCCACCGGCCGGCTTTCATGCACTCCGCGAATCTTGGGAATGATGCAGAATGCGCACTTGTGATTGCAGCCTTCGGAAATCTTTAAGTAAGAGGTGAAGAATTCTCCCGGGCGCACTCGCGCCGATTCCGCGCGCCCGAGCAGATGCGC
>DATJWT010000442.1:0-2723 GCA_035500975.1 Binataceae bacterium (SeqCode)
CTTTGCGGCAGACCGGATGCTCGCGCGGCTGGCGCGATGGCTGCGCCTGTGCGGGGTCGATGTCAGTTTCGACGCGGGTCTGGGCGGGGGTGAGCTGCTGGCTGCCGCGCGCCGCGAGCAGCGAATCGTGCTCACGCGCGACAAGCGGCTGCGCACCGCGCCCGACGTGTTGTACTTCTCGTCGCAGCAGTTTCGCGAACAGCTTCGGGAAGTGCTGGAGCGCTTCGCCATCGATCCGCATCGCGCCGCGTTCACGCGATGCTCCAGGTGCAACTCTCTCCTGCGCGAAGTCAGCCGGGAATCGATAGCGGCGAAAGTTCCGCCCTACGTGTATGCAAGCCAGAACCGGTTCTCCGAATGCCCAGGCTGCGGCCGCATCTACTGGCGCGCCACGCATCCCGATCGAATCATGGCCGAGATCGCCCGCGCGGAGAGCGCGCCGCCTTTCTCTCTTTAGATCGAACGGCCGGCCGCTGTTCAATTGTCTCGACTTGGAGCAGATTGAGCGCGTGACACCCAAGCGAAAGACCGCGTTCGTGTTCGATGAGTTGTACATGTGGTTCGATTCCGGCGGCGGTTCGTTTCCGCGACAACCCAGCGACGGCTTCGAGAATCCCGAGACCAAGCGGCGCTTCCATAACCTGCTTGCGGTCACGCGCCTGCTCGATCATCTGCACCCGATCAAACCCGCACCCGCTTCCGAGGCAGATGTCGCGCGCTTTCACACCCGCGACTATATCGCGTTCATCCGTCAGCTCTCGGCGCAGAACGGCGGCGATGCCGGCGAGCTGACGCCATTCGGCCCCGGCAGCTTCGAGATCGCGATGCTGTCAGCGGGCGGCGTGATCGCGGCCGTTGACGCGGTGATGAACCATCAGGTCGACAACGCCTATGCCCTCGTGCGTCCTCCCGGGCATCATGCGGAGCCCGGTCGTGGCCGCGGCTACTGCATCTTCGGCAATATCGCGATCGCCGTGAAGTACGCGCAGGCGAAGCTGGGCGTGAATCGCATCGCGGTCGTGGACTGGGATGTTCATCACGGCAACGGCACGCAGCTCGCGTTCTATGAAGACCCGTCGGTGCTGACGATTTCGGTTCACCAGGACAATCTTTATCCAGCCCAGAGCGGCGCGATGTCCGACATTGGTGAGGGGCAGGGCGAAGGCTACAACCTGAACATCCCGATGCCGCCGGGAGCCGGCGTCGGCGCATACGCGGCCGCGTTCGAGCGTGTGATCGTGCCGGCGCTGTACGCCTTCAAGCCCGAATTGATCGTCGTGGCCAGCGGTCTCGATGCGAACGCATACGATCCGCTGGGCCGCATGATGCTGCATAGCGAGTGCTATCGCGGCCTGACCAGGATGCTGCTCGATGCCGCTTCGGATCTCTGCGCGGGCCGCCTGGTGCTGGCGCACGAAGGCGGCTACTCGGAGGCGTACGTGCCCTTTTGCGGTTTGGCTATCGTCGAGGAGCTCTCTGGACTGCGGACCGAGATCAGCGATCCTTACCTCGACCTGGTGCAAACCCGCGCCTACCAGGACTTGCAGCCTCATCAGGAGGCGGTCATCGAACGCGCTCGCGAGTTACTGGCGCGGATAAGGTAGAGACGGACCGGACGATCACGCGCACCGACACAACGGCCGGAGCCCTCGTGACCCCGACAATCGATTTCGCGGTACAAACGTCGTGTTTGACGCGCCGGTTTGGCGAGTTGATCGCGGTCGATTCCGTCTCGCTCACGGTGGCGCGCGGCGAGATTTTCGGTCTTATCGGGTCCAATGGCGCGGGCAAGAGCACGCTGATCAAGATGCTGACGACTCTTCTGCCGCCGACCTCCGGAACGGCGAAGGTGGCCGGCTACGATGTCGCGCGGGAATCGGCCGAGGTGCGCAGGCACATCGGCTACGTGCAGCAGCTCCTTTCCGCCGATGGCTCCCTGACCGGGTTCGAGAACATGCTGCTCTCGGCGCGGCTCTACGCGATCCCCAGGCGTGAGCGCGCCCCGAGAATCGCCGAGGCGCTGGCGGCAATGAACCTGACCGAGGCCGCCAACCGCCTGGTGCACAACTATTCGGGCGGGATGATCCGGGAACTGGAAATCGCGCAGAGCATGCTCCATCGACCGGAAGTGCTCCTGATGGACGAGCCGACGGTGGGATTGGACCCGTTGGCGCGCCGGGGTGTTCACGATCGGATTCGGATGCTGCGGGAGAACTATGGCATGACCATCTTCCTCACGACTCACGACATGGCGGAAGCCGACGACTTGTGCGACCGCATCGCGTTGATGCATCGCGGTCGCATCGAAGTCGAAGGATCACCGGAAGAACTCAAGGGCCGGGTTGGTCCCGATGCCTCCCTGGAAGGCGTATTCGAGAAGTTTATCGGCGGCGGAATCGAGCCGGGCGGCGGCTACCGCGAGGTGCGCGTGACGCGTCGCAGCGCGCGGGCGCGGAGTTGAATATGGCTGCGCCGGCGTTTGCGAACTATTGCACACAGATTTTCGGCGTGGCCGACGCGGAACTGCGCAAGCTGCGGCACGATTTCATGGAGCTGATAACCAGGGCGGTGCAGCCCGCGCTGTGGCTGCTGGTGTTCGGGCAGGTGATGGCGCAGGTGCGCGGAATCGCGGGTGGCGAAGTCCGCTATCTCGATTTCCTCACCCCCGGCATCCTCTCGCAGAGCGTTCTGTTCGTGGCGATCTTTTACGGGATCAACACGAT
>DATJWT010000443.1:0-2707 GCA_035500975.1 Binataceae bacterium (SeqCode)
TTCGGACGGTCCTTGTTCCAGCAATCGAGATCGAACAGCGATTTCACCTGCTCGGGAAGCGCAAGGCTGAGCAGATCGCTGGCATCGGCGGAGCCGATTTCCTTCAGCGTGTAAAAGAGCGTTTCGGGCGAAAAAGATTGCACCAGGCGCTCCGCTTCGGGTGCGGAGAGGATCAGGTCGCGCTTCTGCCGGGCAGGAAGTCCGTAGAGAAATTCCAGTTTTTCCTGGAACGGAAGGTTCAAGAATTCGTCTTGTGCCCGGCTTGGCATATGGCCCGAGTAACCCTGTCTCGCTGTTTCGTGAAAAATACTCCCGGGCGCGCGCTTCACGCAATGCGACCCGGAAAATCGCCCCGCTTGCATCGGCTTCCCAATTCAACCAGCTTCTGCTACCCGCGACTTACGCGGCGCAATCATGGCTCGAAGTCAAGCGAAGAGTGTCGCTCTCACCATCGCCGGCAGCGATCCCGGCGGCGGCGCGGGCATCCAGGCGGACCTGAAAACCTTCGCCGCGCTGGGCGTCTATGGATACTCGGCGATCACCGAGATCATCGCCCAAAACAGCTCCACGGTGGGAAAGATCGCGGTCGTGGCGCCCGCAATGATTGCCGCGCAGATCGAGATCGTAGCGCGCGAGCGGCGTCCTGACGCAATCAAGATCGGTGCGCTCGGCAATGCGGCGGCCGTCCGAATCGTGGCGCGAACGATTCGGGAGCTGCGCCTGCCTGCGCCGGTGATCGATCCGGTGATCGTGTCGAGCGTCGGCGTGCGGCTGCTGGATCGTGCCGGCGAGCGCGCGCTCGTGGGGAAGTTGGTGCCGATGGCACGGGTCGTGACGCCGAACCTCGCCGAAGCCGAGGCGTTAACGGGAATGGAGATCGCCGACGATGCGCAAGCGCGGGCGGCAGCAAAACGGATAGTCGAGATGGGGGCGCGCGCGGTGATTATCAAGGGAGGACATCGCGGCGGTGCGGAGTCAGTCGACCTTATGTACGACGGGCGACGGTTTCGCGAGTTTCACGCGCCGAGACTCAGGGGCGATGTCCACGGAACGGGATGCGCATTCTCAGCTGCGATAGCGGCATACCTCGCGCGCGGCGCGGACCTGGAAGCGGCGGTTCGCCACGCAAAGCGCTATGTGACAGCAGCGATTCGAGGAACGTTCAAGCTAGGGAAGAGCCGGCCTGTACTTGGGCATTTTGGACGACCAGGAATATTTTAAAGCTATACTTTAATTCCGATGCGGGAGCATCACGAGGTAGTGGCGGGAGAGAAGGGCGCCCATAAGGACGAGGGCAACAATCGCGGCGTCAACTGACGGGGTGCCTCTCGAAAAGATGCACAAAAAAATCGGCAAGCCGAGACCGGCTACGATGAAGGTCGTGTAGTTCAGGCTGGTCCTCAAAATAATCGCGCGATTTTCCAGATCGCTCAGATGTCCGACTGCACCCGGGCGGCCCATTACTCGTCGCACTACCAGCGCGCTCAGCACCAGAAGCCACATCAGGATGTAGCGGGCGATGCGCGCGGCGCTGAAGTCTCCCGTGCTCGTGGCGATCGCAAGCATCATCGCCGCGCCCATCGATGGCGCGGACAGCGCGAATGCCGCGCCGAGCCAGCGCATCTTCCGCCACGCCGGTTGTGCAGTTCCGCTGAACAGCACGCCCTTGTATGCGGCGACAACCAATCCGGGTGCGAGACCAACGGCGGCGATCGTCCGGACAACGGCCTGAGGCGCATCAACGACTGCGGCGGCGAAAGCGAGGAAGGCGAAGACCGAGAACACGCTGATCGCCCACACGCCGACGGACATTGGGGAACCCGGCTTGAAGGTCCGCAGCATGTGATGGAACCGCAGGGGATCGCCAAGATCGGCGACCAGGCATACGAGGTCACCGAGCATCAGCGGAAAGACCACATAAAACGCGATGCGCGTGACCGCATCCATTTCGTATGGCCGGAGCAATACAAATAGCGCGGCTATCGTGAACGTGCCCGACGCAAGCGAGAGCAAAAACGTGTCGGCAGTGACCCATCCGTGCCACGGCGGAGCCTTGGTGAAGATTCGTGGAGCTTCTGCGACTTCAGAAGGCATGACTCAGCAGAGTCCCCACGATCACAGCCAGCGCTGCGACGGTCGCGAACGCGGCGCGCAGGTAGTCGCGTCCCGAATGAATTTGCGGACGTTCAGGCTCGCCCGGGAGGCCGTAGCGTTCGGGCCGATCGAGCAGGAGAAAGAATGCGCTCAACTCGGAGTAGGAAGCGGAGGGCGAATCGCCGTACAGGTACGCGCCCGACACTCCACGCGCATCGAGTTCCTGCACGCGGGCACGCGCGCGATCGCGCAATTCGTCAATCGGCCCAAACTGGATCGAGCCCGTCGGACAGGCCTTGGCGCACGCCGGCGTCAGGTCATCGCGCTGCCGGTCGTAGCACAGCGTGCACTTGTGCGCGTGCCCATCTACCGGGCTCCGCGCGATCACGCCGAACGGGCAGGCCGCGACGCAGTATCCGCAGCCGTTGCAGATATCGTTCTGCACATAGATGTTCGAGAACTCGTTGACGATCAGCGCTCCCGTCGGGCATGCAATCTGGCAGGGTGCTGCGCTGCAATGCTTGCAGACATCGCTCATCATCAACCATCGGCCCGCCATAGGCTCGGCCAGGAGTGATTCGATGTCTGCGGGCGCCGACGGAGTCGGCGCGCT
>DATJWT010000444.1:0-3596 GCA_035500975.1 Binataceae bacterium (SeqCode)
GACGCCGCGCCGTTCTTCCAGATGACGAGGTTGCTCGTGCCGCGCATCTCGAACATCTGCCACGCCAGCCCCACCGACGTTCCCGGCATCCCGCCCGCGTGCAAGGGGCGCTGGAGGTCCGGCAACAACGCGCTCAAGGGCGTGTTCATCTGGCCCATGTTGAAGCCGAGATAACGCATCATGTCGTCCATCGTGGACCGCAGCGCGCCCGCGCCGTTGAAGGCGGGCCAGGTGGGATTGTCATGCGGCTTCGGCATCCCGGCCGGGCTGTATCCCTGCGCCTGCCGCGCCAACTCGTCGGGCGTCAACGCGATGCGCGTATCCGTCAATCCGAGCGGCACGCAGATGTCGCTTTCGACGAGCTGCTGGTAGTCCTTCCCGGTCGCGCGTTCGAGTGCATGGGCGAGCAGCGCGAAGCCCCAGTTCGAGTATTCGAATCGTTCACCGGGCGCGCGCGTAAGGCGATATGCACTGGTCATCCGGTACATCTCGTCCACGCTGAGCTGGCTCCGTCCGCCGAGTCGCGGATCCTTCGGCAGTCCGGAGGTGTGCGTCGCAAGATCGATGAGACGGATCTCTCGCCCGCCGTAACTCGGCACCTCGACCCAATCGGGAACGTATTTCTGCAGCGGATCGTTGTAGCTCACAACGCCACGCTGGACGTAGATCGCCAGCAGCATCGCGGTGAACGTCTTGGTGATCGATCCGATTTCCCACACCGTCTGTGCGTTCGGCCGCACACCTGACCCGACCGCGATTTCTCCGTAGCCCCGCACGAACCGATCGCTGCCCCGCATCACGCCGACGATGAGTCCCGGAACCTCGCCCTTGCGAACCGGAGCGGACGCCATCTCGTCAATACGTGCGCGCGTCTCCGGCGCAATTTCCGCGCGTGCGGTACCGGCAAGCAATCCGAAGACTGCCAGCGCGAGGAGGAATTGCGAAAACTGCCGCATACTGAACCTGCTAGAGAACCAGACGCATCGATGCAAAGCCAGCCGCTCTGCGAGCCTGTGGCAATAACGACCTGATGTGGTAGTAAAGAATCTGCTCGTGCCTGCCCGCCTTCGCGCGGAATGCACCCGCTAAATCTTGCGTTACAAGGAGCATCTGGAATGAAAGCCGCCGTGTTTCATGGCCCCAAGCAGCCGCTCAGCATCGAGGACGTCGAAATCGACAAGCCCCAGGATCGTGAGGTCCTCGTGCGCACTGTCGCCAGCGGCGTGTGCCATAGCGATCTGCATTTCGTCGATGGTTTCTACCCCTACGCCGCGCCCGCGGTGCTCGGTCACGAGGCGGCAGGAGTCGTCGAGGAAGTCGGCAAACAGGTCAGTTACCTCAAGCCGGGCGATCACGTGATCGCGTGCCTCAGCGTGTTCTGCGGCAATTGCGAGCAGTGCATGGCGGGTCACCCGAATCGATGCTCCAACAAGGCTGCGACCCAGCGCGACCCCAAGGACAAGCCCCGCATCTCGCAGAAGGGCAAACTGATCAACCAGTTCCTCGACATCTCGTCGTATTGCGAGCGGATGCTGCTGCATGAGAACGCGCTGGTGAAAATCAACAACGACATCCCGCTCGATCGCGCCGCGCTGGTCGGATGCGGCGTCACCACGGGCGTCGGCGCCGTACTCAACACCGCGAAGGTCGAGCCGGGCTCCACGGTCGCGGTCTTCGGATGCGGCGGCGTCGGACTCGCGGCAATCCAGGGCGCGCGCATCGCGGGCGCGCGGAAGATCATCGCGGTGGATATGTTCGAAGGGAAACTCGCGATGGCCAAGCGGCTGGGCGCGACCGACTCGGTCGATGCATCCGCGAGCGATCCCATCGAGGAGATCAAGAAGCTTACGGGCGGCGGCGTCGATTACGCTTTCGAAGCGATCGGCCTCAAGAAGGCCGCCGAGCAGGCTTTCAACTCGCTCAAGCCCGGCGGCACCGCGACCGTGATCGGCATGATTCCGGTCGGCCAGAAAGTCGAGATCGACGGCTTCATGTTCCTGACTGAGCGCAAGCTCCAGGGCAGCAACATGGGATCGAACCGTTTCCGTATCGACATGCCCCGCTACCTCGATTTCTATCTGCAGGGCCGCCTCAAGCTCGACGAGATGATCAGCAAGCGCGGCAAGCTCGAGGACGTGAACGAGGCGTTCCGCGCGATGAAGGCGGGAGAAGTCGCCCGCACCGTGTTGATGTTCCAGTAAGGAGAGACCAATGAAAGCTGCAATTTACCACGGACCAAATCAGCCGCTCACCATCGAGCAGGTCGATATCGACGAACCAAAGGAACGCGAAGTGCTCGTGCGCACCGTCGCCAGCGGCGTGTGCCACAGCGATCTCCATTTCGTGGATGGCCTCTACATGTGGCCGACACCGGCGATTCTCGGGCATGAAGCGGCCGGAGTAGTCGAGAAAGTCGGATCGCAGGTGAGCTACCTCAAGCCCGGCGACCACGTGATCGCGTGCCTCAGCGTGTTCTGCGGCTACTGCGAAGAGTGCATGTCCGGCCACCCGAACCTGTGCTCCAACAAGGCCGCCACGCAGCGCGGGCAGAAGGACAAGCCCCGCCTGTCGCAGAAGGGCAAGCCGGTCAACCAGTTCGCGGATCTCTCCGGCTACGCCGAGAAGATGCTGGTGCATGAGAACGCGCTGGTGAAAATCGACAACGACGTGCCGCTCGATCGTGCGGCGCTCATCGGATGCGGCGTGATGACGGGAGTCGGCGCGGCGCTGCATACCGCGAAGGTGTCGCCGGGATCGCAGGTGGCGGTGTTCGGTGCGGGCGGCGTTGGACTCGCGATTATCCAGGGCGCGCGCGTGGCAGGAGCGCGAATGATAATCGTGGTCGACAAGTTCAAGAACAAACTCGACCTGGCGCTGAAGCTCGGCGCGACTCACGCCGTCGATGCATCCGCGGGCGACCCGGTCGCGAAGATCATCGAACTCACTGGAGACGGCGTCGATTACTCATTTGAAGCGATCGGACTCAAGGTCGCCGCGGAGCAGGCATATCAATCAATCCGCCCGGGCGGCATTGCCACGATCGTCGGAATGGTGCCGCTGGGGCAGAAGGTCGAGGTCGACGGCTTCTCGCTGCTGTTCGAGAAGCGCATCCAGGGCTGTTTCATGGGCTCGAACCGCTTCCGCATCGACATGCCGCGCATCATCGACCTCTACCGCCAGGGCCGCATCAATCTCGATGACATGGTAAGCCGCCACGGCAAGCTCGAGGACGTAAACGAAGCCTTCCGCGCGATGAAAGCGGGAGAAGTCGCCCGTACGGTGCTGATGTTCGAATAGCTGCCCGCGGTTAGAGACGCAAAGAGGCGATCGAAACTCCGGTCGCCTCTTTCTTTTTCGATGGTTCCGCTCATCCGGGAAGTGAGCGCCGGCGGTTTCACGAACACCATGCAGTAATGCTGGATGGTTCTGCTGATTGGCCATTCCAGCGTGTCGGTGAGCCGAAAGCCGCTCTTCGTCAGTTCTTCTTCCACGATTCGTTTGGGGACGCCGTGACCGCCCCGGTTCGACGGCACCCCGGGCGGCGGCGGACCGGCGACGGGGGTCGGCTCGAAATCTATGATCGCAAGCCGTCCGCC
>DATJWT010000445.1:0-11559 GCA_035500975.1 Binataceae bacterium (SeqCode)
GGAACGCACAGGCTCACCAGCCCGATGCGCTCCGCCTCGCGCCCATCGATGAAATCGGCCGTCAGCAGGTAATACTTCGCGCGCGCCATCCCGCACAGCAGCGGCCAGATGATCACCGCGTGATCGCCCGCCGCGACTCCCAGCCGCGCATGACCATCGGTTATGCGCATCGCCTCCGACGCGATGCTGATATCGGCCATCAGAGCGACCGCCAGCCCGGCGCCCACCGCGACCCCGTTGATCGCGGAGATAATCGGCTTGTCGAGATTGATCATGTTGTAGACGATATCGCCGGCTTCCCGCCACGCCTGCGCGATATTCGCCGCATTCCCCGCCATCCCCTCGATCATGTCAAGGTCGCCGCCCGCGGAGAATGCACGGCCCGCGCCGGTGACCACCACGACGTTGGTCTCAGGATCGTCCGCGACATCGAGCCAGATGCGGCTCAGCTCCCAGTGGAGCCGATTGTTGGTGGCGTTGAGGACGTCGGGGCGATTGATGGTGATGAGCAGGATGCCATCGCCCTTACGCTCGAACAGAAGATGCTGGTACTCGCGGTAGTCCATGGCGGCGCCCAGCCGTTATCCCTTGTAGATATCCATAATCGTGTTCAGCAACTTCACCGCCTGCTCCTTGGGCCGCTGGAAGGAGTTGCGCCCGATGATCGAGCCGAAGCCGCCGCCGGCGTGAATTTCGCGGATGTCGCTGATGAGTTGTTCGTCAGATTCCTTGGGTCCGCCGGAGAAAATCACGATGCGCCGGCCGTCGAACGCGGCCTGGATGACGTGCTTGACGCGCGCGGAGAGCGGCTCGAGCTGAACCTTGGCGGCATCGTAGGCCTTCTTCGCTTCAGGCTGCTCGATATGCGCGGTGGGCGGCTTGACCTTGATGATGTTGGCGCCGAGCTGAGCGGCGATCTGCGCCGCGTACGCGACCACGTCGAGTCCGGTTTCGCCCTGCTTCGAGATCGACGATCCGCGCGGGTACGACCACACCACCACCGCGAGTCCATGCGCTTTTGCTTCCTGGCCGATTTCGCGCAGCTCCTGGTACATCGCCTTCTCGCCGGCCGATCCCGGATAGATCGTGAAGCCGACCGCGGCGCATCCGAGTTGGAGAGCATCTTTCACGCTGCCGGTTACCGCGGAGATCGGATCTTTCTCGTCGTGCAGCAGATCGTGATTGTTGAGTTTCAGGATGAGGGGAATGTCGCCGGCATACTCCGCGGCTCCGGCCGCGATGAACCCGAGCGGCGCGGCGTAGGCATTGCAGCCCGCATCAAGCGCGAGCTGGAAGTGATAGCGCGGATCATACGCGGGAGGATTGGGAGCGAAGCTTCGCGCCGGGCCGTGTTCGAAGCCCTGGTCAACCGGCAGGATAACGAACTTGCCGGTGCCGGCGAGTCGACCGTGATTCATCATGCGGGCGAGGTTGCTGCGTACGCCCGCGTTCTCGGAATCGTACCAGCTCAGAATTTCTCTCACGCGCTTGGTCATAACAATCAATCTCCTTGAATCGGCCCAGCGGGCGCGATGGGGTCAATGTTCTCTTTATAGCATCGCGAGGGCCGAATGCGCCGCGCCGACGAGGGCCACGTTCGGATTCGTCACCACCCGCACCTCTATCTGCTTAAGCATCGTGGCAAGGCGGCCCTTGGCGGTAAAGCCGCGCATGAACCCGCCTTTCTTGAGAACGGGTAAAATCTTCGGCGCGATTCCACCGCATAGAACCACCCCGCCGAGCGCAAGCACCTTGAGCGCAAGGTTGCCCGCTTCCGTTCCGTACATATCGCAAAACATCTCGACCGCGTGAGCACAGACAGGATCGCGTCCTTCCACGCCCGCCTCGCTGATTGCGCGGGCGGCATCGCCCGATGCGATCGCGGCCGTGAGCCATCCGGGCTCGGGCTCCGGGGTTCTGCCGCGGAGAAAGCGGTAGATATTCACCTGCCCGGGCCCTGACAGGACGCGCTCCCAGCTCACGTGGCCGAACTCGCGTTCCAGGAATCGCAGCAATTCGATCTGCTCATCGCCGACCGGAGAGAAGTTCGAGTGACCGCCCTCCGATTGAATGAGCTGGTAGCTCTTGCTCTTGCCCTTGCCCGCCAACAAAGCCGCCTCACCCAGCCCGGTGCCGGCGGCGATCACGGCGATATTGCCGTACAGCAGGCTCGCGCCGGGATTGATGACAACCGAATCTTCCTCGGAAAGATAAACTACGCCAAGTGCGGTCGCGCCGAGATCGTTGACGAGGGTCACCGGCACGCCACCGAGGGCGGAAGAGACGGATTTATCGATGATCTGCCACGCGATGTTGCTGGGGGTCGCGCGACCGCCGACGACCGCGCCGGGAACTCCAAATGATGCGGCCGCGAAAGAACCATCGCTGCCGACGAACTTCGCGCAGATGCTTTCGAGCGAGGGAAATTCCTGGGTGGGATAGCGAGCTTCGCGCACCAGCTCGAGGCGATCGCCATCCTCGCGGAAAATCCCGAGCAGGGTCTTGGTTCCGCCGATATCGCCCGCGAGTATCAGCCGAGACATCGAGCCCAGTCTAGCCCGGTCAGCCTTCGACTTGCATCTGCTCGGCCATCTCCACTTCGGCGGCGCTCCCGATGTAAATGGGCTGGCGGTCGTGAAGCCCGGTGGGCGTCACTTCGAGCAGGCGTCCCTTGCCGTTCGAGGCCTTGCCGCCTGCCTGCTCCGCGATGAATGACATCGGGTCAAGCTCGTACATCAGGCGCAACTTGCCCTTGCTCTTGCCGTCGGGAGTGATCTCTCCCGGGTACATGTAAAGGCCGCCTTCCAGCAGGCATCGATGGAAGTCCGCGACGAAAGCGCCCGTGTAACGCAGCGAGTAGCTGGTCAGCTTGTCCTTGCGGCTGGTCATATGCTCGATGAGCTTGCGAACGCCGGGGTGGAACTTCGTGATGTTGCCCTGGTTGACGGAATAGGCAATTCCGCGCGCCGGCATCCGGACGCCCTCGCGCCACAGCACGAACTGATCGATAAGCGGATCGAGCGTGAAGATATCCACGCCGGCGCCGGCGGTGTACGCGAGCTGGGTTCCCGGCCCATAGATGATATAGCCGGCGGCAACCTGCTCATCGCCGGGTCGCAGAATGTCCTCGATCGATTCCCGGTGATTGGGGGAGCGTCTGCGTATGGAAAAGATTGTTCCGAGCGATCCGTTGATATCGGTGTTGGAAGAGCCGTCGAGGGGATCGAACAGCACGGCGTAGCCGTTCGAGGGACAGGTCCCGGCGCGATGCTCCGCGTTTTCCATCTCCTCGGAAATCAGCGTGCAGATCGGGTCGCCGCCTTCGAAGCTGTCGAGAAACACCCAGTTCGTCCACTCGTCGAGCTTTTTTACTTCCTCGCCCTGGACGTTGGTTTCTCCGGTCGTACCCAGCTCACCGCGAATGGATGCGCGCGCAAGCTCGTGCGCGATGCGTTTGCCGATTACTTCGATCCGCTCGAGAATCAGCGCCAAGTCCCCTGCCGACACCCTGGTCCCCTTGCGGGTCAGGACGTGCCGCAACAACGTCATGTTCTGCGCAGCCATCAGAAAGCCTCCCCCAAAATCGCCCCGAAGCGGCCCCATCAGGGCACGCTTCGCGAAACCATCGTCCCCCAAGGAAATGGTTCCGTGAGGAGCATTAGTACATCAAGCGAAAACATTAAAGGCGGGGATGGACCGATTTCCCCTACTCCAAAGGGAGGAGGCCAAGCAGGAGATGCGTTGACGGGCGGTATCTAGAGCACGCGCCAGGCGCGGCTGTTGGCCGCCATCAGCAGCGCGGACTCGAGCGGGCCCCAGGAGCCGGCGGCATAGAGCGGAACTTCGGCGGGCGATTCTTCCCACGCATCGAGGATTGGATCGACGAGTTGCCACGCCGCCTCGACCGAGTCGCGGCGCATGAACAGCGTCTGATCTCCGAGGATGATGTCGCGCAGCAGCGTCTCGTAGGAATCGGGGGTGCTGGTGGCGTAGTGAAAATCGACCGCGACCTGCTGCAGCCTGGCCTGCGGACCGGGCACCTTTGAAATGATGTGCACCGAGAGGCCTTCGTCGGGCTGGATGCGGATAGTGAGCATGTTCGAGGCCAGGTGCGCGCGCGGGTTGGCGTTGTAGAGGATGCGCGGAACCGACTTGAAGTAGATGGCGATCTCGCTGGCGCGCTTGGGCATCCGCTTGCCGGTGCGGAGATAGAACGGCACCCCGGCCCATCGCCAGTTATCGATCCAGCACTTGAGCGCGACGAAAGTCTCGACGCGCGAGCCCGGCG
The DNA here is from genome assembly GCA_035500975.1 of Binataceae bacterium (SeqCode). Classification (GTDB taxonomy): domain Bacteria; phylum Desulfobacterota; class Binatia; order Binatales; family Binataceae; genus JAFAHS01. The sequence continues at coordinate 4,289 of DATJWT010000445.1, forward strand.
CGACGCCATCTTCTTCGAGATACGCATGCGCCGGAACACCCTCTACGAGCCCGGCGCTGTACTGACCGCGCACGGCATACTTCTCGATGCTTTCCTCGCCGAAGGGGCGAATTGATTGGAGCACATCGAGCTTTGCATCGCGGACGGAGTCGGCCGCGGTGCTGCGCGGCGGTTCCATCGCGATGATGCTCAGCACCTGCAGCAGATGGCTTTGCACCATGTCGCGCAGCGCGCCGGCGGACTCGTAGTAGGGCGCGCGAGCGCCGACGCCTTCGGATTCCGCGACGGTGATCTGCACGTGATCGATAAAGCGCGAGGTCCACAGCGGTTCGAAGATCGCATTGGCGAACCGCAGCACCATCAGGTTTTCGACCGTTTCCTTGCCCAGGTAGTGATCGATGCGAAAGATCTGGCTCTCGTGAAAGTGCGCCGCGATTCGATCGTTGATCGCGGTGGAGCTGGCGAGGTCGCGCCCGATGGGTTTCTCGACCACCACGCGCGTGAAGGTGCCGTCGCCGTTGGGCGAACGAATCATCTTCGCTTCGTTCAACCCGTTCGCGCAGGTTTCGATGAAGTTGGGCGGGATGGCGAAATAGTAGATGCGATTGCCGAGCGTGCCCGACTGCGCATCGACGTGCTCGAGGTGGGTTTTGAGCGTCCGGTAGTCGGCGCCTTCGTTGAACCGGCCGCGAACGTAGCGCAGCATCTTCGCGAACTTCGTCCACTCACCTTCCTGGAGCCGGCGGCGGGAATTCTTCTCGATCCCGTCGCGCGCGAACGCCCGGTAGCTCTCGTCGTTCATCTCCTCCATCGAAAAGCAGACGATCGCCGCTTTCTCGGGCAGGTCGTCATCGAGCGCCAGGTTGTAAAGCGCGGGCAGAAGCTTGCGATGGGTCAATGCGCCGGCGCCGCCGAAAATCACCAGCGCGCACGGCGGATAGATGGTTTTGGCCGGGCGGCCGGCGTTCAAAGCAACGGTAGGTTCGCGATTCAGACCCATCGATAGTCGGCTCCTCAGCTCCGACGCACGGGAGAAAGCAAGGCTTATGCCCCCGAAATCCTTGCTTCTCTCAGGCTAATCAAAGACCCCAAGCGAGCAAAGCGACCAATGATTAGGCATAAAAGAACCCCGAAATTGCAGCCGTGTCACGGATGCAAGATCGGGGTTCCAAATGTGAACGTAGATGGGTACCGGCTTAACCAGCCGCCGCTTCCTTTTCGATCGCGATGGCAGTTGCACGGGTGACGGTGACCACCAACTGGTCGCCTGCCTTCAGGTGCTTGAGAACCTTGGGATCGCGGGCCTTGACCTTCTCAGTCGAGCCGTCAGGACCCTTGATCGTAACGGTGCCGTTGTCCGCATCTACGTCAGCGACGCTGACCAGCACGGTGGCCTTCTGCTCCGCCACGGCTCCGGGAGTCCCGCTCCGGGCGGTTTCGATGCCCTCAGTCAGCGAGACGGATGGTACCTCTTCGCCCTTCTTCAACTTCCGCACCGAGACCACTTCGTAGTAACGCACGACGACCGGGTCGCCGACTTTCGAGTTCTTGAGGTTGTAAGGGTTATCGACCTGGAAGGTTACTTTCTTGCCATTCGCCTCCAGCGTCACGAGCTTTTTGGCCTCATCGACCGCTGCGATTTTGCCGTGAATGGTCAGCACGGTTGCGGCGCGTACGCCCCCGCCATCTGAGCCGGCGGCCGGCGCGCTCTCTTGCGCCCGTGCGTATCCTGTCAGTCCCACGCTGAGCGACAGTAGGGCCGCCATCAGGATTGCCTGAATCCGCGTCATTGATGCACCTCCGTGTGCAAGGGGGTCTAGCGACCCAGCCGTTTTATAGCAAGTATGGCGGGGGCCGTTGTAGATGCCGGAAGCGCCGTCAAATCGAACCATCGATCTCGCGCGCATCGTGATGCAGGTGCTGGCGCTCGCCGTGCTCATCGCGGCGAGCCTGTGGATCATCCGGCCCTTCGTCGTTGCTGCGCTGTGGGCCACGACGGTGGTTGTCGCGACGTGGCCGGTTCTTCTGCAGGTGCAGGTCTGGCTTGGCGGGCGCCGATCGCTGGCCGTCGCGCTGATGACTACGCTGTTGCTGTTTATCCTGGTCGTGCCCTTCTACTTCGCGGTCACGACCATCGTTCACAACGCCGAGCAGATCAGTGCGTGGACCAAGGCGCTAGCGACGTTCACGCTCGCGGGTCCCCCTCATTGGCTTCATCGGATTCCCTTGTTCGGCACGCAAATTTCCAATGCCTGGCAGAAACTTGCCGCCGCGGGACCGGAGCAGCTTTCCGAATACCTGTCGCCGCTCGCCAAGAAAGCGGCGGTATTGTTTCTCCAGCAGGTAGGGAACCTCGGGCTTCTGTTCGTGCAGTTCCTGCTGACGGTGGTGATTGCCGGGATCCTCTATGCGAATGGCGAGACGGCGCTGGCGGGAGTGGAGGCTTTCATCCGCAGGCTTATCGGACCCCAGGGCGTCGAGGCGGTGCACCTCGCGGGACTGGCGATTCGCGGAGTCGCGCAAGGAATCGTCGTGACCGCGATCGTGCAGTCGGTTTTCGCGGGGCTTGGCCTCAAGATCGCCGGCGTTCCGTTCCCGGTGCTGCTGACGGCGGTGATGTTCGTGCTGGCGATCGCGCAAATCGGTCCGATGCTGGTGCTCATCCCGGCGATCATCTGGACCTATTCGCAGAGCGGCGCGTTGTGGGGGACCGGACTACTGCTGTGGTCGATTTTCTGCGGGACGTTCGACAACGTCCTGCGGCCCTTGCTGATCAAGCGCGGCGCGGATCTTCCGCTGCTGCTGATTTTCGCGGGCGTGATCGGCGGACTGTTCGCGTTCGGGGTGATCGGTTTGTTTGTCGGGCCGGTAGTCCTCGCGGTGGCGTATACGCTGCTGGCTGACTGGGTCTCCGATGGTGAGATCGGGCCGGCCCTGACGGAGCCTGATCAAGCGCCCGAGGAAAAGCCGGGCGACAGTACGGCCGCCTAGTCCGATGCTTGCAGCTCTGACCAGGTGCTGTCGGGATTGAAGCTGGTGATGCCCGGGGCGATCTTTTCAGTATCGGGGCCGAGGTCTTTTTCAACCAGCACGCCGTCCTTGTCGATCATGAACGTCATCACGCCCGAATCGCGATATTCCGCGGGATAAGCAAGAAACGCGAAGCCGCGCGTCATCTTCCCATCGACGATGTAGTCCTGCGCGCCGCCCGGCGCATCGGCGCCCTGGCTCTTGAGCACCTTGTAGTAATAGCCGTGGAAGGGAGCCGGCTTCCCGCTGGGATCGCGCTTGTAGCCCTCGGCAGAGGCATCGGCGATCAGCGGACCGATCGGGCTTTCGGGCTCGTCACCGCTGGTCGGCCAATAGAGGCCGTTCTTCTGGCCGCTGTCGCTGAGAATCTTCTGCGCGAATTGCTGTTGCACGTTTGAGTAGTCCTGCTGCGCATCGGCCAGTTCCTGGAGAACGTCGATCGTGTAGAGCTCGTTGCGGCCGACCCGCCGGTACAGCAGTTCGTCCTTGCCCTCGGCGGTGTCGAACACCCATCCGTCACCCTGCTTGACGATCGGAATCGGCAACGGCCAGTTGTCGGCACCCACGTACAGGATGACCTGGCCATCGCTGTTGTAAGCGAGCCGATGCATCTGGTCGTACCACTTGGTGAAGTCTTCGCGGTTGTTGTTGTCGGCAACCGGGTCGCCGCTACTGACGACGTCTTCCCCCCCGGGGCCGAGTATTGTGGCCATCTCTTTCAGATCATCTTTCCGGGCTGCATCGACCAGCGCGGCCGCGGCAGATGCCGGGGACCTGAACACGCGCTCTTTCGACTCTTCGGCTCGAGCGGAAGGTAGAAGCACCGAGAGCGCCAGGACAAAAGACAGCAGAGCGAATTCAACGACGCGCCGTTTCATAGTTATAAGCATCGTTAGCGCCTCCCTCTCCCGCCGCCACCACCACCACCGCGCCTGCCTCCACCGCCACCGCCGCGTTTGCCGCCACCACCACCGCCGAAACCACCACGACCGCCGCCGAGACTTGAGCGCCCGCGATTGCCGGCAGCCTGGGTCGTTCCGCCCGCGCCGTACCCGCCGAATGCGCCGCTGCGACCGCCACGAGTTGCGCGATCGGGAGCGTTAGCGCCGTAGCCTCGGAGACCCTGGTTCTGACCGCGGCCGAAACCCTGACCGGGCCCACCGCCGGCGCGATTTCCGATGCCGGCGGCACCCGGACCGTTCTGGCCTGCGAGGCCACCTTGCATCCGTGCGTTGGCGGGAAGGGTGCTCGCCTTCGGGAAGTTCGGCTTACCTGCAGCACCTGGCCGATAGGGCTTCGCGTTGGCGGGATTGTAAGGGCGCGAAGAAGGATTGCCCCTTCCTGAGTATGGAGTAGGACGCGGATTGCGGCCCTCGCGTCGAGCCTCGCGAGCGTTTTGCCGAGCCTGCCGATTCTGTCCGCCGCGCGGATAGTTGTTGCCGCGATTGACGTAGACGTTCTTGTTGTAGTTGACGTTGTTTCCGCCGCTTCCGTCCCAACCGCAATCCCAGTGGTCGTCATCGTCATTGATGAGCGCCATGAGCCCCATTCCCAGGCCGAAAGAGAGAAGGCCGGTGGTGAGCATCTCGGTGCCGGTGTACCCGGTCGTTGCCGGAGCCGCATAGCCGGCAGGCGCCGCGACCGGTGTTCCGTACACCGAGGTCGGATCGTACTGCGGAACGTACACGGTGTTCTGCTGCGCCGGCTGGATGACCACGATCTGCTGCGGAGAGCCTTCTTCCTGCACCGTGACCGGCTGCGTTTCGATCTTTTGCTGAGGAGTATCTTTGAGCGTTCCCGCCTTTACCGCCCGGTCGCGCAGCCGCTGGATGGCGTTCATGACGTCATCGGGCTGGTTGTAATACGCCTCGCCGAGCGCGGACGTCCACGACAGGCTGTCATTCATCGTCTTGATGACATCGGGGAATTGCGAGAGCGACCTGACGCTGGGATCCCAGGGTTGCGCGTTGACCGCCTTGGCGAAGTCATCGCCCTTAAGGTTGGGATTCGCTTTAAGCCATCGCTCGCATTCCACGATTTGCGTGGGGAAGGTGGACGCGACCAGGATGCGCGCGACCAGCAAATCGGGATAGAGCGCGATTGGAGAAACGAGTTGCTCCAGATCCTCCGGGGTCGCATCTCCGGGCGCTGGCCCGAGCGCGGCCTCGGAGGCGGGCTGGGGCGGTGGTTCCGCGGCCAGCGCGGCGATCGGAGAGCTGGAAACCAGCAGCGCGATCACGACGACTAATGAGATCGCACCATTGCATGAATGGTCGAACCGTCTCATGGGCTCCCCCAAAGGGCTCTTCTACTCCATGGCCGGAGGTCCGTACAGGATCAAAATCCTACACGTTGTCTGCCGACGTATCGGGTCCGCTCGCGGCCGCTTCGCCGCCCCATCGCCAGTTGGCGATTTCCGGCATGTCATCGCCGTACCGCCCAATGTAAGCCTTGTGATCCATCAACTTGTCGCGAATCGCCTGCTTGGCGTATGCGGCGCGCTCGGCCAGCATCGGGACCCGGTCGATAACATCGTTGACCAGCGAGAACCGATCCATCCGGTTCAACACCACCATGTCGAACGGCGTCGTGGTTGTGCCCTCTTCGACATATCCGCGCACGTGCAGGTTCGAATGACCCTTGCGACGATACGTCAAACGATGAATCAGCCAGGGGTACCCGTGGAAGGCGAATATGATCGGCTTGGTGGTGGTGAACAGCGCGTCGAATTGCGCGTCGGATATCCCGTGGGGGTGTTCAACCGGCGATTGAATCGTCATCAGATCAACGACATTGATGACGCGAATCCTCAGTTCAGGGACATGGACGCGGAGCAAATCAACCGCGGCCAGCGTTTCGAGTGTCGGAACATCTCCACAGCAAGCCATCACCACATCGGGCTCGGCTCCGCGATCGTTGGATGCCCATTCCCAGATGCCGATTCCGGCGGTGCAGTGTTTGATCGCTTCGTCCATCGAAAGCCACTGCGGGGCGGGCTGTTTGCCGGCGACCACCAGGTTGATGTAGTTGCGGCTTCGCAGACAGTGATCCGTGACGGACAGCAGGCAGTTGGCATCGGGCGGCAGGTAAACACGCACCACCCCGGCCTTCTTGTTGACGACGTGATCGATGAAGCCCGGGTCCTGGTGTGAGAACCCGTTGTGGTCCTGGCGCCAAACGTGAGAGCTGAGCAGGTAGTTGAGCGACGCGATCGGGCGGCGCCACGGAATCTGGTGGCAGACCTTCAGCCATTTCGCGTGCTGATTGAACATCGAGTCGATGATGTGGATGAACGCCTCATAGCAGCTGAAGAAGCCGTGCCGCCCGGTCAGGAGGTAGCCTTCCAGCCAACCCTGGCACTGATGCTCGCTGAGCACTTCCATCACGCGGCCATCGGGCGCGAGGTGATCGTCGTCGGGGAGAATCTCCGCCGTGTACACGCGATTGGTGACATCGAGGACATCCTGCCAGCGGTTGGAGTTGTTCTCGTCGGGGCTGAATAGCCGGAAGTTGCTGTTCGGCATGTTCAGTTTCATGACGTCGCGGAGAAACTGCCCCTGGACCCGGGTAGCCTCGACCATCTTGGTGCCGGGATTCGGAACGTCCACTGCGTACTTGCGAAAATCGGGCATCCGCAAATCTTTCAGCAGCAGTCCGCCATTCGCATGCGGATTGTCGCTCATCCGGCGATGGCCCTTGGGCGCGAGTTCCGCGAGTTCTTTTTTGAAGGCGCCGTTGTCATCGAAGAGTTCCTTCGGCTTGTAGCTCTTCATCCACTTTTCGAGGATCTTGACGTGCTCGGGCTTGTCCATGTCGCTCATCGGGACCTGGTGCGCACGCCAATAGCCCTCGCACTTCAGGCCGTCGATTTCCTTGGGGCAGGTCCAGCCCTTGGGCGATCGCAGGATGATCATCGGCCACGCGGGACGCTTGCGAAAACCTTTCTCCCGCGCCTGCTTCTGGATCGCCTTGATCTCGCCGATCACGGTGTCCATCGTCGCGGCCATCGCCTGGTGCATCTTCTTTGGCTCGTGCCCTTCGACGAAGTACGGCTTGTAGCCGTAGCCCTCGAACAGCTTCTGAAGTTCGTCGTGTGGGATGCGCGCGAGGAAGCAGGGATTTGCGATCTTGTATCCATTCAGATGGAGAATCGGCAGCACCGCCCCATCGCGCGCCGGATTCAGAAACTTGTTGCTGTGCCATCCGGTCGCCAGCGGACCGGTTTCGGCTTCGCCGTCACC
>DATJWT010000446.1:0-3461 GCA_035500975.1 Binataceae bacterium (SeqCode)
CTAAACGCTTATCGTGTTCAGCTTGCGAGCGGCGATAAGGGAGTCATACCAGGCCCGGGTCACGACGATGCACGAGAAGAGGCCCGTCAGCACGCCCACGCAGAGGGTAACGGCAAAGCCTTTGACCGGGCCCGTTCCAAACTGGAACAGAATCAGGCCAGCTACGAAGGTCGAGATATTGGAGTCTCGAATCGCCGACCAGGCTCGCTCATACCCCAGCCGAACCGCCTCGCGCGGGGTCTTGCCATTGCGCAACTCCTCGCGCATCCGTTCATTCACCAGCACGTTGGCATCGACGGACATGCCCAGGGTGAGCACGATTCCGGCGATACCGGGCAGGGTCAGCGTGGCCTGCATCGCAGCCATCACGCAGATGAGCAGCAGGATGTTCAAGGACAGCCCGAAGTCGGCGACCAGCCCGGCGCCGCTGTAATAAAGCGGCATGAAGATCAGGACCGCCAGCGCACCGATGATGAAGGCCATCTCGCCCTGGCGAATCGAATCGCGGCCGAGCGACGGTCCCACCGTCCGTTCTTCCTCGAACTCGACGGCCGCAGGCAATGAACCGGATCGCAGTACGATAGCGAGATCGTGCGCTTCATCCATGGAAAAGCGTCCCGTGATCTGGACGTGTCCGCCGGGGATACGCTCCTTGATAACAGGATCGGAATAGACGGTACCGTCGAGGATGATGGCCAACCGTCGGCCCACGTTGGCCGCGGTGAGCGAATCGAAGATATCGGCTCCGTGGGAATCGAGTTCTACGGAAACGTAGGGGCCTTCGAGACGGCCACCGGGTCGGACGCGCGCGTCGGTAACGACGTCGCCCTTCATCAGCACGGGAGTCTCGACGAGATACGGGGTGCGGCCCCCGCGCTGGGGCGAGCCGTACAGGATTTCGTCACCGACCGGGGGGCCATCCTTGATGGCATCCTGGACGTTGTGCGAATCGTCGATCAGCTTGAATTCGAGGACCGCGGTCTTGCCGATAAGTTCCTTGGCGCGTTCGGGATCCTGGATGCCGGGAAGCTGCACGAGGATTTCGTTATCGCCTTCGCGCACGACAGTGGTCTCGCGAACGCCCAGCTGATCGATACGATTGCGAATCGTGTCGAGCGCCTTCTCCATCACGTCGGCCTTGAGCTGATTGAGATCGCGCGGCTTGAATCCCAGGCTGAAGGCAGGGCCGCTGCTGGTCGTGACGGGAGAAACCACGAGGTCGGGAAACGATTTCGATGCGAGGTCGAGGAACGCGGACCGCTCATCGCTGCCCTTGAGCTTGACGATGATGTTGCCGGCGTCGTCCTGCGAAATATCATCGTAGTCGAGCTTGTTATCCTTGAGCTCGCGCCTGATGTCGTCGGCGCGATGCCCGAGCTGCGACTTGACCGCATCGTCGAGCTTCACCGCCATCAGCAGATGCGTACCGCCCTGGAGGTCGAGGCCAAGCTGAATCCTGGTGCCACCGATGAGGGAATTCATCCAGTCGGGCAGGCTCAGGTTGAAGCTGGGGAGCAGGATGATGACAGCCGTGGCGGTCAGGATGCCGGCGATATAAAGGCGAGTGCGACCGGGCCCGCCGGTGAAATGCAGGTAAAGGAACGCGACGATGAGCGCGATCAGAATCAGGACGGGAGCGAAATTTTGCGTATCCACTTGGTCGATTAACTTTCGTGCGGCGAAAAGACGGGCCGCCCTACTCCTTGTCTTTCTTAGCTGGGGCTTTGCCGTAGCTCGATATCGAGGCGATCTGGGGCCGCTCCACGCGAATCCGCACGTTGGGAGCGATTTCCACCGTGACCAGCTTGTCGCCCAGCTCGGTGATGCGCCCGACGATACCGCCAGTCGTCACGATTTCGTCGTTGCGCTTGAGGTCCTTGAGCATCTTCGAGTGCTCCTTGGCCTTCTGCGTCTGGGGACGAATCAGGAGGAAATAGAAGATCGCAATAACGCCGACGATCGGCGCCATCTGGAGCAGGGTCGAAGCTTCCGACGCTTGCGGTGCGCCGGCCGCCTGCGCCCAGGCAATTCCTTCAAAGAGCATCAGTCAGTTTCCTTGTCCGCGGCATCGCCTTCCTGCATGGCCGCAGTCATCGAATTTGCGTATGCGCGGAAAGTCCGAGATGCGATAGCAGCTTGGGCTTCGCGCATCAAGCGCGCATAGAAAAACAGATTATGCTCCGTAAGCGCGCGTGCAGCGAGTATCTCGCCCGACAAAAACAAATGACGCAAGTAGGCCCGCGAAAAGGTCCGGCACGGGCGGCACTGGCAGGTCGGGTCGAGCGGGGCCTGTTGGCGAGCGTGGGCAGCCCGCTTTATCTGGACCCTGCCCGAGGCGGTGAAGGCCGTGCCGTTGCGCGCATTACGCGTCGGAATGACGCAATCGAACATATCGAAACCCATCCCGACCGCGGCGATTATGTCGGAAGGAAGACCTACACCCATCAGGTAGCGCGGACGCTCAGCCGGCAACATCGAGGCCGAAAGCGCCGCCATCTCCAGCATCGCCTCCTTGGGTTCACCAACCGACAGGCCACCTGCCGCGAAGCCATCGAACTCAATTGAGGTGATCTGACCGGCGCTGGTCCGGCGCAGGTCGGCATAGATGCCGCCCTGCACGATGCCGAACAGCGCCTGCGTCGTGCTGCGGCGCGCACGAAATCCGCGCTCGGCCCATCGCGCCGTCAGCTCCATCGACTTGCGAGCCTCGTCGTGGGTGGCGGGGTAAGAAGTGCACTCATCGAGGACCATCATGATGTCGGAGCCGAGCGATTCCTGCACCTCAATCGCGCTTTCGGGAGTGAGCACGACCAGAGCGCCGTCGAGATGCGATCGAAAGCGGATTCCGTCCTCCGAGATGGAATTGATCTTCGCCAGGCTCATAGCCTGGAAGCCTCCCGAATCTGTCAGCGTGGCGCCGGGAAACGCCATGAAGCGCGCGACGCCGCCCATCTCGCGCACCAGGTCGGGGCCGGGCCGCACCAGCAGATGGTAGGCGTTGGCCAGGACCAGCCGATAGCCGATATCCCACAGCTCGTCGGGGGACATCGCCTTGACGGCGGCGCGAGTGCCAACCGGCATGAATGCGGGAGTCGCAACCTCACCGTGCGGCGTACGGATACGCCCGGTGCGAGCGAGATCGTCGGTCGCGGCGACGGAAAATTCGATTGGACCCGCCATCAGAGGATCAACATCGCATCGCCGTAGCTCAGGAAGCGATAGCGGCGGCGCACTGCCTCACCATACGCCTCGAGAATCAAATCACGGCCCGCGAATGCCATCACCATCGCAAGCACGGTGGTGCGCGGCAAATGGAAGTTGGTGATCATCGCATTGGCCATCTTGAAGCGAAACCCGGGATAGATGAACAGCCCCGTGAAGCCCTCGGCATCGCCGGTGATCGCCCACGACTCCAGCGCGCGAACGCTGGAAGTACCCACCGCAACGACGCGGCCACCCGT
>DATJWT010000447.1:0-4472 GCA_035500975.1 Binataceae bacterium (SeqCode)
GCGAACAGATCGTGGCATCGCGGCAGCCGCAAGTCGGCGTCGATGAGGATGACCTTCTTGTGCGTCATCGCAAGCATCACCGCCAGGTTCACCGCGGTAATCGTCTTGCCATCGCCCTTGACGGCGCTGGTAACCAGCGCGGTCTGCGGAGGACCGCCGGCCCTCGACAGCACGAACGCGGTGCGCAGCATGCGATAGGCCTCGCCCGCGGCCGAGTAGGATCCATAAGACAGCACGATTTCCTTGCTGTAGTCGGGCGTGCGCTCTCCGAGCCGCCGGGTTGGCGCGGAGCGCAGGGAATAGACATTATTTTCGTTCGCGCTCAGAAAGTCGGGGATGACACCGAGGCTCGGGACGCCGAGATAGCGTTCCACCTCTTCCACGTCCTTGAGGCTGTTGTCCAGGCGATCGAGCAGGAACACCAGCGCGATTCCGCCGATCAATCCCGCCACTATCGCCATCATCGTGTCGTGCATCCGTTGCGGGCTCGAAGGGCCGCCCGGGGGCTGTGCCAGATCGACGATCGAGATGTCAGAGGTATGGAGGTCACCGGTAACCTCGACGTCCTTCATACGCTTCAGGACCGAGTTATAGAGTTCGCGATTGGTGTCGGCATCGCGCGCGAGAATCTGGTAGCGGACCGCCGAGTCATTGAGACCCATCGCGAATTCTTTCTGTTTCTTCAGTTCGTCGTCGAGGTTCTGCTCATCCTTCTGCGCCTCGAGATACTGGGCATTGATCGTCGCAATGACGCTGCTCTCTTCCGCCTGGATTGCGGACTGCGTATCCGCCATCCGCGCCTTCAGCACCTGCATCGGCGGGTAGTTCGGCTTAAAGTCCTTCGCCATCCCCGCATACTGTTCCTGCAGGTCGGCCATCCGGTCCTTGAGCTTCTGAACGACACCATCGTCGACGACACCGGGCAGCGCATCGGCGTGCCCCTGCTTGATAAGGGCCATGCGAGCCCCGAGATTGATGGTCTTCAGGTGCGCTTCCTGGAGGTCATCGTTGAGCTTGTTGAGCCGCTCGAGAACGATGTCTTCCTTGCCGTTGACCGAGATGAGTCCGGGGACGATGCCCTTGTCGCGCCGGTAGTTGTTCAGCGCGGCCTCCGAGTCTTCGACCTTGCGCTTGAGCTCGCTGAGCTTGGCCTGCAGGAAGCGCTCGGCCTCCTCGCTTGCCTGGGAGTTCAACTCGACTCCCTGCTCGATGAATTGCCGAACGTGAGCATTGGCGAGTTGGGCCGAGAGCTTGGGATCGCCGGTGGTAAACGTGATTCTCACGAGCTGCGTTCCCGTGACCGGCTGAACCGACAGGCTGCCGAGGTACTGACCGACCAGCTGATCGGGAGAGAAAGTGAAGCGATGCGTCTTCGATGCGGCGCCCACGATGCGGTGCTTGAGGTCCGCCAGCAGCTTGAGCACGAAGAAACGGTGCCTGCCCAATCCCGTGAACGCATCGTTGTTGGTCAGATCTTCCGCCTGGATGACTTTGAGCGCGAGGCTCGAGGTCTGTAGCAATTCGTACTTGGTGTTGAGGAACGTGTCGGGGTCGGTGGACATGTCGCCCGAGGTTACGTTCGATTGGACCCCGCCCGCGGAGTCGCCAAAGAGCTGTGGCGTGCTGCTGCGAATCAGAATGGTCGAGGACGCGGTGTAGAGCTCCGGCAGCATCAGCTCGTGGATGCCCACGAAAATGCCGACCACGATGGGAATCGCGATCACGATTCCGATTCGCTTGCGGACGATCTTCCACAGCGCCCAGAAATCGAAAGGCGAGCCCTCCGTGATGGGCTCCATCACCGCGGGGAAGCCGACCTCGTTGGCCGGTTCCTGCTCCACGGTCGGAGCCACACGGCGAAGCGAATAGGGTGAGAGTTGTCCCGATGCCATTAGCTGACTACCTCAGGGAACTCCGCTCACGATAAGCGCCGCCGGTGCGAACTGGATAACCGCGATAGTCGCGTAGTACACAGCGTAACCCGGAAGCTTGTAGGCCGCGTACGGAACCTGGACGACGTCGTTGGTCTCGAGCACTACATCCGGTTCCTTGAGCTCCTGGACCTTGTTGAGATTGACCTTGATAATCTGTGCCTGCTGGTTGTGTCCCTGCCGGATAACCTCGATGTTGCTGAGGTCGGCGGCAAACAGCGGACCGCCGGCTGCTGCCACCGCACCCAAGGCCGTGAGTCCGGGCGTAAGCTGGACAGGTTTCGGCTGGTTGACCCAACCAATGACCTTGATGGTGCCGCCCAACGGAATATCGATCTGGTCACCCGGGCGAAGCGGAACCCCGAGACATCCCGGCCCGCCTGCCTGCACGAGATTGATTAGAATCGGAAGCTGAGTCGAGTAGTCCGTCGTTTCCTGCGGAGCCGGCGGGCCTTGCGGCTGTTGCGCGCCATTCGATCCGGAATCTCCCGGCATCGGAACCTGCGCGGAAACTTTCTGCACCGAACCGGACGAGCCAAGGCTGGCCCCCTGCGCCGGCGTCGGTCCTTTCTGCGCGCTTTCAGGCATTGCCGCAGTAAAGAGAATTTCCTGCGCGGCGTCGCGGCTCATGCCGCCGGCGCGCTGGATAATGCTTCCAATCGTGTCGTCCGGACTCAGCGTAAACATCCCCGGGTTCGCAACCGCACCCACCACCGCAACTTGACGGCTATGGTAGGTCTGGACGAAGACCGAAATCTGCGGATGGTACATGAAGTCGCCGAGCTTCTTCTCGATCTGCTCCTTGGCTTCCTTCTCGGTGAGTCCGGAGAGCTTCATATCGCCGACCAATGGCAGCGAGACGTTGCCGTTGGCGTCGAGACGGACCACCCGGTCTTTGAGCTCATTGACGGTCGTACTGGAAATCTGGAGAACGTCACCCGGGCCAAGCATGAACTCGCCGGTGCTTTCCTGCCGCGCCTTCCAGACATCCAGCACTTTGGGGTTACTGCAAACCTGGGTGTCGTTGATCTGCCGTTCCCGCCGGGCTTCATCGGAGAACTGCGAACTCTGATCAGCGGGCGGAGGAGGCTTGGTCGCCGAGCATCCGAAAATGGTCAGGCAGACGACAACGGCCAGCAGCCTGCCATATCGGCACCCATGATCTTCCCGGTTAAGACCCGGATGTTTTTCGCGCGAAAGCACGACTAGGTTCCCTGGTTCTCCTGAAATCGCCGTTATTGTGTAGGGCTCACCGGAGGTGGCGTTGGCGTCGGATTATTGACCTTGTTCGTCACCGGCACGATCACCGCGCCGACCGGCACTCCGCCGATCATGCCGCTTGGTCCACCCGGCACCCCGGGACCGTTCGGTCCACTGGTTGCAGGCGAACTCGCACTGCTCGTGGGATCGGTGCTCGTGGCTGAATCCGAGTTTGTTGCAGTGGACTTGCCGGTGCTGACCGGTCCTGACATGCCCGAGAAAAAATTGGACACGTTGTCCGAACCCATCTGGAACTGAGACGGTCCGGCCGATGCCGACGCAAGTGTCGCATTGCTCGTCATCGTCCAGTTGATGTTTAGACCTTGCGGAGGCAGATGCGCGATAGTAGGACTTCCGCCGGTAAATCCGACGCCCGACCCATCAACTGTGTACGTGTAAGTCGCCGGCCGTAGTCCCGGTGCGCGGTACTCTCCGTTCTTGTCCGTCGTTACGGTGCTTACTACTTTGCCGTTTGTGTCGCGGATGATGACCTTGACGTTGGGAAGGGGCAGGCCACGCCGACTCGTGATAACTCCAGTCAACTCGGCGCACGAAGCGATGCCACTTTGAAAAACGAAAAGTGCGACGAATGCCCCAAATATCCAGACCGGAATCATCGCAGCGTTCCGTGACTGATATCTATTAGTGGTTCTCATTGGAATCGTGCCGACGCCTTGTAGCTAGATCGAAAGACTTTGTAGCCTAGGATCCATAGCGTCCGCCCTTCCGGCCCTGTACTGCTAGCTCCAGCAAAGCAACATAGCTCATCAGAGCGGAATTTAGCAAGATGTGGGAGCGACGATTTTTTGTCACTAGTCGCATGAAGGTAGTTCGAGGGAACAGATCGGCTGTCTGATTCGACGCCATCAAGGTGGCGGTATTCAAAGGCTCCTTTTGCGACGCTTTGACCATCTCTGCATTAATTAGAGCATAAGCACTGTTCGTGCCGATCGGAAATGCGCAGCGTGTATGGCAAAAAATTGTCACTGTGCACCAAATGAGTCAACCGATATCGCCCATATGGTTCGAAGGCTCGACCTTATGGGGCAGATTTGGACATCGCAAACTGGCTCGATCACGTGAGAATCGACGGTCTGCCTGCCCAGCCTTGCATGCCCCTTGTCTGGCCGAAGGGCTACACAATAGAACAGGAGCCGGCAGCGCGCAGATGGAAAGGCCGCGATGAACGCCAAGCCGACAGCAATCCTGGGAATCTCCGCGTACTATCACGATAGCGCGGCGGCCCTGGTGGTTGACGGCCAGGTGACCGCGGCCGCACAG
>DATJWT010000448.1:0-6847 GCA_035500975.1 Binataceae bacterium (SeqCode)
ATGGTCTCTCGATAGTCCGGCCACAGCGATCGCGCCATCGCGATCGTCTTGCGCTTGGGCTGAAGCCGCCGCGCCATCAGCACCGCTTCCGCCGCCGCCGATGCGCCGTCGTACATGCTCGCATTGGCGACATCCATGTCCGTGAGCTGCGTGATGAGGGTCTGGAACTCGAAGATGGCCTGCGTCGTGCCCTGGCTCGCCTCGGCCTGGTAGGGCGTATAGCTGGTCGCGAATTCGGCGCGCGATGCGATCGCGCGCACGGCGGCCGGGATGTAATGGCGGTAGTAGCCCGCGCCAAGGAAGCTTGCGTAATCCGATGCGCCTTCGTTGCGCGCGGCCAATGCGCGCAGCTGCGCGACGACCTCGGCCTCGCCCTGGCCCGCATCGATCTTGATCGCCGCGCGATCGCGGAGCGCGGCGGGCACGTGACTTACAAGCTCGCCCGCGTCCGCCACGCCGATGGTTTGCAGCATCGCCGCGACGTCCGCGTTGGTATGTGGCATGAATCTCATTGGTTACCTGTTTCCTCCGCCGGCATCTTCCTCATCCCCTCGAAACGACATTGGCTGCATTCAGTTTTGTGCAGCGCCCTGGTTTCGCCGATAGAACGGCAGTTTCACGATAGTCGCCGGGACCCTTCGGTTGCGGATTTCAACCTCAAGTGTACCAGCCACCATCGGCGGTGCAGGTGAAATCTCTCCGCTGGTCACATAAGCCATCGCGACAGGCCGCCCGATACTTGGACCGGTCGTGCCGCTCGTGACGATTCCTGCCTCGCGTCCGTCGCGGAAAAGCTTGTAGCCCTGCCGGGCGATGCTGCGGGCGTCGTCGGTTTGGATCCCTACCAGCCGCTTGCGCGGGCCATTCTCGCGCTGGCTCCGCAGCACCGGCTCGCCCACGAACGGGCGCCCGAGCTTCACGAAAATGTTGAGGCCCGCTTCTACCGGTGAGGTTGCACGATCCAGCTCATGCCCATACAGCGCCAGGCCAGCTTCCAGCCGAAGTGTGTCACGCGCACCAAGACCGACGGGGACTACGCCCGTCTCGCGTCCCGCATCGAGAATGTCGCGGAAGACTTTCTCTCCATGCTGCGACGGCATGAAAAGCTCGAAGCCGTCTTCGCCGGTGTATCCGGTGCGCGCCGCCATGCATTTGATGCCGGCCACCCGCCCATCGCGCACCGCAAACCGCGGCACGTCGGCGATCGCGAAATCCGCGATCGTTGCGAGAATCCGTGCGGCCTTGGGTCCCTGCACTGCCACCAGCGCGGTTTCCTCGCTCACGTCGCGAAGGTCAGCGCCAATCTCGCGGTTCAGGTGCGTCAGCCATTCCCAGTCCGCCGCGATATTCGACGCGTTCACGCACAGCAGGTAATCATCCGCTGCGCGCCGGTACACGATGAGGTCGTCGATCGTGCCGCCATCTTCCGCGCACATGATCGTATATTGCGCCTGCCCATCGTGGAGCCGGGCGGCGGAATTGGTGAATGCCCGCTCCAGCAGGTCCAGCGCCCTCGGTCCGCGCACGTCGAATTCGCCCATGTGGCTCAAGTCGAAAACGCCCGCCGCCGATCGCACGGCAAGATGCTCCGGGATGATCCCGGCGTAGTTCACGGGCATCTCGAAACCACCGAAAACAGTCATCCGGGCGCCGAGTTTCTGGTGGAGGCCGTACAGGGCGGTACGCTTGGCCGCGTCCATCTTGCGTGATTCTAACAAACCGAAATTGCAGCAACGACACAAATGCGTGCAGATGCCCACAATGGCCGTGCGCTATCCACAACGCCTTGCCCCGCCAATTGGCGTGCTATATTCGAGTGAAGCGCGATGGCTGCGATCATCATGGATGGGCGGGTGCTGCGGGACAGGCTGATGCCGGAGCTGCACGCGCACGCCCGGGAACTCCGCGAACGCCATCGATGCACACCGTCGCTCGTCGCGATCCTGGTCGGCAATGACCCCGCATCGCGCCAGTACGTCCGCAACAAGCAGAAACTGGCCGCCGACCTCGGCTTCCACAGCCGGATCGTCGCGATGGATGCGGCCGGCTGTACGACTGACACGCTGCTGCATCTTATCGCGGACCTCAACCGCGACCCCGCGACGACCGGCATCCTGATCCAGCTTCCGCTCCCCGACCCCGTCGATCGATTTCGGCTGTTCGATGCGCTTCATGCTCTCAAGGACGTCGATGCCGTCGGTGCATCGAGCGTGAGCGGTTTCTACCGCGGCGAATGGGGCCGCTTCATTCCATGCACCCCGCGCGGAGTTCTGTCGCTGCTCGATTTCTACCGGGTCCCCGTCGATGGCGCGCGCGCGACCGTGATCGGACGCAGCGATATCGCCGGCAAGCCCGCCGCGCTCATTCTCGGCGGCCGCCTGCGCAACGCCACCGTGACCTGGTGCCATCGCCATACCCGCGACCTCGCCGCGATCTGCCGCGAAGCCGATATTCTCGTGAGCTGCGTCGGAGCCGATGTCGGCCGCCCATGGCTCATCACCGCCGATATGGTGAAGCCGGGAGCGTGCGTGATCGATGTCGGCTTTCGCCGCGTTGCTCCCGGCCGCTTCGCGGGGGACGTCGACTTCGATGCGGTCAAGGAAGTCGCCGGCTGGATCACCCTCAATCCGGGTGGAACCGGACCGACCACCGTCGTAGCGTTGATGCAGAACCTGATAGATGCGGCGCGCTACCAGCTCGGGCTTGAACGCGCCGAGTATTCCGTGTGATCAATCGTCGCGTGCGCGGTTTTGTACCCGAGCCCGCGTTCGCCTAGGTTGGTTTGTCCGCCGGGAACCTTGCCGCGATGGAATCGCACCAGCGCAAAACCTCTCTGGAAGGAACTCCCACTCTTACTGAAAGGCTTATCGGTCCGCCGCGCGACGTCCGCGATCCCGGAGTGTTTCATAGTCTCTCGCTGATCGCATTTCTCGCCTGGGTGGGACTCGGCTCCGATGGGCTCAGCTCGTCCTGCTATGGCCCCGAAGAAGCGTTCCTGGCGCTCGGGCCTCATCAGTATCTCGCGATTTTCCTCGCCCTGATGACGGCGCTCACCGTGTTCGTCATCTCGGCGTCTTACTCGCAGACCATCGATCTGTTTCCGAGCGGCGGAGGCGGTTATCTCGTCGCGAGCAAGCTGCTCGGCGCGCCCGCCGGAGTCGTCTCCGGCTGCGCGTTGGTCATCGATTACGTCCTGACGATCTCGGTTTCGATTGCGAGCGGCGCCGACGCAATCTTCAGCTTCATGCCCGTTTCGCTTCTGTGGCTCAAGTTCTGGATGTGCCTGTTCGTGGTCGCGTTCATGGTCGGGATGAACCTGCGCGGCGTGAAGGAATCGGTGCTCTCGCTGTTGCCCGTGTTCATCGCGTTCGTCGTGATGCACGTGTGGCTGGTCAGCTACGTGTTCCTGAGCCGCGCGACGATGCTGCCGACGGTGTTCCACGCGGCAGTGCAGGACGTGCGCGGAGGTGTCGACATGCTCGGCTTCTTCGCGATGGCGGCGATTTTCTTTCGCGCCTACAGCATGGGCGCCGGCACCTACACCGGCATCGAGGCGGTCAGCAACGGCCTGCCCATCCTGCGCGAGCCGCGCACCGTCACCGGCAAGCGCACGATGCTCTACATGGCGTTCTCGCTGGCCTTCATCGCGGGCGGCATCCTGGTCGGCTACCTCCTCGAAAGCGTGCGCGCGGTCGAGGGCAAGACCTTGAACGCCGTGATGTTCGAGAATGTAGCGTCGCAGTGGAGCCTGTTCGGCATTCCCGTCGGCAGCCCCATCATCACCTTCACCCTGGTCACCGAAGGTGCGCTGCTGTTCGTCGCGGCGCAGACCGGCTTCATCGACGGGCCGCGCGTGCTTGCCACGATGGCGACCGACCGATGGCTCCCCAAGCGGCTCGCGCACTTGAGCGGTCGCCTCGTCACCCAGGACGGCGTCATCGCGATGGGCGGGGCTGCCGCGCTGATTCTTGTCGGCACCCATGCGCGCGTCGGCATCCTGGTCATTCTCTACGCGATCAATGTCTTCATTACCTTCACGCTCTCCCAGCTCGGGATGAGCGCGCATTGGTGGCGGGTTCGCCAGACCGAGCCGGCCTGGAAGCGCAAGCTCCTGATCAACGGGATCGGATGCTTCTTCACGTTTTCGATCCTGATGCTCACGCTGACCCTCAAGTTTGACGAGGGTGGATGGGTAACCGTTCTCATCACCGGCGCGCTGGTGGGCGCGTGTTTCCTGGTCCGCCATCACTACGACCAGTTCGCTGCCGCGCTCCGGCAGCTCGAGGCTGACGTCACTCCGCTTCTCTATGAAGCGAAGCGCGAGATCATGACGCCGCCCAATCCCGGCGCTCCCACCGCGGGCATCCTCGTGGAAGGATTCAACGGGCTTGGGCTCGCCACGCTGCTTACGCTTACGCGTCTGT
The DNA here is from genome assembly GCA_035500975.1 of Binataceae bacterium (SeqCode). Classification (GTDB taxonomy): domain Bacteria; phylum Desulfobacterota; class Binatia; order Binatales; family Binataceae; genus JAFAHS01. Next base: position 4,425 of record DATJWT010000448.1, read on the forward strand.
TCCCCAATGAATTCGAGAATGTCGTCTTCATCGGAGTAGGCGAGGTCGACTCCGCTCTTCTCAAGGGTCCCAAAGAGGTCCGGGAGCTGGAGGAACGGATCGGCGACGATCTCCGTGAGTATTGCCAGTTCGCCACCGACCTTGGCCTGCATGCCGAGTTCCGCTTCGGTATCGGTCCCGACGTGGTGCTGGAGATCATCAGGATTTGCAGCGAACTCACCCATGACCATCCGCACATCGTCTTCTTCGCCGGCAAGCTCATCTTCTCCGACGAAGCCGAGGGCTATCTCGGCCGCTTCCTGCACATGCATACCGCGCTCGAGGTCCAGCGCCATCTGCAGGTCGAGGGCCTGAGCCTCGTCATCCTGCCGGTGCGGGTGACTCCGCCAAGCCCCGCACCCGTGCGTCAAGCCCATCAAGACCCGAAACCAGCCATGGTCACTTGACTGACCACCGTCGTACTGGCGTAACTGCTCAGAATCATGTCGGACTTCATCGAGTCGGTTCCCGAACCGGGGATACGGTCGGGAGCCGCGATGGTCCTGCCTCCGATCGAGAGCATGCAGTCGGAGGTCTGGGCCCTCGCATGGCCTGTCATCCTGTCCTTCGCGCTGGATTCGATTTTGGGCCTCGCATCGATGCTGATGGTGGGACGGCTCGGGGCGGAAGCGGTCGGCGCCGTGGGGCTGGCGACGCAGATCCTCGGCGCCGTCCGCGCCGGTATCGCCGCGGTCGGGACGGGGACTATCGCGCTGGTCGCGCGCAGCATCGGGGCCAACGAACGCAACGATGCCGAGGAAGTCCTCAAGCAGTCGGTCATCTGGGGCGTCCTGGTTTCCACCGTGATCGCGATCCCGGTGATTATCTTTGCCCCGCAGCTCATGACCCTGTTCCGGGTCAAGGGGCGGATGGCCGCGATGGGCGCGCGCTACCTGCAGGTCGTGATGCTCTCGGAGCCGTTCCAGGGAATCTTCCTGATGTGCGCCTCGGCGCTGCGCGGAGCGGGCGATACGCGCACGCCGCTATGGATCGGCGGCGTCATTGACGTGCTCGCGATCATCCTCAACTACATCCTGATTTTCGGGAAATTCGGGCTGCCGGCGCTGGGCGTCGATGGGTCAGCGTTCGCGACTCTGATCGCGATTTCAGTCGGGGGCCTGCTGTTTTTCTGGGCCTTGTCGCTCGATGGAATGCTGCTCAATTTCCACTGGGAGCGGCTCTGGCCCGATTGGGACATGGGACGGCGCATCCTGCGCGTCGGCAACCCCGCGGCTATCGAGCAGCTGGTGATCCAATTCGGGTTCGTCGCGTATGTCGCTTTTGTAGCATCGTACGGCGAGAAAGAAGTCGCCGCTTATTTCATCGGCGTGCGAATTCTCGCGCTCTCGTTCCTCCCCGGGTTCGGGTTCTCCTCGGCGTCGGCGACCCTGGTCGGGCAGGGGTTGGGCGCACAGGATCCCGAGTTCTCGCGCAAGGCGGGATGGGTTTCCACGCGCCTGGCGATAATCCTGATGAGCGCGATGGGCCTCGTGTTTATCGTTTTCGCCCGCCAAATCGCCGGATTGTTTATCGACGACCCCACCGTTATCGACTACACCGTCACCTTCATGTACGCGTTGGGCGCCGCGCAGCCGCTCATGGCGATAGACTGGACCATCACCGGGGCGCTAAGAGGGGCGGGCGATTCGCAGTTCCCGCTGTACGGCTCGCTCGCGGGCTTCTATGGCGTTCGGCTCTTCGTGACGATATTGATCGCACGCCATCACGGACCGATCGTCTGGATCTGGTGGTCGCTGCTGGTCGACTACATCGTGCGCTCGGCGATCAAGGGATGGCGGTTCAGGTCGGGCAAGTGGATGACGGTGCGGGTGTGATAAATCATCGCGCACGACAGTCGCGGACTTCGAGGAAATCTCTGAGATGAAAACACGAGCGGCATTGGCAATCACCTGCGCGATGCTTCTTGGGCTGTCGGCCTGTTCGACCTCTCCGGTCGGTCCCGACATGCCCGATCAGAAAATCGTCCGGCAGTTCGAATCCAAGGACCTGAGCAGTCACGCGGTCCGATCCATCAAGCAGGTGACGATAAATCGAATGGCCGTGATGCCGATTGTCGCGGCTGTCCCGTTCGGCGGCGATCCGCTCGCGGCAGGTGCCGCAGACAGCATCACCGGCGATATCTACCGGCAGGTCTCCGGTGACTGGAAGGTGGCATCGCAAAACACGGTCATGCAGGCAGTGCAGCAAGTTCCGCCCGGGACCAATCTGGACGACACCGCGATGAAAGTCGGCCAGGCGACCGGGGCCGACGGCGTCTTGTACGGCAGTGTCGAGCGATACGTGGAACGGGTCGGTATGGGGTACGCGGCCGACAAGCCCGCGTCGGTGGCATTCTCGCTCAAACTGCTCGACATGAAGAGCGG
>DATJWT010000449.1:0-8235 GCA_035500975.1 Binataceae bacterium (SeqCode)
GCGCCGCCGAAGGAGTCAGTCGCAACATGGCCGAAGAAGCAATTTCCGCTACCGATCCCCATCCACGAAAGAAACAGGAACTGCTCGGCACCTCGATGTCGTACGCGGATACGGGGTCCGGCGAGCCGGTGGTCTTCCTCCATGGCAATCCGACCTCATCGTACCTGTGGCGCAACGTGATTCCGCACGTCGCACCGGCAGCCAGGTGCATCGCGCCGGACCTGATCGGGATGGGAGCTTCGGGGCGCTCTTCCACCGGCACCTACACTTTCGCCGACCACGCGAAGCATCTCGACGCACTACTGGACGCGGTGTTGCCGAGCGGAAAGATCACCTTCGTGGTGCACGATTGGGGATCGGCGCTCGGGTTTCATTGGGCGAATCGTCATCGGGACCGGGTCAAGGGCATCGCGTACATGGAGGCGATCGTGCGGCCGGTGCTGTGGTCGGAGTGGCCGGAGCGCGCGAGAGACGTCTTCAAGGCGCTGCGGACCGCGGCAGGCGAAGACATGATTCTCAAGAACAACGTGTTCGTCGAGCGGATCCTGCCCGGTAGTGTCGCGCGCAAGCTGACCGCCGAGGAGATGGAGAACTATCGCCGCCCGTTTCGCGAACCGGGCGAGTCGCGACGACCGACGCTCACCTGGCCGCGCCAGATCCCGCTCGAAGGCGAGCCGAAGGACGTCGTAGAGATCGCGCAGCAGTATTCAGAGTGGCTCGCACAAAGCCCGATACCCAAGCTTTTCGTGAATGCGGACCCGGGAGCAATTCTAATCGGCGCCCAGCGCGAGTTCTGCCGGAAGTGGCCGAATCAGCGCGAGGTCACGGTGAAGGGTATCCACTTCATCCAGGAAGATTCACCGCATGAGATTGGTCGAGCAATCGCGGACTGGTACCGAGGAATTTGACGGGCGTCTCCCAAGAGGTTTCAGCAATGGGCGGATATTCAACGCTGCTTTTCGAGACTCGCAACAACGTCGCGCATATCACTTTCAACCGTCCCGACGCGGCCAACGGCATCAACCTCGAGCTGGCGCGCGATTTCAGCGACGCAATCCGGCGCAGCGAGGAAGATCCCGAGATCCGGGCGGTGCTGCTGAGCGGGAACGGCAAGTTGTTCTGCGCGGGCGGAGACCTGAAGGCATTCGCCGCGCAGCCGCCCAACGACCTGCCGGCCTACCTGCGCGAAGTCACGCACTTCCTGCACGGCGCGGTCGCGACCTTTGCCCGGATGAGCTCACCGGTTATTGCGGCGGTCCACGGCAGCGCGGCCGGCGCAGGATTCAGCCTGGCGTGCGCGAGCGACTTCGTGTTCGCGGCCGAGAGCGCGAAGTTCACGATGGCGTACTCGCGCGCGGGCCTCACGCCCGACGGATCGTCCACGTATTTCCTGCCCCGGATCCTGGGCTACCGGCGCGCGCTCGACATGGCGATCACGAATCCCATCCTGACCGCGGCGCAGGCCCATGCTCTAGCGATCGTGACGCACGTGATTCCGGATGCGGAACTGCTGGAAAGGGCGCGCGCATTCGCCGAACAGCTTGCGACCGGGCCGACGCTGGCATTCGGCGGAATCAAGCGGCTGCTGCTGGAAGCCGCGAACAACAACCTGGAATCGCAGATGGCGCGGGAGACCGACTGGATTTCGCAGATGGCGCGGACCAAGGATGGCCGCGAAGGGATCGCGGCCTTCGTGGCAAAGCGGCCGCCAAAATTTCACGGCGAGTAGAAACGCCAAAAATCAGCGAATTCCTAGCGGCCGACGGCGTATCGGACTGTGTTCAGGATGTAGATGAACTCGTGCGGCGAGCGGACCTCGCCGATCGTTGTGACGCGAAACAGCACCTCCATTTTCGTCGTCGAGGACGCGGTGAGAACGACGAACCGTATAGTCGGCGTTAAACCGTTCCCACGCTCAGAGAGCGTCCTGACTCGAAGGCCTCTCGACGATCCGGCGGGCCCCTGGATTGGCCAACCAAAACAATGCGCGCTGGTCGAGCTCGAGGACTCGCGCGAGACGTGCCAGGCGCTTGTACGAGGGACGGCGTTTTCCCAACTCAAGCAGGCTGATGAAGCCGGCGGATGTTCCCAAGCGACGGGCTAAATCCCTCTGACTCGGTTCGAGACTGGCCCGACGCTCCTTGATCAGCCTGGCGAGGGCGGTTTCTTTCGCTTGCGGCATGGTCATCCCATCGACGCCCTTGCGTCGAAAACCGAAGCCGCGTGGTCCAATGGAGGCGGCAGGTCGAACGCCGTCGGCCCAAGACGCGCAGCCTAGCCAGGGCTATCGGCGGCAGCCCAGCGGCAATTCGAACTCACTTGCGCGGCGCTACATACACGAAACGAAGCTCAGTGTAGGCGTCGGCAACGGGGATGCTTCAGCCGGTGAAATCAAATCCGGCGGCGAGCATTTGACCGTCTGATTGCTCGTTTGGCCGAAGATCTGAAACGCGGGACTCGGCGCGGGCGTCGCGTAGCTGCCGTTCGCGGTCCCGACGACCGGGTTGTCGGACGGGACGTTGAGTGCGAAGCACGCGCATTCGGTACCGAGCGGACACGGTGGCACACTGCTGCATCCGGTAAGGCTCGTCGTCACGGGACTGCCAGCGCTGCCGCTGAGCGTGGGAATCTGAACGAGCGGGCCGCCTGAGACCGACTGCACCGCTCCAAAAGCCATGGTCGCCGACGTGGTTGTGCCCGATCCGGCATTGGTGAATTCCGCGTTCAAGGTCGTGGCACTCGCGGCCAACAACGGAATCACAAGATCGTCGGGGCTAACGGGCACTTTGACGCCGGTTGTGATGGTCACGTCCGAGGGAGTCCCGGTCGCAGACGGCATCGAGCCAGCGCTCGCGACGATTTCGTAGGTATCGTCAGGCACCGGGCAGAAAACAAACTGTCCGTTGGAATCCGTGGTCGTTTGGGCCACGACCTGGTCAACGCTCACCGCGGGCGAAGCGGCGGGAGTGGGGTTCCCAAGAGCGAAATTTGCCGATTGCGGGGCGCTTTCCAGCCAAACCGATGCGCTCGGGACCGCAACAGGACTGCCCGCGGCAACCACGTTTCCGCTGCTGTTCGCGGATCCAACGACGACTTCGCCTTCGATTAGAGAATTCAGGGTGAGCGCTCCCGCGTGCACGACCGGCTTCAGCTTGTACGTGGAAGTGGGTCCGCCCCGGGCGACGAGGTCGCGGCAGGCGTCGAGGTCGATGTCGAGATCGACACCCTGCCCCGGCTCGATTGTCAGCTGGCCCCTGGTGATCTGGCTGGTGGGAATCTTGATGTGGCTCGAGGGGACGTTCAGTGGAGCGAAGGAGCCATCGGAAAATTGGATGCAGTTGTAGGTGCCGGCGCTCAGGCTCGCGCACGCGTTTGGCGACGGAGCCGGCGACGCGCCGTTGGGAAGTATTTGCATCCTGAACTTCTGGTACTTTCCGGGCGGAACTCCGGTATCGCCCGCACCCAGAGTCGTGAGCATGCAATCCGAGGTGTCGAATGTCGCCTGGGAAGATCCAGCGCTCGAGCCGAGCAGGTCGACCTGCTGTGGATTCGAGGAGAGATCGGGAGTCAGGTCGTGCCAGCCGGCAACTCCTTTACCGCTGGTATGACCTTCGATGTCAGCGATGGTCACGAAGATATCGCTGAACCTGCTCGCCTGGCAGCCACTGGACTTCTTGTTGGCATTGCCCAGGTGCACGGTTACACGGCCATTGGAGGTCGCGTGCGAGACGCCGGCGCGGGCGGCAAGAACGAACGCGACGATCCCGAGTGCGACCATCAGGTAGTGAGTTCGCAGTGCGATAAAGTTCGAACGCATGGAAGCCTCCCTGGGCAGGAGACGCGATCCCCCGGATCGGTCTCACCGGTTTTCGAAGAATCTCCGTCCCTGAACGACCGCAGGTTCACTTACCTAACGTTAGGTAGAAAGGGGGGCGGCTTCAAACAAAAATTGCGAGCGGTGGAAAACTTCCTGCGGCAGGCGTAACGGCCTGAATGATCAGCAAGCGTATCGACGCGTCAAGGCGCGCCTGGACTACCGCAACCTCAATGAACAAGAAGTTACCGATAGAGATGGCGCGGTAGCGCGCGTAACCTTGAGTTGAAGGAGAAATCGATCGTTCCGAGGTCGCGCGAGAGGCGAGCAACCCGATCTGGCTCGTGGGGCAAGCCGGTTTCTGCGTCTGAGGCGGGCCGGCGACGGTCAAGGCTTGTGCTGCGACATGCCGGCTTTCAGCTGGTTCAACCTGGTTTTGAGCTGGTCAATGCCGATCGCGGATCCTTTTGCCAGGTGCATGTCGAATCCGGCCTCCCGCGTTCGCTCGCGGTCCTGTTCGCGCGAAAACGCCGTATACGCAAACAGGTATGGTCGAGGCATCAAGGCCGCCAGGACTCGTCCGACTTCGAGGCCATCGAGACCCGGCAGATGGAGGTCCAGAATCACCGCATCGTAGTTGCCGTTCAGCGCAAGCCGGAGTCCCAAATCGCCATTCTCCGCCGTATCGACCTCGCACAACCAAGTCTCCAGCAACAGCCTGAAGGACTCCCGCGTGGTGTCATGATCCTCGACCAGCAGGACGCGTAACGCTCGCGGCATACGCTTCCATGGTCGCCTCGCGCGCCCCTCTCTTCCACCAAAATGTTCGGGCTTCTTGTTCGGCGCGCCCGCAGAAGTCCGCAGATTACGCGGGTTCAGCCGAGGTTTGCCTACCGGCCGCCGCCGGGAGTCGGCGCGAGCTCGGGCACGCGCGCGGGCTTGTTGGGCGGATGGACGTAGAGCAGCGATGCGTCAGGACGCGTCGTGGAGTGCATCTTCGGCGGGCGCATCTCGTACTTCACGGGCTGGGAATGCTCGGCGAACTGACGCTCCGGATTGTAAACCTTGTTGAACTTCCAGAGCATCTTCACAAAGTTGGTCTGCCCCTTGAGCATCAGCTTGCCCGCGATCGAGGCGACTTCCTTGAGCGCTGAGAAACCAAGGTGCTTGCGATTCAGCACGTCCTGGGTCTTCACCAGCTCCTGGTAGAACTGCTTGAGGGGAAGTTTGGTCGGGAGCACGGCGTGCTGGATGTCGTAGAGGCGATAGTCCAGCGTGGTGAGCTTGCGCGATTCCGTAAACCATAGCTCGGTGCCGGGGTACGGCGTAGCGACCGTCAGGTGCACGATCTCGGGCACGCTCATCGCCCATTCGCGAATAATCTCGAAGCGGCGCTCGTCCCAGGACGGGTCGGCGATCAGATTGATCGCGACCGTCAGCCCGATATCACGCGCGACCTCGAGCGCCTTGATGTTGGTGCCGGTCGAGGAGCGCTTGCGATGGGCCTTCAGACCTTCTTCATCGATCGCCTCGAGCCCGAGGAACATGTACTCCATCCCCAGCTTGCGCCAGTAGCGAAATACTTCCTGGTTGCGAATCAGCACGTCGGCGCGGGTCTCGAGATAATATTGCTTCTTGATCTTGCGCTTCTCGATCTCCTTGCCGATCGCAAAACCGTGTTCGGGATGGATGAACGCAACGTCGTCGACGATAAAGACGTTGGGCTCCTTGATCGATGCCATGTCCTCAGCGGCGGCTTCCGGCGTCGATTTGCGATAGCTGCGGCCATAGAAGGTCCAGGCGCTGCAGAACGAGCAATCCCACGGGCAGCCGCGTGTAAACTCAATCGAAGCGCAGGGATCGAGCACGCCGATGAAGTACTTGTTGCGCCGGCGGCCGAGATCGCGCGCGGGAAAGTATTTGTCGAGGTCATCGAGCATGACCGGAGTGGGACCCGTACCGGTGAGAGTGACGGCACCGGGCACCTTGCCGACCGAGTCGCTGCCGATAGCCTCCATCAGCAGCTGCGCGCTGGTTTCGCCTTCGCCGCGCAGGACACAATCGACGGCACCCTGGGCGTGTTCGAGAATCTCATCGGCGACGAACGACCCGCTATGGCCGCCGGTAAAGACGAAACAATCGCGATTGCGCTGCTTGAGGGCCTTGGCCAGATCGATAACTTCAGGAACGTTGGCGAGGTAGTTCAGGGAAAACCCGACCGCCTGCGGTTTGAAGCTGTCGAATTCGCGGAAGAGTTCCTTATGTTTGAAAATCTGGAGGTCGAGGATGCGCACATCGTGCCCTGCTGCGCGGACCGCCGCTGCGACCCGCTCCATCCCGAGCGGCTCGAGGCGCAGATAAATCTCGCTGTACATCAGGGGACTAGGATGAACGAACAGGACCCGCATCAATTCTCCTCCAAAGGTACGACTGACCAATCGGCCAGCCGCGCCATTCTAGCCCGCACGGCATCCTATTGAAATACTGTCGTAAAGCGTGAAAACCGCATTTCCTGCCTTCATTTCCACCTGAGGGTGAATCCAATGGCAAAGTCCGGCAAAGACCTGACCCTCGGACTGATTCTCGCGATCGCATTGATCGATGCGGTGCTATTGGCGGTGATCCGGCTGCGATACATGGAAAGTCACGGATACGATCCCCGCCCCGCTCGTCACGCAGTTGCCGAACCGACTCCGCGGTAAACGAGGCGGCTCTTGACAGGCGCACGGCGCCGCCGGAGTTTGGGCGAAAGCAGTCTCGTTTCACAACTCATCAGAGCGGACGCGGAGAATTCTCTCCGCGCGACGAGGAAGAAATCATGCAGTACGCAAAACTCGGACGCACGGGCCTGTCGGTATCACGCATCTGCCTTGGATGCATGAGCTATGGAGACAAGAAATGGCGCGACTGGGTGCTGACGGTGGACCAGGCGCGCGAGCATTTTGCCGAGGCGCTGGAGGCAGGAATCAATTTCTTCGACACGGCCAACGTGTACTCGGTGGGAGTGAGCGAAGAGGTCACGGGGCGATGGCTGAACGAAATGGCGAATCGGGACGAGATCGTGCTGGCGACCAAGGTCTACGGGCCGATGGCATCGGGGCAGAATCGGGGCGGACTTTCGCGCAAGGCGATTCTCGAGGCGTGCGATGCATCGTTGAAGCGCCTGCGCATGGATTACATCGACCTGTATCAAATCCATCGCTTTGATTTCACGGTGCCGCTGGAAGAAACGCTGGAAGCGCTCGATTCGCTGGTGCGTGCCGGCAAGGTGCGCTATCTCGGCGCGAGCTCGATGGCGGCGTGGCAATTCGCCAAGGCGCTGTTCATTCAGAAGGAAAACGGATGGCATCGATTCGTGTCGATGCAGAATCACTACAACCTCGTGTATCGCGAGGAAGAGCGCGAGATGAACCCGCTCTGCCTCGACCAGGGCGTCGGCCTGATTCCCTGGAGTCCACTGGCGCGCGGGTTCCTGGCGGGAAATCGCACCGCGGCCGACAAGGGAGGAGAGACGACCCGCGCGAAATCAGACGAGTTCGCCAAGGACATGTATTTCCGCGAGAGCGATTTCGAGGTGCTGGGCGCGGTCGAGAAAATCGCCAAGCAGCGCGGAGTGACGCCGTCGCAAATCGCGTGCGCATGGATTCTGCAGGCGCCCGGCGTGACTGCGCCGATAATTGGAGCGACCAAGCTGAAGCATTTGAAGGAATCGATCGACGCGGTGGCGATCAAGCTAACGGCCGAGGAAGTGGCGGAGCTGGAGAAGCCTTACACTCCCCATCCAATCCTGGGTCACGCGCAACCGAGTCCGAAGCGGATGGCGGCGGCCGCGACGTGAGCGAACTCGAGGACGTATTCGAGGTTGCGGCGGCGTTCCATTCTTTCGAGGCACCGTGGTGGATCGCGGGAGGATGGGCGATCGATTTTCGTTTGGGCAGGGTCAGCCGGGCGCATCATGACGTTGACGTGCTGGTCCTGCGGCGTGATCAGATGTTGCTCCATCCAGCGCTGGCCGGCTTTGAACTCAAAAAGATCGTTCCCCACCCGGAGGGACTCTCGGGGCGCGGAACAATAGCCGACTGGAAGCCTAGCGAGCGAGATGGGCAGCGTGACGCGGGCCGAATACGGTGGCGTGAGGGAACCATAACGGAATGGGAGGCCCCCGAGCGGCTGGAGCTCCCGATTCATCAAGTCAACGCCTATCCGGTCGGGAAGTCGGAAATGTCTTTCCAGATCATGTTTGGCGAATCCGATGGGGCTGAATGGTGGTATCGGCGCGACGCGCGAATTCGACGGCGCCTCGACGCTATCGGCTGCAAGGGGCAGCAAGACACCCCGTATCTGGCGCCGGAAATAATGCTGCTATTCAAGGCGAAAACCATGCGGTCATACGATCAGAACGACTTCGAGACGGTTCTCCC
>DATJWT010000450.1:0-7696 GCA_035500975.1 Binataceae bacterium (SeqCode)
CCTCGACGGATTCGGCGGAGTGCTGAGCTTCGAGCTGGAAGGCGGCGTCGAGATGGCGGATCAGTTCATCGCGAACATCACGATTCCGATTTCCGCGCCGAGCCTGGGCGGCGTGGAAACGCTGATCACGCGGCCGGTCACGACCTCGCATTCGGGCATGGCGGCAGAAGATCTCGCGCGCGCCGGAATCCGCGAGGGGCTGGTGCGGTTGTCGGTGGGGCTGGAGACGAGCGACGATTTGATCGAGGATTTCGATCTCGCGCTGCGCGCGACCTACGAGTAGCGAATCGTTCCATTAGAAACGCTCAAATCGTTTCCGGTGTTTTTCATCTTCCAGGGCTGAACAATCGCTGACTGAATCGCGTCACTTGGATTAGATGCCTTCGCCGGGACCGTGACCGATTGCGGGTCCTGTTCTGGTAAGCAAAGGGGCAGTCCGTGGCGGTTCAGCGCGGCATCGCGTTTCCATTCAGGCCCAAGCGGGCCCAAGGAGGATTACGTCATGCCGAGAGATGCAGTCGCCCACTTCCGTCCCGCACTGGTCGCCGCGATGATCGTGGCCCTGGCGCTGATGCCGCTTCCGGCGTTAGCCGCGGGCACATCGAACGCGCCGGCTCCGTCTGCAAACACCGCCGCGGCGAAGGCCGACAACCCTTACGGGGTAAAGCCGGGGGACACGATCACCTTTAACAACTCGTACAAGGTCAAGCCCCTGGTCTCGCCCGGCGTTTACTACAAGGTAATCAACGGGATGACGATGAAGATCGTGCCGTCGGAACGTATCGAATGGCCGCCGCCGTACCGCGACGCGACCGAGAAATACGCGCAGCAGGTCAGGCTCTCGCCGGATGGACGTACGATGGTCAACTACGTCGCGGGGCAGCCGTTTCCATTCCTCGATCCAAACGATCCCAGCGTCGCGACCAAGATCATGTGGAACAACGCGTTCCGGCCGATCACCAGCGACGACTATGACCTGCGCTACTACGATTGCAGCGACGTCTACACGGGGCGCAACAAGCCCATTAGGGTGCTCGACTACTACCAGATCGGACACTACGCGGGTTATGACGAGGTCGGACGGACCGAGGTCGATCCAATCCCGATCGACCCCGATTACAAGAAGACCAATCGTTACTGGCTATTCGGCTTGTACCCGATTTTGGCCCCGGAGAATCTGCGCGGCGCCGGATTTATTCGCTACCGCTACGAGAATCCAAAGAAGTCCGACGATATCTGGGAATGGATTACCGGAGCTCGACGCGTCCGGCGCCTGAACGAAGGAATCATGAGTGATGCGGTGGCCGGCGGGGGCAATCCTACCGCCTACGATCCCGACCACTACTCGGGCTTCAACGCCAAGATCGAAGAATACGACTACAAATTCATCGGACAGAAAACGATGCTTGCTTCGATCAATGCGGTGCATTCGCCGGAGATAACCTGCCAGACCGACGGCGGAGCCAGCGCGTGTCCCGAGGATTGGGAGATGCGCCCGCTTTACATCATCCAGACGCAGCCGCGATGGAACGCCAACAACGGGCAGGCGCTGCATTCGAAGTCGCTGCTCTATATCGACTCCGAGATGTGGTTCGAACCCTACGTCGACTTGTACGATGCCAGAGGGCAGCTCTGGCAAGACCATATCTACTGGCTGACCTACCGCGATCGTCCGGTTCCTGACGCGCGCGTCGCCATCTATCCGTTCAAGCGGGCGTTCGTCGTGGGAGCCGCGGCCACGGATGTGCAATCGGGCCTGGCTACGATGTGCTACCTGCCGGGCCAGAACACGCCGGAACGCGAATGCTGGTACATCAACATGGGAGCAGTGAACCGCGACTTCTTCACCACTGACTCGATGGTGCGGGCAGCACCGTAGTAACCGGACCTCCTCGGGGCGGGCCGTCCCACGCGGCGGCTCGCCTACCCTCTCGAATCTCTGTCGATCGGAAGCTTTGACCGCTATTTTTGGCTGCCATTGGGGCTCGCGAGCACCCAAGAGGCACCAAGAAATGTATTAGCACCAATTATTTCACCAGGCGGCAGCAATGCGGTATATTGACTAAAGCGTCAACTAATCCGACAGACGGACGATTTGGCAGCGTCACCCAAAACCGCCGCTTCCGAGAAAGCCTCTCCTTCCGCGCGAGCGACCGAGGATCGAGGCGCGCGGCTTTTGGGTCAGGACGATCCCGCAAGGAATTCATCGGAGGCAGGCGCCGGCGTTCCGGCATTGGCTCAGAGCGGAAGCGCCAGCGACGCCGAGGTCCGCTTCATGCGAATGGGCGGGTTCGTGCTGCTCGCCTTCATGGTGGCGTATGCGGTCAGGCCGCCGCCTCCATCAGCTCCGAGCGACGCAAACGCACTGCCCTTTCATCTAGTGAGTATCATTGGCGGGGCCTTGCTGTGCTTCGTTCCGTTTTTCGACCAGATTCGCCGTGCATGGCGTCCGATCGAAGTAGGCCTGTGCACCGTGTGGATGCTCATGATGCTTCCGCTCGCGCTCATCTACCGAGAATCGGAGCCTATCTCGCTGGTCATCATGGGCATCGTGATTGCGGACGGCGCGGTCTTGCCGTGGGGAATGGCGTGGCAAGCATTGGTCGGCCTGGTCGGTCTCGCGACGTTCGTAACTTATGACTCGTTTGTTCCGCCGAGCGCGCAGATGGCCAGCATCCAGTGGATCAGCATGGGCGCGGCGATCGCGATCGGCGAAGTGTTCGCCTCGCTGACGGTCCATCAGAGGCGCGAGCTGCGGGAGCACGTGATGGCGCTGCAGGAGAGCCAGGCGCGCCTGCGCGGCGAGATCGTCGAGCGCGAACAGGCGTTGCGCGAGCGGGAGAAGAGCGAGGACGCGTTGATCGCGGCGCGGGAAGAGGCGCTGGCGGCATCGCGCGCCAAGTCGGAATTCCTTTCGAGCATGTCGCACGAAATTCGGACCCCGCTGAACGCGCTGCTCGGGATGGCGGACCTGCTCGCCGAAACTCCGCTGGCGCCGGAGCAGGTGCACTACCTGGAAACGGTCATCAACAACGGCAACGCGCTGCTGGAGCTGATTAACAGCATTCTCGACCTGGCGCGGATCGAGAGCGGCCGGCTCTCGCTGGAGAAGATCCCGTTCGACCTGCGCGACACGATCGAGCGGTGCGTCGAGACACTGGCAGTGCGGGCGCAGGAAAAGCACCTGAAGTTGACCATCGACATCGCGCCGGACGTGGATACCAAGCTGGTCGGCGATTCGCTTCGGCTGCGGCAGATCCTGATCAACCTGATAGGCAACGCGATCAAGTTTACGGATCGCGGCGAGGTTCGGGTCAGCGCCGAGCGCGATCCGGGCTCGATGAACCCGGCGTGCGTCCGCTTCAACGTAATCGACACCGGGATCGGAATCGCCCCCGACAAGCTCCCAACGTTGTTCTCCGCCTTTACGCAGGCGGACTCCTCCACGACCCGCAAGTACGGCGGCAGCGGACTGGGACTGGCGATCGTGCAGCGGCTGGTCGCGCTGATGGAGGGCAAGGTCTGGGTCGAGAGCCAACTGGGCCACGGGAGCATCTTTGGCTTCACGGCGAATTTCGCCTACCAGGACGAGACCGCCTCGGTCGCGACCGCCAATGCCGGTTCCACTCCGAGCGGCGAGGATGCGGAGATAGTGGACCGTCCGCTGCGGATCCTGCTGGCCGACGATTCTCCCGACAACCGGCTGCTGGTCCATAACTACATGCGCAACACGCGGTACCGGATCGATGATGCGGAGAACGGGAAGATCGCGATCGAGAAGTTCGAGACGTTCGAGTACGACCTGGTGCTGATGGACATCCAGATGCCGGAAATGGACGGCTACGAAGCGACGCGTACGATCCGGCGCTGGGAACGGGAGCATCAGCGCCCCCGCACCCCGATCCTGGCGGTCACCGCCGCCGCTCTCGAGGAAAACAAGCGGCGCACGTTCGAGGCGGGATGCGATCTGCACATCACCAAGCCGGTGAAACGCGGGACTTTGCTGCGCGCAATTCGGGAAGCAGTGCTTGATGGAGGGGCGGCAGGCGTTTTACGTTCCTCGCAGGAAGTATGAGTCAAAAAATCAGGATTGAAATCGATTCGGGACTGAGCGATCTGATCCCGGCATTTCTCGAACGCAAACGCGGCGACCTGAACAGCATCGTCAGCAATTCCCGGTTCGGGAATTTCGAGGCGATCGCCACCACCGCGCATCGCTTTATCGGCGAGGGCGGGAGTTTCGGGATCGATGCGATTACGGAGGCCGGCCGCAAGATAGAGGCCGCGGCAAAGGCGCGCCAGGCGAAGCACTGCGAGACGCTCGCGCTGCAGTTGCTTACCTACCTCGCATCGATCGAGATCGTGTACGCGGCCAAGGACGAATAAGAATAATCCGCGAAATACGCAGATTGAGATCAGCTCCGGCGAAATCCACGCAATTTGCGGATTTCTTCAGGCCGAGAGATCTTTGCCGTGGGGGCCGAGGTCGAAGGTGAGACCGCGGAAGGCCGGTTCTTCGGCGGCCAGCTCGGTGAACACCGCGGCGGCGGCACGGGGCCGCTCGATGCCGTCGAGGGCGTTCGAGAGGCGTGCGATGGCCTCGACCCCGGAGATCGCTTCACCGGGCGGCGGGAACGCCGCGTGGAGGCGCTGAACGCGTCCCTTGAAATTCGTGAAGCTGCCCTCGATCTCGGGATACGCAGCGATGGGCCAGACCTGGTTAGCCATCTGCCCCGTCTGGTTCGCATCGGTGTCGAGCACCAGCAGGTAGTCGAGCGCGCCAAACTTCCGCAGGAACTCCCGCTCTCCAAGCACGCTCACCAGGTCGGCGCGCAGCGCGATGAGCATCTTCAACTCGCCCGCGGCGACGGCGCGCGCGAGGTCGTCGATAGCATCGAAGGAAATTCCCATCGCCTGAAGCCCACGCGTGTTGGGGTTCTTATTGGCGCGGATCAGCAGCTCATCGTCGGCACTGGTGCCTTCGAGCGACCAGTTCAGTCCGGCGATGCGTTCGGAGCCGATCGTCCCCTTGAGCAGGCGCTTGAGCGCGAATGCTTCTTCATTGGTTGAGAGCGCTCCGACGATCGCACCGATGGCGTTGGCGCCCGACTTGTTGCCGAGCTCCATGATTTGCGATGCCGCCCGGCGCACCGCCTCCGTCCACCGTTCGGGCACCAGCTTGTCCTGAGACTGATGGAGGGGAGCGGTCAGGCGGGTCTCGGTCTGCAACGCGGTGAAGCTGTGCCGGCCTTCATCGCACATCCAGTAGCTGTTGACGTCGGGATTGTGACGGGGCTTGTAGCGGTAGATACGGCCGCGGTTGTGATGGATATCGATCGAGCATCCGCGCTCGCATCCGCCGCACACCGAAGGAGTGCGATGCAGGTACCATACGCGCATCCGGAAGCGGAAATCCTTCTCGGTGAGAGCGCCGACCGGGCAGATATCAATCGCGTTGCCGGCGTACTTGTTGTTGATGGGCTTGCCGGGCCAGTGATCGATCTCGTTGTGATCGCCGCGGCCGAAGATGGCCAGCTCGCTGGTATGCGTGACCTCGTCGAAGAAGCGGGTGCAGCGCGCGCACAGGATACAGCGCTCCTGGTCGAGCATCACGTCGGAGCCGATATCGATCGCCTTGCCCTTCTTGTTCTTCTTGCCGAGGGAGAAGCGCGAGGGCTGCTGGTCGTAGTCCATGTAGTAGTCTTGCAGCTTGCACTCGCCCGCCTGGTCGCAGACCGGACAGTCGATCGGGTGATTGATGAGCAGGAATTCGAGCACCGCCTTCTGGGCGGTCCTGGTACGATCGCTCTTCGTATGAACGACCATCCCCTCGGCAGCGCGCGTGTTGCACGCGATCTGGAGCTTGGGGGCCTTTTCGACTTCCACCAGGCACATCCGGCAATTGCCGACGATCGACAGCCCGGGATGGTAGCAGTAGTGCGGAATTTCGATTCCGGCCTGGTCCGCAGCCTGCACCAGGTTGAGGCCTTCGGCGACTTCGATTTCCTTGCCGTCTATCGTGAGCTTCGGCATCTGCGTCCCCGCTTAGGCGTGCTCTTCCTCGTACGCTGAATGTGAGGGCGGCGCGAGGCGCCCATCGCGGTCGCGGAACGGGCATCGTCCCAACCGCACGTGGTCTTCGAATTCGGAACGGAACTTGGTGATAAACCCGCGCGTCGGCATCGAGAGCGAGTCCGCGAGCACGCAAATGGTGTTACCTTCCATCTTGTTCCCGATGTCGACCATCAGGTCGATGTCCGACTGCTTGCCCCGCCCCGCTTCCATGTCGACCATCAGCTTCTCGATCCATCCGCAGCCTTCGCGACACGGGGTGCACTGGCCGCAGGACTCGTGATGGAAGAAGTGCGCGACGGTGCGGAGCACATCGACCATACAGGTATCGTCGTGCATCACCATCACGCCCGCAGTACCCATCAGGGAGCCCGCGGCGCGGACGGAATCGAAATCCATCATGACCTTTTCCGCTTCGGCCGCGGTGAAAGGCGGAAACGATGCGCCGCCGGGAATCACGGCTTTGAGCTTGCGTCCGTTGATGATTCCGCCGCCGACATCATAGATGAGGTCCTTGAGCGGAAAACCCATCGGCAGTTCGTAGAGCCCGGGCTTGTTCACGTGGCCCGACAGGCAGAACAGCTTCGGCCCCGGACTTTTCTCGGGACCGATCGATTTGTACCAGTCCGCGCCCTTCTTGATGATCCACGGGACGTTGGAAAGTGTCTCGACGTTATTGACGACGGTGGGCGAGCCGAACGCGCCCTGGATGGCAGGGAACGGCGGGCGGTTGCGCGGATAGGCGCGTTTTCCCTCGAGCGATTCGAGCAGACCGGTTTCCTCGCCGCAGATGTAGGCGCCTGCGCCGCGATGCGTATAAATCTCCACGTCGAAGCCGGAGCCCATGATGTTCTTGCCGAGGTAGCCCCTGGCGCGCGCTTCCGCGAGCGCGGTCTCGATGATGCGTTTCTGATGCGTGAACTCGCCGCGGAAGTACATGTACGCGACGTGCGAGTTGACCGCGCGGCACGCGATGAGGATTCCCTCGATTACCTGGTGCGGATCGAATTCGAGCTGGTAGCGATTGGCGAAAGTCCCCGGCTCGCTCTCGTCGGCGTTGCAGCACAGGTACACCGGCTTCTTTGAATCCTTGGGAATGAAGCTCCACTTGGTGCCGGTGGGGAATGCGGCGCCGCCGCGTCCGCGGAGATTCGAGTTCTTGACCTCGTTGATAATCTCCTCGGGCTTCATGTCGAACAGCGCCTTGCGGAGGGCCTGGTAGCCGCCGTTCGCTTCGTACACATCGAGCTTACGGATATCAGGGATATCCAGCCATCGCGTGAGAATTCGTTCCATCGCGGGATCTACGGACGCGGTTGGTTTATGCCGCCTGGTGTTTGTCGAGCAGTTTCTGCTTCTGACCCTGAATCTTCCGCTGCAACGCCATCAGCGCGTCGAGCACGCCCTCGGGGCGCGGCGGGCATCCGGGCACATACACGTCAACCGGCACGATTCGATCGATGCCGGGAAGCGTCGAGTAGTTGTCGTAAAAGCCACCGGTGGAAGCGCACGCGCCGAAAGCCATCACCCACTTGGGCTCGCCCATCTGCTCGTACACGCGTCGGAGGATCGGTCCCTGGCGGACGGTGACGGTCCCGATGACCATCAGCAGGTCGGCCTGCCG
>DATJWT010000451.1:0-11700 GCA_035500975.1 Binataceae bacterium (SeqCode)
ACCGATATCCACGAGTTCGCGACTTCCAAGGTCGACGAGAAATTGTGGAGCTGGTTCGACGAGCGCGTGTACTACGTCTCCGGGAACTTCAAGGACGCGGCGCTGTACCAGAAGCTGAAATCGGCGCTCGCGGAGGTCGACCAGAAGCAGGGGACGCCGGGCAACTATCTCTTCTACCTTGCGACCGCGCCGCAGTTCTTCGGCGAGATAGTGGGCCAGCTCGGCAAGTCCGGTCTGAGTATCGAAGAAAACGGTCGCTGGCGGCGGGTGATTATCGAGAAGCCGTTCGGCCGCGACCTGGACTCCGCACGCGCGCTCAACAAGGAAATCAAGAAGACGCTGGATGAGAGCCAGATTTACCGAATCGATCACTATCTCGGCAAAGAGACCGTGCAGAACATGCTGGTGTTCCGCTTCGGCAACGGCATCTTCGAGCCGGTGTGGAACCGCCGCTATATCGACCATGTGCAGATAACCGTGGCGGAAACGGTCGGGGTGGAGCTTCGCGGCGGCTACTACGATCAGTCGGGCGCGCTGCGCGACATGGTGCCCAATCACACGCTGCAACTGGTCTCGATGACCGCGATGGAACCGCCCATCTCGTTCGACTCAGAGGCGGTCCGCGACGAGAAAGCCAAGGTGCTGCATGCGATCCAGGCGCTCTCGCCCGAGGCGGTGCTGACGCACGCGGTGCGCGGGCAATACGGCCCGGGGACGATCGATGGCAAAACGGAGCCAGGCTATCGCACCGAGCAGCAGGTAAATCCAGAATCGGCGACCGAGACTTTCGTCGCGGTGCAGTTGGCGATCGATAATTGGCGATGGGCCGGCGTACCGTTCTACGTCCGCACCGGCAAGCGGATGGCCAAGCGGGTCACCGAGATCGCGATCCAGTTCAAGCGCGCGCCCAAGCTGCTGTTCCAGGAAGCGGGCATCGACGAGATGTCGGCGAACATGGTGGTGATGCATATCCAGCCCGACGAGGGCATCTCGCTGCGCTTCAGCGCCAAGGTTCCCGGACCCACAGTGACGCTCGGTGCGGTCAACATGAGCTTCGAGTACTCGCAATATTTCGGCGCCGCGCCGGCGACCGGATATGAGACGCTGTTGCTCGATTGCATGGTTGGGGATCCGACGCTGTTCCAGCGCGATGACATGGTGGAAGCGGGCTGGCGCGTGGTCGAGCCCATCCTGGATGTGTGGAAGGCGCTGCCGCCGCGCGATTTCCCCAACTATGCCGGCGGCACCTGGGGACCGAAGGAGTCGGATCACTTGATGGAGCGCGAGGGCCGTCATTGGCGTATCATCGCCTGAATGATCCTGGCGGGTGATATCGGCGGCACCAACGCGCGCATCGCGACGTTTGCGGTCGAGGGCGGGCGCCCCCAGCTCGTTCTCGAGCGTATCTACCCCACGCGCGAGCATCCGAATCTCGAAAGTGCTCTCCTTCAATTCCTGAAGGACGGCGTGGAGCGGCTCACCGCCGCCTGCTTCGGGATCGCGGGGCCCGTGCGCAACGGCCGCGCCCATATGCCCAATCTCGGATGGGTAGTCGATGGTGCATCGCTCGCGCAGGTCGCAGGAATCGAGCGTGTCGCGGTCATCAACGATCTCGAGGCGAACGCTCACGGGGTGGCTGTCCTCAACGAAACCGACTTCGCGATTCTCAATCCGGGTGCGAGTGACGCCAGGGGAAATGCGGCGGTAATATCGGCGGGAACCGGGCTCGGAGAAGCGGGGCTCTTCTTCGATGGCAGGACCTGGCATCCGTTCGCATGCGAAGGCGGGCACGCCGATTTTTCGCCTGCCGACGAATTGCAAACCGAGATGCTGGTTTGGCTGCGCAAGCAATTTACGCACGTGAGCTGGGAGCGAGTTCTCTCCGGCGCCGGACTTTTCAACATCTACCGCTTTCTGCGCGAGAGCGGACACGGCCATGAGGAGCCGTGGCTCGCGGAAGCGCTCAAGAGTGGCAACCCGGCCGCGACCATCGTCACCGCGGCCACGGAAAAGAAATCGGCGCTATGCGAGATGACGCTGCGAATCTTTATTTCCGCCTATGGAGCCGAGGCCGGCAACCTGGCACTCAAGATCATGGCGACAGGCGGCATCTTCATCGGAGGCGGAATCGCGCCGCGAATCCTGAACCATCTTGAAGGCCCGGCGTTCATGGGAGCCTTCCTGCGCAAAGGGCGCATGAGCGAATTGCTGGAGAGGATTCCGATCAAAGTGATTCTGAACGACAGCACCGCGCTGATAGGCGCAGCGCGCGCCGCAGCATTGTCCGCCGGGTTGATCTGACGCGTTTCTCTCCTCTCTTCCCGACAAGGAGGGGGTCAACTTGCGTTTATCGCATGCGATCCACGCAAAGGTAGGTGATATCGATCTGCGGTTTGAAACCGCGGCTGAGTTGTTCTCACCGAGAAAGTTGGACCGCGGAACGCTGGCGATGCTTTCTTGCATCCACTTCGAACCAGCTGACAGGGTTCTCGACTTCGGATGCGCCTACGGCCTCGTCGGAATCTACGCCGCCAAAGTCGTCGGGGCGCACCGTGTCTGGATGCTCGACAACGATCCAGCCGCCATCGAGTGCACGCTGAGAAATGTGACCCTCAACGAAGTGACGGGAGTCACCGTGCTATTGAGCAACGCATTCGAGAACCTGCATGAAGTTGGGTTTACCAAGATCATCTGCAACCCACCGTACCACGTCAATTTCTCGCTACCGAAACTGCTCATCGAGAAAGGCTTCAATCGATTGGCAGTCGGTGGGACACTCTATTTGGTCACTAAACGCAGGCGATGGTACGAGAACAAACTGAAGAGCATCTTCGGTGGCTGTCGTGTGCGCGAGGTGGAGTCATACCTCGTGTTCGAAGCGGTAAAGAAATCCGCTAACTACGCTGGGATGGGAAGTCGCAGCGCTACAGCGGTTCCGCGGCGTCGAGATGCGCGCGGATAGTCGCGGGAGGGACCGCGCCTTCGCTCAGCTTGCGCGCAGCGCTGATCCGCAGGAGGTGGAAGACGAACACCGCCAGCGCAAAGCCCGCCGCAACCACGCTCAGCGAGGCCAGCGCACCGGGGTCGGTTTCTGCCCCGCGCACGCAGGAGTACGCGTAGCCGGCGGCGAAGACAGAAAGCCCAATCGCGACCAGCGCGGAAATCATCACGTCCCGAATCGGCGACGAACCCGCGTACTTCAGGTAGCGGCGCAGTTCGCCCGCCGAGAAATTGTCCAGGAACCACCCGGTTGCTTCATCGACGGGGCCCGCGTGCGGAGCAGGTACGCTGCGGCCGGTCAGAGGATCTAACGCGCCGGCGCCTTCCTCGTGCCGCTTGATGCCGTCGAGTATTTCACGATGGGTTTCCTCGGTGATCGGAAATCTGTACGCAATAATGAAGGACAGCACTGCGAATAACGCGGGCAGCAGCGCGAACATCGCCCTGATGGCGAAGATTACCTGGGGAGATTGAACGGCATTGGGCACGTAGCCCATCTCGGCCAGCACCGCGATCGGCACCACGGCGCTCGGGATGGCGACGAACTTCGGCAGGATGCTCCAGAATGCGGTGTACTGCGCCTCGCGCCGCTTGCCGGTGTAAAGCTCGTCGTAGTCGATGACGTCGGCCTGCATCGAGGGCCCGAGGAACAGTCCGGCGCCGAATGCCGCGCCCGCCCAGCTGATCAGGATCATCAGGCCGGTCGTGTTGCCCTTGCCGAGAAAGTACATGGCGCCGCCGCCGGTGACGTTCATCACGAAGCTGGCGAGCCACGCCGGCAACTTGCCCCAGCGCTTCGCGGCCGCAACCCATACCGGCAAGCCCAGGAAGCCGAAGCCGAAGTAGCCGAGCAATTCGAACGAAAGCCACAGGTCGGGATTCTTGGGCTGGAGCACGTAGGCGTTGAAGAACGGCAGCAACGTGGCCGGAATCGCGCCGGTGATCGATGACACTACGTAGCTCGCGAGGAGAATCAGGAACGGGCGGTTGCGCAATGCGCGGCGGACTCCCGGGACGAACGGATTGGATTCGCGAACCGAAAATTCGGGCCGTTCGCGCACCCGCCATGCCAGCAGCCAGTACAACGTGGTCAGGATGATCGCGAAGGTGATGCCCAGAACGTGGAACACCTGCCGCTCGTTCCAGCCCAGCGTCTGCATCATCACGCCGGGCGCCGCCGCGGCCACGATGGTGCCCAGGATCGTGAACGATTCGCGCACGCCAAAGAGGCTGGAGCGCTCGTTGTAGTCGAGCGTCAGCTCCGGGCCCAACGCATAATGCGGCAGCACGTAGATAGTGTGAAACAGGAAGTACAGCGTGAACGAGATTCCAAACCACAGCGCGGCCTGCATGCCCGACATTCCGGCCGGCGGACTGAGCATCTTCCAGAACGCTATTCCGCACAGCGGCGCGCCCACGATCATGTAGGGGCGGCGGCGACCCAGGCGGGTGCGGGTGCGATCGGAAATCCAGCCGACGACCGGATCGCTGAGCGCATCGAGGGAGCGGGCCAGTGCGATCGCGATCGCCAGGTAGCCGAGCGGCACCAGCACCACGTCGGCGTAAAACTTCGGCATGTTGACGAGAATCGGAATGATGAGCGCGGCGCCCGCGAAATTCGGCGCGCCGTAGAGCAACTTCAATTTCCAGGAGAGATGTTCGGACCTGACAGGCGGCGCTTCCGAGGTGACCGCGGCGGGAGTTTCCTGAAAAGCCATTAATCGTGACAGCAATGCGGGAGGCTGCCCGCCTCCCGCGTTCGTTACTTAACCACAAAGACACAACGGGACCAAGGAAGGAAAGCACCGCGGGCCCTGTCCTCGTTGGTGCGGTTGTGCCGCCGCGGCTACAGTGGCCTCGAACGAGGTGAATCGTGGCGGAAATAACCATTCGAGCGGCCGGCAAAGACGACCTGCCCGCGATCCTGGAACTTTGGCGAGAAGCCGATGCGACTCCCAGCCTCACTGACTCGCTCGATGGGTTGAATGCCCTGATGCGCGAAGCGAGCGCGACGTTGCTGGTCGCGGCGGCCGACGATCGCATCGTCGGTTCGGTAATCGGCGGATGGGACGGATGGCGCGGCAATATTTACCGGCTCGCGGTCTCGCCGCCGTATCGCCGCAGAGGAATTGCGCGGCGCCTGGTGCAGGGAGTTAACCGGGCGCTTTTCGAGAAGGGCGCGCAAAGAATCTCCGCGCTGGTCGAGCACGAGCATGGGTGGGCGGTGAAATTCTGGGATTCGGTAAGCGACGTCGGCTACCGGCGCGATCCGAGATTCATCCGGTACATCGCGAACCGCGATGGGTCGAAGTAGCTAGGCGAAGAGCGGCGGGCGCTTATGCTTCCACGGTCGCGCCGTTTCCCACGCAGCGGCCAGCGAAAGCAATTCGAACTCGCCGTTCGGCCTGCCAACGATTTGCAAGCCAATCGGTAGCCCGTTGTCAGAGAACCCGGCCGGTAGCGTGATCGCGGGCTGCCCCGTCGCGTTGAAAGGATACTCGAATGCGATCCAGGTCCAGAGCTCGTCGAGGTAGCGCTCGGGCCGCGATGGAAACGTACCGTTGCGCATCGCCGGCCTCGTCATGGTGGGAGTGAGCAGCGCATCGAACGGGTCTAGCCGCTCGACGATCTTGCGCGCCGTGTTGTGCATCACGGCGACCAGGTTCACGTAGTCGGCGGCGGAGAGCTTCTGCCCTTCTCGAAACATCTCGCGCACGACCGGATCGACCCATTCCATATTGGCGATCGGAATCGCGGCGATTCCTACGCTGATCAGCGAGCGTGCGCAGTCCAGCAGCATCGCGCCGGGATCGAGCTCGATCGCTTCGACGCTGTGCCCCATCTCGACCATCGCGTCGCACGCGGATTCGAATGCGCGTGTGACATCGCGATCGACAGGGCCAAGCTTGGTTTCGCCGACGGCAGCCAGCCTGAGCTTGCGCGGAACGAACTTGACCGCATCGACGAACGGCCGCTCCGGCGGCGGGGCCCAGTACGGATCGCCAATCGCCGGCCCGGAGAGGACATCGAGCATCAGGGCGGCATCGCGCACCGTCCGCGCGATAGGCCCGCGGGTCGCGAATCCGCCCCATGCCTCGCCGCGAAACGGCGCATAGCTCAGGCGCCCGCGCGATGGCTTCAGCCCGACAACTCCAGAATTCGAGGAAGGTCCGCGAATCGAGCCTCCTCCATCGCTGCCCTCCGCCAGCGGCCCCAACCCGGCGGCGACTTGGGCGGCGGCACCACCGCTGGAACCGCCCGCGTTGTAGTCGAGGTTCCAGACGTTGCGAGCGATGGGGCAAAGCCCGCCCTCGGTAGTGGGACGTCCACCAAATTCCGGGGTGGTGGTCTTGCCGAGCAGGATGCCGCCCGCGTCGCGGAGCTTCACCGCGATGACGGCGTCATCGACGGGCAGCGACTTTTCGTAATTTCGCGACCCGCTGGTCGTGATTATGTCCTTGGTCGGCGTGAGATCCTTCAGCGAATAGGCGATGCCGTAGAGCGGCATGGCGGCGGCATTCGCGCGATCGGCCTCGATACGTTTTGCGTCGGCCAGCGCACGGTCCGCCGTTACGGTCATGTATGCGCCGAGCGTGGGGTTGTGACGTTCGATGCGCGCGAGGAAGAACTCGGCGACTTCGCGTGGATGCAAGTCGCCATTGCGTACCAGCTCGCGCAGGTCCCAAGCCTCGATATACGGATCGAGCGCCGCCATCGATCAGGCCGCGGTCAGGCCGCCATCGACAGACATCGAAGCGCCGGTCACGAACGATGCACCGTCGGAGCATAGCCACACGACGGCCTCGGCAATTTCCTGGGGACGAGCCTTGCGGCCGACCGGCTCGACCTGATCGAGGCGTTCGGCAAGCTTCGGCTTTCCCGCGACCATTCCTTCAACCAGCGGAGTATCGACCACGCCCGGGCATACATCGTTCACGCGAATACCCTGGCGCGCATATTCCACGGCAGCGCACTTGGTCAGGCCGACGACGCCATGCTTGGCCGCCGTATACGCGGGCATCGAGTGCGATGCGACCAGGCCGGCAGCCGAGGCGGTGTTGACGATCGCGCCGGGCGAGCGCTGCGCGAGGAACTGGCGGATCTCAGCGCGCATGCAGAGCCATACGCCTTTCAGGTTGACGGCCATGATGCGGTCCCATTCGTCCTCGGTATAGTCGGCGGTGCGAGTCTGGGTGCCCGCGATGCCGGCGTTGTTGAATGCGCAATCGATGCGTCCGTAGTGCTTCACGGCAGCCGCGATGAGCGCATCGGCGTCGGCAGCCTTGGCGACGTCGCAGATTACGAACTCCGCCGCCCCGCCCTGCTCTCGAATGAGGCGCACGGTTTGCGCGCCGCCCTCCTGGGACAGGTCAGCGGCAACAACGCGCGCGCCTTCGCGCGCGAACACGAGCGACGCGGCGCGCCCGATTCCAGATGCGGCGCCGGTGATGATTGCGACTTTGCCAGCAAGCAGACCCGCCATGAGGTTCCCTCCCGATCTGGCGCAAGTCTGCCACTATCAAGCGAAATCTACCAAGCGGTCTGATTCATTTGGTCGGCAGCCCCGTCGGCAATCCGTCGATGCTCACCTGGTTGTGCCGGCGCTGATAGTCTTCTGCGTTCTTGTCCTTGCGCTGCCAGTACTTTTTCAGCGTGTCGCGCTCGGTGAGATTTTCGAGATGCGGCACGCCGTAGCCGCACGAGGTCATCGCATGCTCGACGTCGATTTCCATGATCTGGCGCACGCCTTCATACGACGGGAACTGCGCGAGATATTCTTTCCATTGGGCGTCGCCGGGATGAATCGTCCTGCCACGACCGTAGAGGCGCGCAATCCCGGCCTTGCTGTCGAACGAACAGAACATAATCGTGATGCGGCCGTTTTCGAGCAGGTGGGCGGCGGTTTCATTGCCGCTGCCGGTGATGTCGAGATAGATGGCGCGGACGTCGCTGATCACGCGGAAGGTGTCCATGCCCTTCGGCGAGAGGTTGACGCGCCCCTCGCGCGGCGCGGTGGCGACAAAAAAAACTTTCTGGGCGGCGATGAATTCCTTGAGCGCTGGGGTTATCGATTTGTGCCACTCCGACATGGTGTACCTCGGCTGTTACCGAGGGACGTTACATTCGGTTAACAAGGCAGGCAAATTCATCGCGCATTGGCCGAAAGGACAGGTTCTCCTTTCGGGAAAATTTGACGTAGGATCGCGTTCCGGGAGCCAAACCATGAAACCTCGGCAAGTCTTCACTCGAACCGCGCTCTTGCTGGCGCTCATCGTGTGCGCGTGGTCCGCATCAGCCGGCGCGCAGCAGTCCAACCCGCCGTCACTCGACCCGGCGGCGGACAAAATTTTCACCGGCATGTGCCGGACGCTGGAATCCGCCGATGCGCTCAGCTTCCACGCTGAAGTGCTCTTCGACCAGGTCCTGCCGTCCACCGTCAAGGTTCAGTACT
This sequence comes from Binataceae bacterium (SeqCode), assembly GCA_035500975.1. Taxonomy (GTDB): domain Bacteria; phylum Desulfobacterota; class Binatia; order Binatales; family Binataceae; genus JAFAHS01. Next base: position 8,453 of record DATJWT010000451.1, read on the forward strand.
CGGGCGCGATGGACTACCTGGTGCAGCGACCGGGCGAGCTGGCAATCATCTATCGCAGCGACCTGGGCGGAAAGGATCTGTGGTACGGGAACAGCAGCCTCACCCTGTTCGATCCCAAATTCGACGTGTACGCAACTATCGATGTGCCGCCGACGATCGACGCGATGCTCGACCAGGTAGCCGAGAAACAGCACCTGAGGATGCCGCTTTCGGACCTGGCCTACACTCATCCGTGCGAGCGACCGCGCAAGATCGCGGTGTACAGCGGGTACCTTGGCGTGAACAACGTCAACGGCGTTCCGTGCGACCATCTTGCATACTCGTCGGTGACCGACGATTTCCAGGTCTGGGTCGCGCACTCCGGCAAACCGCTTCCCCTCAAGATCGTGATCAATCATCGGACCGATCCCGGCTCGCCGGAGTACATCGCGGTCCTCTCGAACTGGAAGTTTCCCAAGGACATTCCCGCCAGCCGTTTCCAGCCGCAGGTGCCCAAGGATGCGAAACGGATTGAATTCATGAAGGCAGAGGAGACAAAGCCATGAAACGCACCAAGATGAATCGGGGCTTCATTCGTTCGATAGCCACGGTGCTGGCGGCGATCGCAGTTGTGGCAATCGCATTTGCGCCGGCGGCGCAGGCGCAGTTCGATCGCGACCGCGACAGCCGCCGCGGCAGATCCGGCGATCGTAGCGATGGTTTCGATCGCGGCAATTTCCGCGGCGGAAGGTTCGGCGATCGCGATCGCTCCGGTGACCAGGGGCAGCGTTCATCCAACTCGAGCGACGATCGATGGAAACCGCAGAGCAGCAGCGAAACGTCATCGACCGCGAGTGCCTCCAGCTCGGAGCATCCTAACGCCGGCAACGACTACAACACCTATCATCAGAACCAGATGGCCGAGCAGCAGGCGCGCTACAACGAGATGAACACGCTGCAGACCAACCAGGAACAGACCGAAAAGCAGATGCACAATTCGACCATGAATACGATCGACTACAACTCCGGCAACTGGGGCAGCGACAACAGCAGCGGTTCCAGTACCGGAGAAGCGCTGGGCGCAGCAGCGTTGGGAGTGGCGGGCGGCATGATGATGGGCTCGATGATGAACAAGAGCCAGCAACAGTCGCAGCAGCAGCAACCGCAGCAGAACCCGTACGCATCGGCGCCGCCTCCGGGCTACGGTTCATATCCTCCGCCCAACTATGGCGGCGGGTACGCACCACCGAACTACGGCTACGGCGGATATCCCCAGCAGGGCTACGCCGGCGAGTATCGTCCGCCGCAGTATGGCTACCAGCCGCCGCCCGCGGGCTATCAGCCCTATTACAACGGCAGCCAGGTGCAGTACGCTCCTCCGCCGTCCCCGGCACAGCAGTAGGAGATCCAGGTGTCATCATGTTGCGCAGCGAAAAGCGAATCCTGACCACCCATGCGGGCAGCCTGCCGCGCAGTGCGAAGCTGAAGGAGCTGTTCGTCCGCAAGGATCGTGGAGAGAAAATCGATCCGGTGGCGCTGCAGCATGAAGTCGATGAATCCACGCGCCGCGTCGTGGCAAAGCAACTTGAAGCCGGAATCGATGTCGGCAACAACGGCGAGCAGGCGCGTGAGAGCTTCTTCACTTATGTGCGCGACCGAATGGCCGGGTTCGGCGGGCGCAGCGAACGCCAGTTCATGCGCGACATCGTGGCCTACCCTTCGTTCCTGGAGCATATGCGGCTGGGCGATCGACAGATGGTTGACCTGATGCACGCGCCGGCGGCGGTGGGGGAAATTCGTTACCAGGACCGCGGGCCGCTGGAGCGCGAATGCGCGGACTTCAAGAAGGTTCTGAGCGGACAGTCGAAGTCATTCGTGGAGCCGTTCATGACCGCGCCATCGCCGGGCATCATCGCGGCCGCGATGCACAACAAGCATTACGACACGCTCGAGAAATACCTGACGGCGCTGGCGGACGCGCTGCGCGTTGAGTATCGGCACATCGTCGAGAGCGGGTTCGTGTTGCAGGTCGATGCGCCCGACCTTGCGATGGAACGGCATACGCTGTTCGCAGACAAGCCCCTGTCGGAGTTTATCGAGTTCGTCGATATGAGCATCGCGGCGATCAACCGCGGTATCGAGGGGCTGCCCGCCGACCGCGTGCGGTTGCACGTGTGCTGGGGCAACTACGAAGCGCCGCACCATCTGGACGTACCCCTCGACGATATCCAGACGCATCTCTATGCCGCCAGGGTCGGCGCGCTGGTGCTGGAGGCGGCCAACCCGCGGCATCAGCACGAGTATCGATGCTTCCGCAAGAGGCCGCTGCCCGACCACATGCTGCTGGTCACCGGCGTCATCGACACCAAGACCAATTACGTTGAGCATCCGGAGGTAATCGCGGACCGGTTGGAGCGCGCGGCGCAGGCGATCGGCGATCCGCATCGCGTCATGGCCGGGACCGATTGCGGGTTCGAGACGACGACCGGGCTGGGTGACGTCGCGGAAGAGATCGTGTGGGAGAAGCTCAAGGCGATGCGCGCCGGCGCGGACATCGCAAGCAAGCGCCTGCTGGGGTGAAATCGCTCGCAAGTCCGTAATCCCGAGCGAAGTCGAGGGATCTCATGCCACTTGCACTTCGCACACCGATAGCCGGTTGTACTCGTCAGCGTGCAGTCGAACCTCACCGGTCTTTCTCTGCGGAGGGCGACGTTCGACCGACGTCGATGAGAAACCGAATCGCGGTGAGTCGACACAATCGCTGAGGAGATGCTCTGGTCGAGGCATGCGACGGTCAGTGGCACGGCAGCCGTCGACTTCGCCCGGAATGAGGGAAGGGAGTGACCGGGGAGTATGGAACCTTCGCTGCGGGCGATTGGTTTAGTTTGTGGAATGAAAAGGATTTCTACCCTCGTCGTGTTCGCTACCACACTGCTACTAGTTGCCAACGCGTGGGCGGCATCCAACCTGCAGCTTGCGCCAAATCTCTCTTTCACCGATGACTCGAGTCCGAACTTCCCGATCACCGGTTCCGCGATGGACTCCGGCGAAGCGGCGGGTAAAGCCACCGTCATTTTCTTCGGGACTTCCAACTGCTGGAACACCGCGCGCGAGGCGGAGCGACTGGTAAAGTTGTACCCGCAATACAAGGACCGGATGGATTTCGTGGTCGTCGATTTGAATCGCGTGTCACCCGATCAGAAAGCACTGGTCGCGCGCTACTATCGTGGCTTCATTCCTACCATCGCGATCGTCGACGCGAAGGGGAA
>DATJWT010000452.1:0-21128 GCA_035500975.1 Binataceae bacterium (SeqCode)
GCCTTGCCCAGCACCTCGGCGAGCGTGTTCCGGATGTCTTCCGGCCCGAATGCCAGTGGCAGACCGAAGCTGCGGTCGTACTCGGTCATGCAGACGTAGCCGATTTTGGGCATCCGCGGGCGCGCGAATCCATTGAAGTCCGCCTGCGTGAGCGCGGCGGTCAACTGCCGCGCGCGGTCCGCGCGGAAGTTGTAGCAGACGACCTGGTCGCCATCCTGGATCGGCATCGGATCGCCGACCACTACCGGCTCGACGAATTCATCACCCTTGTCGGCGGTATACGAGGCTTCAACGGCAGCGCGTGCTGACGTGACCCGCGGCGCCTCACTCTGTACGATCGCGCGCCATGCGCGCTCCGTGCGATCCCATCGCTTGTCTCGATCCATCGCGTAGTAGCGTCCGCTCACGGTTGCGATTCGCCCGCAGCCGATCCGCTTCAGCCTCGCTTCGAGCTGATCGACAAAGGGCAGGGCGGAACGCGGCGGTTTGTCGCGTCCATCAAGGACGGCGTGAACCGCAATCTTGTCGGCGCCGTTCTTCGCCGCCAGGTCGAGCAGCGCGAACAGATGGTCGATATGGCTGTGGACGCTGCCGTCGGAAAGCAGCCCCCAGATGTGCAACGTATGCCCGCGTGATTTCGCTATCGTGTCGAGCAGCACGCGATTCGACGCGAACTCGCTGCGCTCGATCGCCTTCGTGATGCGCATCACGTCCTGGTAGATGACGCGCCCGGAACCTATCGTAAGATGCCCAACCTCGGAATTGCCCATGATGCCGGCCGGCAGCCCGACCGCATCACCCGATGCCTGCACTTCCGTGTGCGCCTGGGTTCTGAGCAACCGATCCATGACGGGAGTTCGTGCCATCGCGATCGCGTTCGATTCGCGATCGGCGCGGATGCCCCAGCCGTCGAAGATGATCAGCGCGACAACGGGCGGCCGCGTGCTCATCGCGCAGCTCCGCGCTGGAAGGCCTTCACGCCCGGGTAGACGGCGCGCGAGCCGAGCTCGTCCGCGATCTTCATCAGGCGGTTGTACTTCGCGGTGCGCTCACCGCGGCTCATCGAGCCGGTCTTGATCTGGCCCGCGCCCGACGCGACTGCCAGGTCGGAGATCGTGGTGTCTTCGGTCTCGCCGGATCGATGTGAAATGACCGAGGTGTAGCCGGCCGCCCGCGCCATCTCGATCGTTCTGAGCGTCTCGCTGAGCGTGCCGATCTGGTTGAGCTTGATGAGAATCGAGTTGGCGGTCTTCTCGCGGATGCCGCGTTCGAGGAATTTCGGATTGGTCACGAACAAGTCATCGCCGACGAGTTGTACGCGAGAGTCCAGCTCGCGCGTGAGCAGCTTCCATCCGTCCCAATCCTCCTCCGCGAGCCCGTCTTCGATCGAGACGATTGGATACTTGCTCAGCCAGTCCGAGTAGAACTTGACCATCCCGGCCGCATCGCGCTCGCTCTTGTCGCCGCGCGCGAACACGTACTTGCCGTTTTCGTGAAACTCGCTCGACGCGGGATCCAGCGCGATCGCAACGTCGGAGCCGGGTTTGTAGCCCGCTTTGGCAATCGCCTCCAGGAGGAGCGTGAGCGCTTCTTCGTTGCTGCCGAGACTCGGTGCGAACCCGCCCTCGTCGCCGACGTTGGTCGAATGCCCCAGCTTCTTCAGGACCGCCGCCAACGCGTGAAACACCTCCGCACCCGCCCGGATGCATTCGGCGAAAGTCGGCGCGCCTTGCGGCACGATCATGAACTCCTGCATGTCGACGCTGGAGTCAGCGTGCTTGCCGCCGTTAAGCACGTTCATCATCGGGACCGGCAACACGTGCGCATCGCGATTCAGATAAAGATAGAGCGGAACATTGTTCGCGGCCGCGGCGGCGTGCGCCGATGCGAGCGAAACGCCAAGCATCGCATTCGCACCGAGCTTCGATTTGTTCTCGGTTCCGTCGAGCGCGATCAGCGCGTCATCGATCGCTCCCTGGTTGGCTGCATCCGCGCCCTTGAGCTTCGCCGCGATAGCCTGGTTCACATTGGCGACGGCCTTGAGCACGCCCTTGCCGCCGTAGCGCTTCGGGTCGCCGTCTCGAAGTTCCAGTGCCTCGTGAACTCCCGTCGATGCGCCCGAGGGCACGGCCGCGTGTCCTACAGCGCCCCCCGAGAGCCGCACCTCGACTGCTACGGTTGGGTTGCCGCGTGAATCGAGAATCTCTCGCGCCTTGATGTCACTGATTGCCGTTGATGCCGCCATCGGTCCGTGAACTCCTTGCGCCTTCGCGAAAGCCAGCATTTTAGGCGCGTTTGAGCGCCCATGTCACGATGTTACGACGGTGTTGCACGCGGCGAAACGGAAAGAAGCGCCAATTGTCCTCAAGCGCCCAGGTAGCGCACGGGCAGCGGCGCCTCGGTTACCGCGCCGCTTAGCAGCGAAACCCGGAATGCATGCGCCTTGGGCCGGGAAGAAACGATCTCCTGCAGCCGCTTCCCCACGAAATGCGCCGCTGCGCCGTCATCGAGCGCCAGGGTCGTGGGAAAGCCCTTGCGAATCAACTTGTGCAACGCCGGCCGCCGGGCGGCTTCGCCGTCATAGTGAGGGCTGAAGGCGCCGCGCAGAAAGCCGAGTCCGTCGTCGAGGCGCTGCGGACGATGCCCAAACGAATCTGTGATTCCATGTTCGAACCAGCAGATCGCGCCGGCGCTGATTCCGGCCAGGACGATCCCGCGATTCCATGCCGCTCGAAGTATGCGATCGAGGCCATGCACCCGCCAGACCGCGAGCAGGTTCGCGGTGTTCCCACCGCCGACATAGATAATGTCCTGTTCGAAGATGAAAGATCGCAGATCGAGGACGGTGCGATCGAAAAGCTTCAGGCGCGTTGCCTGCGCACGCTTGGGCGGGAATGAATCATGGAAGTGCGCGGCATAGGTTTCGCTGTCGCCGCTCGCGGTGCCGATAAAGCAGATGCGAGGTCTCCTCTTGACCCGCGCGAGCGACAGGACGAAATCGTCCAGCAGCGGGTTGTCGCCATCCATCGAGAACCCGCCGCCGCCCATCGCAACGATGTGGCGCTCAGGCATCCGCTGCTTTTAGCTGAATTAGCCGCCGCAGTCGAAACAATTCCGGACCGTGAAGTCCTTCTCCCGGAGGGAGACGGTGGCGCGCTGCGTGCCAAATGAGGGCCGTTGATTCTTTTCAGCCCGATCCCGCTTACACCGCGCCCGACTCGCGCAACGAACCGATCTCCTCCCACGAATATCCCAGCTCCAGGAGGACTTCTTCGGTGTTGGCACCATGCTCGGGCGGCATCTTCGCCTCCAGCTCGACTTCACCGTTGATCGATACCGGCGTCCCGGTAACCAACACCTTGCCCGCCACCGGATGATCCAGCTCCTTCAGATACCCATTCACCCGTGCCTGCTCGCTCTTGAGCATCGTCTTGTAGTCCACCACTTCGGTCGCGAGGATGTCGGCGTCGTTCAGCTCCTTGAGCCACTCGGCACTGGTCTTCGTCGGGAAGATCTCGTCGAGCACTGCCTGGATCTTGTCGCCGTGGAAGTTGCGGACGACATTGTCGCCGTACTCGGTGTCGTTTTGCAGCTTCTCGATTCCCATGATTTTGCAGAAAGCGGGCCAGCGCTTGTCGTCCACGCCCGCGATGCAGATGTGTCCGTCCCTGGTCGGGAACGCGCCCCATACGCCGTGCAGGAACTGATGGCCGCGTCCGGCGCGCTCGGGCTCCTCGCCGGTGATCGAGGTGTAGTTAATCTCCATCCCCTGCATCGCGATCATCGTGCCGTAGATTGATACGTCGACCTTCTGGCTTTGCCCAGTGCGCTCGCGCGCTACCAAAGCGGCGAGTATTCCAGCCGCGAGGCTCAATGCTCCCGTATGGTCCGCGACGAAGATGCCCGCCGCGAGCGGTGGATCGTTGGGCATCCCGGTCTTGGCCATGATCCCGCTGGCGGCCTGCGCCAGGGTGTCGCGGCTGGGACGCATCACCCACGGCCCCTTGGGTCCCCACGAGCTGCCCTGCGCATAGACGATACGCGGATTGATCTTGCGGACCTCTTCGTAGCCAAGTCCGAGGCGATCCAGCACGCCGGGACGATAGTTGGTGAGCAGCACGTCGTAGGCCTTCATCATGCGGCGCACGATTTCGATGGCTTCCGGCTTCTTCAGGTCCGCAGTGATGCTGCGTTTGCCGCGGTTCATCGCGATGAAATAGTGCGAAACCGCCGCGTTCTTCACGTCAGGGCCGCCGATTAGCGATGCGGCCATCCAGCGGCTCAGGTCGCCGGTTTCCTTGTTCTCGACCTTGACGACCTCGGCGCCCTGGTCGGCCAGAAACAGGCCGGCGAACGGCCCCTGAATCTCCTGCCCGATCTCGATTACCTTGATTCCTTCGAGTGGCTTCGCCATCGTGCGCCGCCTCCTGACCGATCGTTCAAACGTGTCGCTGCGCGGGATTATCGCGCCGCCTCTGGAAAAATCTCAAGCGCACAATTGCGCACAGGCCGGCCGCCGGTAAAGCTCATCGCCCATGGAACACAGCGTCTACGAGTTCCCGCACATCTTCCGCCGTGTGCACATGGAAGAGCCGCGCGAGATCGCCGAAGAAGTGCGGTTCCTGCGCCGCATCTGGCGCAAGCATCTGGGTCGCGAGGTGCACCGGGTGCTGGACCTGGCATGCGGGAACTCTCCCCATGGACAGCAACTCGCGCGGCGCGGGACGACGGTGGTCGGAATCGATCGCTCGGCCACAATGATCGGGGCAGGGCGCAAAGAATCGGCGGGCCTCGATCGCATCCGCTTTTACCGGCGGCCAATCGAACGCTTTCGCATCCCGGAGCGGCCCTTCGATGCGGCATTCTTCATGTCGGAGACGTTCCCGGTCATGACCGAAAATCGCGACATCCTATCGCATCTCCACAGCGTCGGCCGGTTACTGAAGCGGGGAGGGCTGTACTGCATCGATATCGATCGCCAGGACGGCATGAGAGCGACGCGCCCAATCGAGTTGTGGAATCGATCGCTGCGGGTTGGCGATGCGCGAGTATGGGTGCGCGGGATGCATCGCCCGATGCCGTGGCATTCAGGCATCTACTCGAATTTCGAGATCACGTGCAGAATCCAATTTTCGCGCCGCCGCGTAGTCACGCGCGATGTGGTACCCATTCGCTACACGCTGCCCTGCACGATAGACCTGCTGGCGCAGGCATCGGGGATGTTCCGGATGATCGCGACCTACACCGACCTTTCGTTCACGAAGCCGCTCGACAGGTGCCATCGCCGATGGTGGGCAGTCCTCCGCAGGGTTTGATTCATCGCGGAGGCTACAGACCTTTGAGGTGGATCACGTGATCCAGCATCGTAGGCTTCCAAATGCCATCCAGCTCGACGATCTGAATCGATCCCAACTCAACGTTCGGCTGATGGCCGGTCAGATGATGCACCGTCGTACGAATCACTCCGCGATGTGCGACCAGCAGCGCGGTTGATGCCTTGCCAGCTTCCGGATGCCAAAGCTGGAGCATCTTCGCCACGCCGCCAACCACGCGTTCCATGAATGCAGCCCGGCTTTCGCCGCCGGGATAGGTGTAATTTGGCGCGAGCCGATCGGCATTCCACTGTGCGTAGTGGTCCGGATGACGCTCGCGAATTTCCTCGGCCGTGAGCCCCTCGAACAGGCCGAAGTGCACTTCCACGAAGTCTTCGAGAATGGAAAGCTCTGCGGAATCTCCGGCAATCAGGCGCGCGCCTTCCGATGCCCGCACCAGCGGGCTCGCGAAGACGTGGGCGAATTCCAGCCGCCCCTGATGCGCATGGATCGCATCGCGAGCGGCCCGCATCTGCGAGCGACCGAGCTCCGAGAGCGCGACGTCGGTGCGGCCATGGTAGCGGATGCTCGACTGCCCCTCGGTCTCACCGTGGCGCACGAGAATAAGCCTGGGTCTCATCGCGAACCCCTGGCTCAGTCATCGAGCGGATTCAGCACCAGGCCGGTTAGCAGCTTGGGAAAGAAGTAGGTCGACTTCTCCGGCATGGTCGCGCCTGCATCGCTGACGCGCTCAACGTCGGTGATCGATGGCGGATTCATCAGGAATGCGCCGTCCGCCCGGCCTTCGCGGACAGCATCGAGGGCCGCGTTCGCATCGGTCGTGTACTCGATGTTCCCACCTTTGCGGATTTCCGCAGCCTTCAAGGAGAACAACTGATCGAAGACGAGGGTGTGCAGCGCGGTAACATCGAGCCCTCGCACCTCCGCCGCCACATCTGGCAGCGCGCGCGCGACGGCATCTTTATCCTTGAGCCGCAGCAGGAAGAACTTCTGGCTCCCGCGCAGTGCGATCGCGAGCGAGCCGCGTCCGCCATGAACGAGACCCTTGCGCAACGCATCTCGCTCCGCGACTTCGCAGGTCTCGAAAGCCGCACGCGCCTGCGATGCGAATGACTCGATTGCCTGCGGACGCAAGCGATGGACGATGCGATGAGTCGGTAGAATCACCAGCCCGGGATCGTCGCACGCCACCAGCGTCATCATCGTGTAGTCGAAGCCGCGAAGGCTGGGAGGATTCTCGGTGGCCCGGCGCAGTCTGCGATAGTTCAGCGCAGTCTCGTAGCGATGGTGCCCGTCAGCGATTAGCACGCGGCCCACCTCGAGTGCGCGCTGTACTATCGCGATCTCGGCCGGAGCTTCGATCGTCCGCAACTCGTTGCGAATTCCAAGCGCGTCGTTAGCTTCAATCTTGGGCGCCCGCGACAGCACTTCCGCGCGGAGTGTATCGAGTTCCCGATGCTCACCGGAGTACAGACCGAAAATCGAGCTGATATTGGTGCGCGTCGCCGTCAACAGCTTGAGTCGGTCTTCCTTGGCGGCTGGAAAGGTCTTCTCATGCGGCAGGATCTTGCCCGGCGCGAACTCCTCCAGCCGAAGACGGACGACGAAACCGGTACGCGCGAAACTTCTGTCCTCAACGTTGAAGCGCTGAGTGTACAGATACATCGCCGAACGCGGCGCGCGCCGCAGCACGCCCGCGGCGGTCCACTCATCCAGGGTGGCTTTAGCCGCCGTGTAGCGATCCGTATCCCGGCCCAGCTCCAGGCGCACGATATTGTACGGACTGCTCTCGTAGAGCCCGCGCTGCTGTGCTTCGCTGATAATGTCGTAAGGGGGAGCGACGACCCGCGAGATATCGCCGACAGCTTGCGGATCATAGAGCAGTCCACGCAGCGGTTCGACCCGCGCCCTCAATTCGTTCATTCCAATGCCTCTTCAGCCAGCGCCGCGGCGATCTGGCGCCTGGAGACCGCGCCCTCGCGGATGATCCGCCATTCGCCGTTGACGACTTCCACCACGGTGCTTGGAGCCGAGGCGCCAAGCGTGCCACCTTCAAGGTATACTTTAACTTTCTTGCCGAGAGCCTGGCGCGCCTCCGCAAGCGTCTTCGCGGGCGGCTGCCCTGCGAGATTCGCGCTGGTGGCCGTTATTGGGCACCCAAATCCCGCCGCCAGCGCATGAGCTTCCGGATGAGGAGATACGCGAACCCCCACGCCACCGCCCGGGCCGACCAGCTCCGGCGGCATGTCCACCCGCGCGGGGACGACGAGGGTGAGTGGGCCCGGCCAAAAGTTGTCCGCGAGGCGTCGTGCAAGGGGAGGGACCTCGCGAGCGATCGAAAACGCCGATCGGGTATCGGCTGCGATCAACGCCACGGTCTTTTCCGCCGCGCGTCCTTTGATCTCGAACAAGCGCTTTAACGCCGTCTTCGAAAACGGATCAGCGGCGATTCCGTAGAAGGTTTCGGTTGGATAAACGACGAGCTCGCCGCTGCGCAGCGCCTCGATGCCGTCGTCGATGCTGAAGATCTCCGGATGTGTCACTGACCTGGATGCGTGCCGGGACAAGGCTTCGCTATTGCCCTCGCGACAGCGCCCGATGGGCGATATCGCGCCGCATATACTTCCCTTCGAATTCTATCATCTCAGCCGCCTCATACGCGCTTGAAACCGCAAGCTCCAGCGTGGGCGCCATGGCGGTGACCGCCAGTACGCGGCCTCCATCGGTCACAAGCTGTCCGTCCTTGAGCGCGGTGCCGGCGTGAAAAACTTTGACACGAACCTTCTTCATTGCCCATCGGACTTTGGCCTCCGATGGCGCATCGCCCTCAATCTTCTCGATTCCGGCAATCGGCAAGCCTTTGCGATAGTCACCCGGATATCCCGCCGATGCGAGCACCACGGTCACCGCGCTTCGCGGAGAGAGACGCACGGTGGCGTCCTTGAGCCTGTCCTCCGCGGCGGCGAGCAGCAGCGCGCCCAGGTCGCCCTCGTATCGCATCATCTGCGGCTCGCATTCGGGATCGCCGAAGCGCGCGTTGAATTCCACCACGTTGATGTCGTCGCCGTTGATCATCAGGCCGACGTAGAGCACTCCGCGAAACGGCACCCCACGTTTCCGCATCTCATTCAGCGTGGGCTCGACCACTTCGCGCATGATGCGGTCCTCGAGCTCCGGGGGAAACTGCGGTGGCGGAGAGTACGCGCCCATCCCACCGGTATTCGGCCCCTTGTCGCCATCGAAGACGGGCTTGTGGTCTTGGAACATCCCGAAGGGAATCGCAGTGTCGGCGTCGCACAGCGCGAAGAACGACAGCTCCTGGCCTTTGAGAAAATCCTCGATTACCACGCGGCGTCCCGATGCGCCGAATTTGCCGCCTTCCATCGCCTCGCTGATGGCGGCGAGTGCGGCTTCGCGATCCGCGCAGATGGTGACGCCCTTGCCAAGCGCAAGGCCATCGGCCTTCACGACGATCGGCAGCGGCCGATCGGACACGCAGCGGCGGGCGGCGGCCGCATCGTCGAAGGCCTCGTACGCGGCGGTCGGAACTCCGGCCGCTTTCATTACTTCTTTCGCGAATGACTTGCTGCTCTCGAGCCGCGCTGCGGCCTTGCTCGGTCCGAAGACCTTGATTCCCGCAGCAACGAATTCATCGACGATGCCCGCGGCCAGCGGGTCATCGGGTCCTACTACGACCAGATCGATTTTCTTTTCCTTTGCGAATGCGACCAGCGCCGGAAAATCCATCGGGGAGATCGGCACCGGCTCCGCAAGCTGATTGATTCCCGGATTGCCATTGGCGCAGAACAGCCCCCACACGCTCTGGCTCTGATGCAACCGCCAACACAGCGCGTGCTCGCGGCCGCCCTTGCCAATGACCAGGACTCTCACCGTAGGGCCATCCTAGTGGCGGAAGTGGCGGATGCCGGTAAAGACCATCGCCAGTCCGTACTTGTCCGCGGCTGCGATAACTTCCTCGTCGCGGACCGCGCCGCCCGGCTGTGCGATCGCGGTGGCACCGGCTTCGGCCGCAAGCGTGGGCCCATCGGGGAAAGGGAACAGCGCTTCGGAAACCAGCACTGAGCCGGCGAGCGACATCTTGAGGCGTGCGGCCTTCTCGCGCGCTGCGTACACCGGGTCGATTCGCGAGGTCGCGCCGCCACCGACCGCCAGCGTTCGATCTTCGTTCACGAACGCGATTGCGTTGGACTTGATGTGCTTGCAGACCTTGATCCCGAATTCAAGCGCGCGAAACTCCGCGTCCGTCGGCTTGCGCCGCGTAACCACTTTTCCTTCGCGCGGATTTTCGATCGCGAGGTCCGGCGTCTGCACGAGCAGCCCGCCGACCACTTTCTTCAAATCGAACTCCTGGCGCGGCGCCTTCTCCGGATGGAACCGCATCACGCGGCGGTTCTTCTTCTTGCGCAGGAACCCGATGACGTCGTCCGGGAATGACGGCCCGATCAAGACCTCGGTGAACAATTCATCGACGGCGCGTGCAAACTCCATGTCCCACGGCCGATTGGAAATGATGATTCCGCCGAATGGCGAATCCGGATCGGTTTCGAAGGCCTTGTCCCACGCTGCTTTCAAGGTCGACGCGACGCCGACTCCGCAGGGCGTGTTGTGCTTGAGAATCGCGACGACTGCCTGCTTCTCGTTCTGAAACTCCAGCATCAGGTTCACAGCCGAGCTGATATCGAACACGTTGTTGAACGACAGCTCCTTGCCATGAAGCTGCTCGGCGACGTCGAGGAAGTGGCCGTACAATGCTCCCTGCTGATGCGGGTTCTCCCCGTAACGCAGACCCTGCTCGCGCGGCAGCGAGAGGCTGTAAGTTTCTCCGAGCGGGGAGGGCTCACCTTCGCCGCTGTGGCTGCCAAGCCAATTCGAGATCGCGACATCGTACGCCGTCACCCGCGCGAATGCGGTGCGCGCCAGGCGCCATCGGGTGTCGAGGCTGATCGCGCCGCCGTTCGCATCCATCTCCGCGACGATCTCGGCGTAGTCGATCGGATCCACGACGATCGCGACGTCGCCGTAGTTCTTGGCCGCCGCGCGCACCAGCGTCGGTCCACCGATATCGATGTTTTCAATCGCATCTTCGAGCGTCACGCCCGCTTTCGCGACGGTTTTCTCGAATGGATAGAAATTGACCACCACCAGGTCGATCGGCTCGATGCCGTATTGCTTCATCTGCCTCTGATGGTTCGGGTCCTCGCGGCGCGCGAGGATGCCCCCGTGAATCTTCGGATGCAGCGTCTTCACACGCCCATCGAGCATCTCCGGCGATCCGGTGAAGTCTTCCACGGCCATCACCTTCATACCGGCTGCTTCGAGCGTGGCCTTGGTGCCGCCCGTCGAGAGCAGCTCCACACCGTGATTTGCCAGCGCCTTGGCGAACTCCGCGAGTCCGCCTTTGTCCGACACGCCAAGCAGGGCTCGGCGAATTTTGATTTTGTCGCCCATTTCGATTTCAGCCCCGGCAGACCCGCGGCACGCGCTTCCCGACCGTGCACAGCATCTCGTACGAGATGGTCTGCACCAGGCGGGCGACGTCGTTGACGCTGATCATCGCCTCTCCGGCCCCTCCCCACAGGATTACTTCGTCGCCTACCGATGCGCCCGGGACGTCGGTCACATCGATGGTCGTCAAATCCATCGAGACCGCGCCGACCACCGGCGCGCGCTTTCCTCGAATCAGAACTTCGCCGCCGTGTTGCAGGCCGCGCTTGTAGCCATCGGCATATCCAACCGGGAGCACGCCTATCACGCTGTCGCGCGCGGTCACGAACGTGTGTCCGTAACCGATTCCCACTCCCGACTTCGCCGGCTTGATTTGCATGAGCCGGGTTTTGAACGTCATCACCGGCCGCAGATCAACTTTCTCACGCACTGCCGCGACGGGCGGCAGGCCATAGATCGCAAGCCCGGGCCGCGCGAGGTCGAAGTGGGAGTCATCGCGCAGCACCAGCGCCGCGGAATTCGCCACGTGCGCGATCTTCGGAACGAAGCCGGCGTCAGACAGGGTTGAGTACGCCGCCCGAAACACACCAATCTGCGAGTCCGTTACTTCGCTGCCGGGATCGCCCGCGTTCGCGAGCAAGGTGCAGAGCCCCTCAAGATGCAGCGCAGGTGCTATGCGCAGCGCGTCGATCAACTCGCTCAGCTCGCTCGGCATTACGCCGAGCCGGGTCGCGCCGGTGTCTACCTTGACGTGAATTGGGAAGCGATTGCGACCTGCCGCCGCGGCCGCCTTATCCAGCGGCACCACCAGCGACGGATGAAACACGAACGGCGTCAGGTCGAGCTCGACGATCTCGCGTGCCTGCGACGCAAAGAATCCCGCTTGCAGGAAGATACGTGCATCGATGCCTGCCGCACGCAGCTCGCGCGCCTCGTCGATGGTCGCGACGCCGAAGTAGCGGCAGCCTTCTGCCGCCAGGGTGCGCGAGACGATGACGGCACCGTGCCCGTACCCATCAGCCTTGACCACCACCATCAACTCGCCGTGCGATGCGGTGGCTTTGAGCGCGTGGTAGTTCGATCGCAGCGCGCCGAGATCTATCTCGGCAATCGTGGGGCGTCCTGAAAACTCGGTTGATGCCGTCATGCTTCCAGCCGCGCTTGCTTGTGCGGAACTAAAACGCCCGAGCCTGGTTCAGGGCCCGGGCGCCTTGCGCTTGTAAAGAGTGAGTCAGAGATGGCCGGTGCCACTTCGAAAATTCGTCCCCGCGGACGAATTCAGCTAACCACCGCAGGTAGGCACAGTCAACGAAACACGTCTGTGGATTGCGCCGATGCGCCGCCGCCAATTCACAGGCTCAAATCCGCCTCACCTTTGCCTTTCCTTAATCGCGCCGAGTGATATAACGGAATCAGGCTGGGGGTGCGCCTTGGGCGCTGAGAACTCTCAGACGAGAGAACCCCTCGAACCTGATCCGGGTTATGCCGGCGTAGGGAAGCCAGGCGACCGAACGATCGATGCTCGGTCGAAAGCCGCTTCCCCGGGCGCCCGGGAAGCGGCTTTTTCAATGGGTGCAGCCAGCAAGAAACCCGACGCACTCACGATTACGCTCAACGGCAAACCCTACACGCTCGAAGGCGACGCGCACCTGGGCGCATTGATAGCAACTTTGAAGATGCGCCCGACGCGCATTGCGGTGGAACTCAATCGCCAGGTGGTGCCCAGGGCCGAATACGACCGAACGATTCTCAAGGCGGGCGACGAACTCGAAATTATCAACTTTGTCGGCGGTGGATGATTTAATACCTCCGACTCTCAATGCCTATGATTCAAGACACTCCATTCCAACTCGGCGGGCGTAGCTTCAAATCCCGCCTTATCGTCGGCACCGGCAAGTACAAGGACTTCGCCGAGACGCGCACCGCGGTCGAGGAGAGCGGCGCCGAAATAGTGACCGTGGCGGTCCGCCGCGTGAATATCACCGATCGGGGCAAGGAAAACCTGCTGGATTATCTCGATCCAAAGCGCTTCCAGATTTTACCCAACACCGCTGGCTGCTACACGGCGGAAGAGGCCATCCGCACCTGCCGCCTCGCGCGCGAGGTCGGAGTGGGCGACATGGTGAAGCTGGAGGTCATCGGCGATGAGAAGACGCTGTTCCCGGACGTGCCGGCGACTATCGAGGCCGCCAGGGTGCTGGTCAAGGAAGGCTTCAAGGTTCTTCCCTACATCACCGACGATCCGGTTACGTGCCTGAAGCTCCAGGAAGTCGGATGCGTTGCCGTGATGCCGCTGGCCGCGCCGATCGGATCGGGCCTCGGGATCCGCAATCCATACAATCTCGCGATCATCGTTGAGCAGGCGAAAGTACCGGTCATCGTGGACGCCGGCGTCGGCACCGCTTCCGATGCTGCCGAGGCGATGGA
The DNA here is from genome assembly GCA_035500975.1 of Binataceae bacterium (SeqCode). Taxonomy (GTDB): domain Bacteria; phylum Desulfobacterota; class Binatia; order Binatales; family Binataceae; genus JAFAHS01. The sequence goes on from DATJWT010000452.1 coordinate 13,227, forward strand.
GCTGGGATGCGATGGCGTGCTGATGAACACGGCGATCGCGGGAGCGAAGGATCCCATCGGGATGGCGCGCGCGATGCGGCTGGGCATCGAAGCCGGACGCCTCGCGTACCTGTCAGGGCGAATCGAAAAGAAGCTCTACGCGACCGCATCGAGCCCGATTACCGGCATCGTTCGGTGAATCTCGCTTGAGCGGGGATCGCCGCGTCGGCTTCCGCTTCTACCTGATCACCGATCGCAAGGTCGTGCGATCGGGAAATCTGATCGATGCGTGCACGGAGGCGCTCGAAGCTGCTCGCGAGGTCGCTCGTCCCGGGATGGTGGCGTTGCAGCTTCGCGAAAAAGACCTCGATGCGCGCGAGGTTTACGATCTCGCGTGCCGACTGCGCGAAATAACCGCACGGGTCGGCGTTCCGCTGATCATCAATGAACGCGTCGATATAGCGATGGCCGTCGATGCCGACGGAGTGCATCTGCCCTTCGATTCCATCGGCGCCGGCCCGGCGCGGAAGCTGCTCGGCCCCGACCGGCTGATAGGAGTTTCCACGCATTGCGAGCCCGACGTGATTTCAGCATCGCGCGAAGGTTACGCCGACTTCGCAGTGTTCGGCCCGGTCTACGAACCGCTGTCCAAGGGCGTGTACGGCACGGTGCACGGCCCGAATCGATTGTTCGAAATCTGCGAGAAGACCTTGTTCCCGGTGTTCGCGCTCGGAGGAATTTCTCCCGATCGAACACGCGAACTTTTCGGAGATCCGCGCAGCCGCAGACTTGCCGGCGTTGCGGCTATCGGTTCGATTCTCGGCGTCGAGTCGCCCGGTAAAGCGATGCGCCTGATGCTGGCAGCGCTCAGTGAATCGGCGGATCGGTAACTGAACGCACCGCGGCAACCAGTTCATCGGGACGCGGGAGTTCCCGGTAGTACGGTGAGCTGAAGACCCATCGAATCTTCCCAGCGCTGTCCACCACGAAAAACGCGGGAATCGCGTTGTCCGGCTCGCCATCGCGATGCTTCTGCACCAGGCCGAGCGGACCTATCACCGTTTCTTGCGGATCGCTCAACAGCGGAATGTCTGACTGCAGATAGTTTGACAACATTTTTGATCGATCGACGGAATCGGTACTGATCGCAACAACGTCGGCGCCGCTGCGGCGCAGCTCCGGCCGGATCGCGTTCAGGTCGGCAATCTCATGCCGCGCGAACGCGTCGTAGTCGCCGCGATACACATAGACCAGCGTTGCCTTCGATCCGGGAGCCGCGGCGCCGTCGTGCATGACGCCCTTCTGATCGATAAGCGCGAAGGGCGGAAACTCGTCGCCGGGCGCCAGCGTGATGCGGAAGAACGGATTCAGGGTTCCGCGCATCGTGTAGCTGACAAACCTTCCGCCGCCGATCCCAACCGCTACCGCCGCCAGAATCGCGAGCAGGGAGAATCCCATCTTTGCGTGCGGTGACCAGATGCTCAGCGCAACGCGAACGCCCACCAGGGTCACCAGCAACGCGAGCGCTATCAGCAGGTATGAGGGCCACGGGATGTGCTGGTGGATACCGAAGGATTCCGACGACCAGAAATTGAGCAGCACCAACTCGTAGAGTCCGAAGCCGATCGCGGTCAGTGCCAGTGCAGAGAGCGCGCGCACCGGCTGAAAGGGCGGCGTCCCCCACTCAATCTCTTCTTGAGATTCAGCGCCGGAGGCGATTACCTCGTGCGATGTCTCGCTCGCGGGTTGCTGCTCTTGGTCGCTGGGCATCAGGCCGGGAGGAGCTTCTTGATTTCAGCGACCGTCGCAAGCCGGATTCCCGCCTGCTGCCATCGCTGGCGAATCGACGCAGCACCGGCGCCGAGATCGGCGATCGCATCGGTTACGATGGTCAGCTTGGGGCCGAGCTTCGCCAGGCCTTCGACCGCACGCGCCACGCAGACCTCCGTGTATACGCCGTACACCACCACATCGCGATACGGTTCCAGCAGCATCCGCAGCACCGCCTGCGCGTGGCGATTGCCGATGAATACGTCGAACTCCTGCTTTTCGAAAACAATCTCACCCTTGTGAGCCAACGCTGCCTGTATCTCCCCTGGACTCAGTGGATGGTTCGGGATGTAGAGCGGGTTGAGCGGCTCGGTCTCGGGAATCTTCTTCTGCCCGGTCGTGCCATCCATGCAGTGATCGTCGTACTGGCCGCCATTGTGCTTGAGCTCGGGATCTTCCGCGAAGTGGCGATCGACGGAGCACACGATGCGGATGTTGTTGTGCCGCGCGATGCTGGTCATCTCGGCGAGAGCGGGAATGATCCGGTTGGCCCCTTCGACGTAGAGCGCGCCCCCGGGAAGCAGGAAGTCGCGTTGAGTATCGACGTCGTAGAAAATCGTCGTTTCAGGCTGCATGGAACATCTCCGCCTGTCTAAAAGTGGTCGGGCTCATGCTCCCGGCGATTGTCGCATTCGAGCTGCACGGTCATGTGATGAATATTGAACTTGCTCTGCAGCAGTTGCGACATCTCGGAGAGCACGCGGTCATGATCGGTGGCGTCCGCCACCACGCAGTGCGCCGACAGTGCGACCTCGCGGGTGGTCAGACACCATACGTGCAGATCGTGCACTTCCTCCGCTCCCTGCACCGCGAGCAAGTCCTCGCGCAACTCGTCGATATCGATATGCCCCGGCACCGACTCCATCAGGATGTCGACTCCGTCGCGCACCAGGCCCCACGAACTGTAGAGCACCAAGGCGCCGATCAGGAAGCTGACGACCGCGTCCGCATGCATCCATCCGATGAACAAGATCAGCGCGCCCGAGATCAGGACCCCGACCGAACCGATCAAGTCCGACATGACGTGGACGAACACCGCGCGAATCGCGAGGCCGCGGCTGCCCGCTATCCCCTTGTTCTCCGCGGTGAGCCAGGCCGAGAAGGAATTCACGCCGATTCCCACCACCGCGACCGCCATCATGCCCAGGCCGTTCACTTCTTCGGGGCGCCGCAGGCGGCCGGCCGCCTCGATCCAGATGAATACCACCAGCACCCACAGGAACAGGCCGTTGAGCAGCGCGCCCAGGATCTCCGCGCGCAGGTAGCCGAAGGTCTTGGCGCTGGAAGCGGGACGAGTCGAAATCCACAGCGTCAGAAGGCTCAGGCAGATCGCCGCGATGTCGGTCATCATGTGGACCGCATCCGACAGCAGTGCAAGGCTGTTGGTGAGCCAGCCTGCGACGATTTCGGTCGCGAAATAGAGCGTGGCTATCGTCAGGACGACGTAGAGCCGGCGACGATCCGAGGCAACGCTCGCGCTTGAAACATGGACATCCACGGCATCACGAACTGATCGCGCTGGCGCGGAAGGCGCCATCCGCGCTCAATCATATTGGATCAGCGAGACGGAGTTTACCGGCTCCAGCCGCGTGCGCCCGCCCAGCGCATTCAGCTCGATGATGAACGAGCATCCGATCACGTGTCCGCCCATCTTCTGCGCGAGCTTGATGGAAGCCGAGGCGGTTCCTCCGGTCGCGAGCAAATCGTCAACGATCAGCACCCGCGAGCCGTGCGTGATGCCGTCGCGATGCATCTGCAGCGACGCGCTTCCGTACTCGAGGTCGTAGGATTCGTCGATGGTGTCGTAGGGCAATTTGCCCGGCTTACGCGCGATCGTGAAGCCGACACCCAGCCGGTACGCGACCGGCGCACCGATGATGAATCCGCGCGATTCGATTCCCAGCACCACGTCGACCGATCCCAGGAACCGCTCCGCCATCAGATCGATTATCTGTGCGAACGCGCGCGCGTTCCGAAGTAGAGGAGTGATATCCCTGAACAATATTCCCGGCTTGGGAAAGTCGGGGACGTCTCTAATCAGGCTCTTGAGTTCTTCTGTGGTCATGTCCTGTCTTTCGATTAGAAGAATCGCCGACAATACGCGGCGAAGCACCCAACAATACCTGTCGCAACCCGAAAGAACAATTTAGAGGTTGTTACGTGGCTTCGGCGCGGAAGGCCTCGACGCTCGAGGCCGGGGCAGCGACGATACCCGCTCAGTGCTTGCGGGCGCGCTTTCTGCCCTTGGCCTGGATCTCGCGCAGATAGTCGTCGAGGCGGTCGAAGCTTTCTTCCCAGAACTTGCGGTAATGCTCGATCCACTCCGCGGCGTCCTTGAGAGGGATGGCCTTGAGCTTGCACGGACGCCACTGTGCCTCGCGTCCGCGGCTGATGAGCCCGGCGCGCTCCAGTACCTTGAGGTGCTTGGAGATGGCCGGCATGCTCATCTCGAACGGCTTGGCGAGTTCGGTCACCGACAATTCTCCGAGCGCGAGTCGCGCCAGCATCGCACGTCGCGTCGGATCTGCAAGGGCGGAAAAGGTACTACTGAGCGTATCGGGCGTCATTCGGCGACCAACCTAACTAACATAACTAAATGGTTAAATATCATTGAGCCCTTTGTCAATGGGCGCCGGGAAGGTCGCTTTTGCGCACCTTTCGCCAAAAGTCCTTTTCCCAACCGGAGAAGGCGGCGCGCTGCGCGCCGGGTGAAGGTCGCAGCGTCGATGCAACTTCCATTTCAGTCGCTCTGCGCCGCGTAGGTAATCCCCGGAGCGGCGGGCGGTTCCGGCAGGTATGCGAGCGGATTGTGCGCAACGTTGTCGTAGCGCACCTCGAAATGCAGGTTCGCGCCGGTCGTGCGCCCGCTCGAGCCGATTCGCGCGATCGTCTGCCCACGCACAACCCTCGCCCCTTCTTTCACGAGGTTGACTTCGTTGTGCCCGTAGACGGTCGCGTAGTCGCGGTCGTGGCTGATGATTACGACGTTGCCGTAGCCGTGCAGCGAACCGGAAAAGATGACAAGGCCGCTGTCAACCGCATGGACCGGCGTTCCCTGCGGCGCCACGATATCGATTCCATCGTGCATCGCGCCGTTTCGCACGCCAAAGCCGGAAGAGACGATGCCGTCGGAGACGGGCCACGGGAACTGCCGTGATGCGCGTTCGCCATGATATGGGAACGCATTCGATTTCCCTGCATACGAAGGCGAAATCGCCCGATAGGAAGGCGGAATGACCAGAACCTGCCCGACGCGCAGGTCGCGCGGGCTGCTCATCCCGTTGGCCGTCATTAACGCCGATGCGCTGATCCCGTATTTTGCCGCGATTTTGTAGATCGAGTCGCCGGGCCTGACCGTATAAGTCGCGTGTGCGGGTGGCGCCGCGGCGTAGTGCGGAGGCGGCGCGGGCGTAGTCCCACCGCATCCGCCTGCTACGACAGCGCCGACCAGCGATAGAACCGCCGCCGCGAACAGCGCAAATCTATGCCCCGCAATCTTCACCGCCACACCACCGCATCCCGGAAGCGCTCGTTGGCCGGGTCCGGGTCAGCTAGTCAACGAATCCCTGCCTGCCGGTCATCTTCACGTACCGGCATTCGCCGAAGTACTCCTCCTGCCAGTGGCCATTCTTCAGGCTTACTCGCACCAGACTCTGCAAATCCTCTTCGCCAATCGGCGCTACCAGCCGGCCGCCCGGACCAAGCTGACGCAGCATCGGCAGGGGGATATGCGGCATCGCCGCACTCACGATGATCGCGTCGTAGGGCGCCGCGGCAGGATAGCCCTCGGAGCCGTCGCCCGTAACCAGGTGCACGTTCGCTAGTTCCATCGCGCCCAGAATCACGCGCGCTCGCTGATGAAGATGCTCGATGCATTCGATCGAGTAGACCTCGCGCGCCAGATGGCTCAGGACCGCTGCTTCGTACCCGGACCCGGTCCCGACCTCCAGCACCTTCTCGGTGCCGGTAAGCGCGGCAGCTTCGCAGGTCAGCGCCACCATGTAGGGCTGGGAGATGGTCTGGGAATCGCCGATAGGCAGGGGCCCATCGTCGTAAGCGTGATCTGCATACTCGGGCGGAATGAAGCGATGGCGCTCGACCGCCAGCATGGCAGCCAGCACGCGCGAATCGCGGATTCCGCGCGCCGCTAGCTGCTCCTTCACCATCCGCGCGCGCACTTCGTCGAGATTCATGGACATTACCGCCCGTTTGAAATTATACGCGGCCCCTCAATGGGGCGTAAGGCGGTTCGCCGCGCAATTCTTTGTGCTTCAGGATTCCGCTCGGACTTGTAGTTGCTCGTGTGGGTCCGAGTCAGCCAAAGAAGATTAGTCTTTGGTGAAAGAATAGGGTATCAGTTGCGTCTGGCCATACTGAGAGGTTTTGGACGTTGCTTGAGGCGCCGTGACTGAGAGTTCACGAGGGCCGGCGTGCCTGTGGGAAAGGAGCGCGTTTGGCTGCCGCGCTCCTTAGGCCACCGAAAGGGAGAATAAGCATGAGGTCGAGAGCGATTGCGTGCCTGGCCGCAGTCTTGTGTCTGCTGGCGGTTACCAACAGCTATGCAGGCCCCGCGAACAAGAAGTTAAAGCCCAAGAAGAACGGACATCAGCAACCGACGCCAGTTCCGGTTCCGTCTCCGGTCCCCATTACCTTGAACGGTTTCGGAGCGCCTCTACCGGCCGTAGCTCAGAATTCCTCCGATCTGCAGACCTTTTCGACCGGCCAGATAAACTTCAAGGAAGTCGAAGACTTGCCCGAGGTAGGCCCCATCTTTAACAGCGTGTCATGCGCAGGCTGCCATTCGCAACCCACGATCGGGGGCGGCGGTCTGTTCATTAACGAGATAAGGGTTCGTGACAATACCGCGCCCGGCCCGGTTCACATCTTTGCCGTCGACAACATGCTGCGGAACGGGCAGCAAACCCAGGGTTCCAACGCTATTTTCGCCAGCGGGCTGGAGGCGGAGCCGCTAGGCTGCCAGATAACCGCACCCGGATGCACCCCATCGGCATGCCAGCAGGAGGAGATGGCACGTACCACATTCGCGACCAACCTTCCCACCTGCGACACGACCAGTTCGAGCTTCGCCAGCGGCGGCAATTGCGTGGTTGGCCGCGCGGCCACTCCGACCTTCGGCTTCGGATTGGTAGAGGCGGTCTCCGATCAGACCCTCCTCCAGCTGGCGGGTAGTGAGCCGGCCGCAGTGCAAGGCACGGTCAAGATGGTCAGCGAATTCGGCAGCCAGCGGGTCGCGCGTTTCGGGTGGAAAGACGATCACGCGACGCTTCGCGCATTCTCCGGCGATGCGTACCTGAACGAGATGGGTATCACCAACCCCGACAACCGGACCGAGATCAGCACCTGTGCCCTCAACAAGTCGCAGTTCGGCGTCGTTCTGCAGACCTCCGACGATCCTGAAGACACCACCGACCCCGATGGCCGTGCGGACATCGATCGCTTCTCCGATTTCATGCGTGCGCTGGCGCCACCGCCCACCCTCACCCAGGGGGCTTCCGCGATAAACGGCTCGAAGCTTTTCGCACAGTCAGGATGCGCTGGATGTCATGCGCCGACGCTCACGACTTCTTCCAACCCGGCATCCTTCATTCCCAAGACCACGGGCGGAATCGCGATAAGCTCGACCCTCAACCGCGCCTTGGCATCGCAGACATTCCATCCGTACTCCGACTTCCTGCTGCACGACATGGGATCGCTCGGCGATGGAATCACCTCGGGAACCGCGGGCCCCACGATGATGCGTACGGCGCCGTTGTGGGGCATCCGCTCCAAGTCGCTGTTCCTGCACGATGGGCGTGCAGGCGACTTGCCGACGGCGATTAGCCTGCACGACGGCCAAGCGAAGCAGGCAGCGCAGTCCTTCGAGTCGCTGACCACTCAGCAACAGCAGGACCTGATCAACTTTCTCAACACCATCTAATCGCCTCGATCGCGGAGGCGGCGGGCCCTGCGCCGCCGCCTCCATACCGATCGGTTTGTATTTTTCTCATCGGCTATGTTAGGCCGACTTATGAGTGGCGGAAGGTTCCGTGCTCGAATTGGGAGGCCGCACGCTGATGGCGGAAGAAGCAAAGG
>DATJWT010000453.1:0-6983 GCA_035500975.1 Binataceae bacterium (SeqCode)
TGCTGGTTTACCAGAAGACGGCAGAAACCGCCTGACGCTCGAGGTATTCGGGATCCATACAGATGCTGTTTCGTAACGACAAAAAAGACAATCGCGATGCATCGGCAGCAGTTGTTCCCTTGCTGCCGCTGCGCGAACTAATCGTTTTCCCGCACGAAGTCCATCCAATCTTCGTCGGCCGCGCCAAGTCCATCAAGGCGCTCGAGGCTGCAGAGGCCAGGAAGCAGCCCATCCTGCTCGTGGCCCAGAAGGACGCCAAGGTCGCGGAGCCGACTCCGCAGGACCTCTACAGCACCGGAACGCTTGGGATCGTGGTGCAGTTGCTGCGCCTCCCCGATGGGACCGTGAAGGCGCTGCTCGAAGGCAAGAAGCGCGCGAAGGTCGTGCGCTACCTCGCCGAGGAAGAGTACTTCCAGGTTGAGGCCGAAGAGGTCGAGGAAGTCACTGAACAGTCGACCGAGGTCGAAGCCCTGATGCGATCGGTGGTGTCGACCTTCGACAACTACGCCCGCCTGAACAAGAAAATCCCGCCCGAGATGGTCGCATCGATCTCGAGCGTCGACGATCCCGCCTCGCTGGCCGACAAGATTATCGGCCACCTCGGCATCAAGCTCGAGGACAAGCAGGCCCTGCTCGAATGTATCAAGCCCTCCGAGCGACTCGAGAAGATTCTCGGCTACATGCGCTCCGAGCTGGAGATTCTCGAAGTCGAAAAACGCATCCGCTCCCGGGTCAAAAAGCAGATGGAGAAGACCCAGAAGGAGTACTACCTCAACGAGCAGATGCGCGCGATCCAGAAGGAGCTCGGCGAGAAGGACGAGTTCAAGAACGAGATCCAGGAGCTCGAGGAGAAGCTGCGGCAGAAGAAAATGCCGGCCGAGGCGCGCGAGAAGTGCGAGCGCGAGATCAAGAAGCTCAAGATGATGTCGCCGATGTCGGCCGAGGCGACGGTAGTGCGCAACTACCTGGACTGGTTCCTTGCGCTGCCATGGTTCGAATACACCGAAGACAAGCTGGATATTAAGGAAGCGGAGCGCGTCCTCGAGGAAGATCATTTTGGCCTCGATAAGGTTAAACAGCGCATCCTGGAATACCTCGCGGTCGAGACCCTGGTCGGCCAGATGAAGGGACCGATCCTGTGCCTGGTCGGACCTCCCGGTGTCGGCAAGACCTCCCTGGGCAAGTCGGTTGCGCGAGCGACCGGGCGCAAATTCGTGCGCGTGTCGCTCGGCGGCGTGCGCGACGAGGCTGAAATTCGCGGCCATCGGCGCACCTACATCGGGGCTCTGCCCGGCAAAGTGATCCAGTCGATTCGCAAGGCCGGTTCATCGAACCCCGTCATGCTGCTCGATGAAGTGGACAAGATGTCCACCGATTTCCGCGGCGATCCTTCATCGGCGCTGCTGGAAGTGCTCGATCCCGAGCAGAACTACACCTTCAACGATCACTACCTGGATTGCGACTACGACCTGTCCAAGGTGATGTTCATCACCACGGCGAATACGCTGGAGCGTATTCCGCGGCCGCTGCAGGACAGGATGGAAGTGATCCGGATTCCGGGGTACACGGAGACCGAGAAGCTTCAGATCGCGAAGAAGTACCTGGTCAAGAAGCAGGAAGAAGCCAACGGTCTCAAACCCGAGAACATCGAATTCTCCGACAAGGCGCTGCTTGGAATCATCCGCCATTACACGCGTGAAGCGGGGGTCCGCAACCTGGAGCGCGAGATCGCATCGGTCTGCCGCAAGGTCGCGGTCGAGGTGGTCAAGACTGACCGCAACGCCCACGTGAAGGTGTCGGCATCGAGCCTCGCCAAGTATCTGGGGCCCGCCAAGTTCCGTTACGGGATGGCGGAGTCGGAGCCACAAGTCGGCGTTGCGACCGGGCTGGCATGGACGGAGCTCGGCGGCGAGCTGCTCAACGTCGAGGTCACGATCGTTCCGGGTCGCGGCAAGCTGACGATCACGGGGCAACTCGGCGACGTTATGCAGGAGAGCGCGCAGGCCGCGCTTTCATACGTGCGTTCGCGCGCCGATATCCTGGGGCTGGACCCGAGCTTCTACCATAAGATCGATATTCACATTCACATTCCCGAAGGCGCGATTCCCAAGGATGGGCCGTCCGCTGGTATCACCCTCGCCACCGCGCTGGTCTCGGCGCTCACGCGCAAGACCATTCGCAATGACCTGGCGATGACGGGTGAGATTACGCTGCGCGGACGCGTGCTGCCGATCGGCGGCTTGAAGGAAAAGGTGCTGGCGGCGCATCGCGGCGGGATCAAGACCGTCATCATCCCCAAGGAAAACGCCAAGGACATCAGCGAGATCGCTCCGCAGATTCTCAAGGGCGTGCAGCTCATCCAGGCTGAGAACGTGGATGAGGTGCTGCGGCACGCCTTGGTGCTGGACGATCCCGACGCGTTCTTCAAGCCCAAACCGGTACGCAAGGACCTGGACTTCCTGCGGGAGGACAAGGACCCCGTACCGCCTGAGGACGACGACACAGTGGTATCGCCAAACCTCTCCTGAGCCGCAATAGTGCAGGCGGGGGTTGGTTTTTAGGATTGAGCTGTTCAACTACGGCCCAGTTTTGACCAAACGGGGACGTGTTAACGTGCGCGGCGGGGAACCGTATAATACAGACCCATGACTAAGGCCGAACTTATCGAAGGGCTATCGAACAAGCTTCCACTTCCCAAGGCGGACGCCGAGCGCGCTATCAATATCGTGCTCGACGACATCATAGCGGCCCTCAAGCAAGGGGAGAGGGTCAATATCTCCGGCTTTGGAACGTTCTCGGTTTCTTCTCGCCAGGCGCGGACCGGGCGCAATCCGAAGACCGGCGAGGCCATCCAGATTTCCGCCAGCCGCTCAGCCAAGTTCAAACCGGGCAAGCAGCTCAAGGACTCGTTGAACGAAGGCCTCGGGCAAGCAGCCGGATCCTGATTTTTTGGCGCGCCGCGGCGATACCGCGGCGCGTGAATCACCAAACATCTCAGCAACGGGAGCGCGACACCGCGCTCCAATGGAAGCCGGGCGCATGAGGACAACGATCCTTCTTGTTCTGCTGGGCTTGATATCGATGCCGGTGTTTGGACTGGCGTCGGAGCCCTCGGCTGCGCAGAAATCGGTCATCTGCGGAGCCCGGACGACCTGCGCGATCGGCAAGAGCAACGATGCCGGCAAGTCGCCCGGCGGCGATGCGCTTACGGTCGTCGAGGTTCGCCTGGGGCTCAAGGACAAGCCCGACGATGCGCCTGATAGTGGATGCCAGAACGGAGACAAGTACGATGGCGGGGTGGAGTATTGGTTGGTCGCGGGCGACGCGGCGCCCAAGCAAATTCTCAAGCTCTGCAATGACGGGTATGGTGCGGCGGGCGTTGGCGAAGACGACATCACGGTAGGATCCAACCAGTTCGTGCATCGCCAGATGGGCGGCTCGTCGGATCGATGGGACAGCACAGTCACGTTCTCGCTCGTCCCGTTTCGCGCGCTGACGGAACGCGATTGCAACTACAGCAATCTGTCGCCGAGTAACGGCGTGCTTACCGATATCGATTACCGCACGCTGACCGTGCGCTCGATCGCGAAGGACGCCTCCGCAAAGTGGGACGATGTCGGCTGTCCGACGTGGCCGCCGGACGCGTCGGAACATTTCGCGCCGCAGCCCGCGCCAAACCTGCTCGGAGCATACAACCTCGTGACGCCGATTTTGGGAACCGACGTGCCGCCGGCAAAGATTCCTACCGGCACGGTGATCGGCGATTGCGTTCCCGCGATGACTACCGCCGGCGCCAACGGATTCATCGTATTCGGCGCGGCGGCTCCGGCGGACCAGGCCGCGGAGATTCGCGTGGTGGCGGAGTCGATGAGCTCACTGACGATCCAGGTCTACGATCCCGCCGCGGCTGGACAGACTTCTGCTGCATCATGGGTCAACCTGCCGCACATCGAAATCTGGACCGGGCTCGGCACGGAGGGGAATCGCACGCGCCTGCAGTTCAACCAGCTCGCGCAGATCGCGGTCGACCTGAGCGGCAAGGTCTATCCCGGTGTCGGCAAGAAGGAGGCAGCTCCGACGGTCGAGCGATGGGAGGGGCGCGATGCGGCAGGGCATCCGGTGACCGTGATTCGCCTGACTTGGGCGAAGGACATGGAGTTCCTCTACGGCGGGGCGGTGGTGTACTCGCAGGCGGTTGCCGGCAAGCAGACGCGGCTGGTCGCGACCACCGGCATCGTGAAGAACCATCCCCTGTATGTTCCTGACATCACCAGTCTGCCCAACGGTATGGTCGAGCCGAAGCCGGGAGTTTGCAGTATCCGCGACGGCCGGCTCGTGATGGGAAAATAAGGACGATGAACCGCACGCGCGTTCGATCGTTGCAAGCGATGGCGATTGCGATCGCGGCCGTGATGCTTGCTGGCGCGAGCCGCACTGATGCCGCCGAGGATATCGTCGGCTACTTCAAGCAGTATTACCAGCAGGAGGTGGCAGGCACTTCGTACAAGGGTCCGCTGGACTTTCTCGGTAATGCGGCCACGCAGCATCTCAGCGCCGACCAGGTGCTGAAGACGAGCAACTCGCGCGCGGTGATTGAAGACCTGCGCAACGGCTATCTCCAGATCAGCGATAGTTCCGATACTGACGAAACACTGACAATGGCGATCTATCGCAAGGCCGACGGCAGTCCGCTGATCGTGGTGGGAAGCTCGGATTGTGCTGACGGATGCAGTTTCGCAGTGGAGTTCTTCGGGGTGTCGGGTGACCGCCTGATGCCGATTCCGAAGAACGCGGTCGTGCCGGAAATCACGGCGGCCGATTTCGTAAAGCCGGGCCGGCAGACGCCCCCGCATTTCGCCTCGTTCACTCCGGATATGAACTACATACCCGCCCGGATCGGCACATCGCTCAGGGTCAGTCCCTGGTACGGGTACGAGGCAGAGGAGCAGACCGACCAGAAGGCGCGCTCAGCGATTCGAGATGTCGTGTTGTCGTGGGACAAAAGCCAGGGCCGCTTCGTAAAAACCACCCCCTGAAGGGTCAACTGCCTGCCTGTCTTTACGGGATAAACCACGACAATCCGATCACTCCAGCCCACGGCGTATTGATGCTGTTGTTGTAGAGCGAGCCGCCTTCGGTGTACGCGTTCGAGAAGTGTGTTCCTTGCAGACCGATGTACGCGGCTTTTGAGTCGTCGAAGAAATAGGCGAGTCCGGCTTCGCCGCTGATTCGCACCAGGAAAGGCCCGCGAAGCCGGCTGCCGTTGGTCTTTCTGCCGATATCGAGATCGGAGCCGCCGGGTGCCACCGATGCGCCGACCCATGGGACTACTCGATCGAAGATCCGCAGATCGGTCAGATAATAGCGGCCGGCGAGAGCCACCCCGGCCCAATTCTGGTGCTGCGTGCTGAATCGTTCGAAGGTCGGCTGAAGACCAATCTCGAACGCGCCATCGAAGATCTTCCAGCCGCCGTTCAGGTGCACGGGATTGAACGGCAACAGTGAAAAGCGAGCGGCTACGTTCCATTCCTGAATGCCGCTGCCGGGCAGTCGATCGCCGAAGTATCCAAGACCTCCTTCGAAGGAAATAACCTTGGTTTGCTTCGCGAAAGTCGCGTCGGGGTTCCAGTCATCTGCGGCAGCGACCGATCGAATCGCACCGAACAGCGAAAGAGCGACAACAAAGATCAGAAGCAGGCGCAGTCTCATTCAAGTAACCAGCCCAGGAGTCGGTCATCCATTTCCAAGTCTAGCTCGGTGCGCCGGGACATACAGGCTTTTCTCTGTCGGCTTGGTCTCGCCAGCCAGGAGCACCCGTGTGGCGATCAGGGGCGTTTCTTTGACAGCTGTGCGATCGCATCGTCGATCGCGCGGTCTCGTTCCGCGGCAGAGAGAACGAAGGCTGGCGCACCAGGACCCTTCGACACGTTAGGGAGAACCGCGTCGAAGGATATGTTCTTCAACGCACCCAGATTCGCGACTCCGACCGGCATCAGCAACTTGAAGACTCTGGCGACCCATCTATCGGCGACAGGACTGAAGAAATCGCCTGTGAACAGGAACGTCGTACCCGGAGTAACGAGACGATAGGCAGTGAAACCGAGCGTGTGTCCGGTCATAGGAATCGCATCCAGTCGCTCGACTACCTGATGACCGGACGAAAATGCGTGCGCGACTGGGCATCGCGTTTTGCGCGCCAGTTTAGGGAGGTCGGAGCTGTGGACGTAGATTCCCGCGCCGAAGCGCTCATTGATCCATTCGCACGACGACGACGCTTCGGCATCGTGCGTTAGCACCTGAAGCTTGATTCCCCCATGATCGGCGAAAAGCGTCTCGTCCTTCTTCAAAAGAGTGGTCCTCTTGAGCGGATGGAACAACAGGTTCCCCTGGGGATGAATCAGGAAATACGAGTAGTGCTTCCGCGCTGTCTTTGAACCTTCCTCGGCGATGCAGAAGAGACCTTCGGCGAGCTTCTTCACCATTTCAATCCGACCGCCTCGGTGAGGAATCGGGTGAACGGCGCTGCGGCTTCGCATGCTTCAGAGTAGGTCTCGAGAAAGGATGCCGAGCAGGCATCCTTGCGCGTGAAGTTGGTGCCCGCGACATAACTCTTCCGCTTGAGATCTTCGATGAGTGGGTGCTCCGGGTCATAGCCTTTGGGTGGGCGCGATAGGCTCTCGCCCATCATCTCGAACCGCGCGGTAAATTTCTTGTCATTTCTTGCTCTTTTCCAAGCCGCGGACCGATTGACGATTGCGTCGCGCACTTTGCGCACCGCATCCGCATCCGGATGCCACATGCCCACGCCGCCGAAAACCGCCTTGGGTGAAAGTGAAATGTAAAAGGCGGGCGACGGCCATCCAGGGGCTCCCGAGTGATGGATCGCGGCGGCCGCGTTAGTTTTGTATGGAGTCTTATCGCGCGAGAAACGGAGATTGCGATAAATCCGGAACATCGACCCCTTGGTCGGGTGTGGGTCCGCG
>DATJWT010000454.1:0-11269 GCA_035500975.1 Binataceae bacterium (SeqCode)
CCGGGAGCGGGCGGCGAGATCCAACTCACCGACGGCCTGATGGCGCTGGCACAGAAGCGCAAGCTCTACGGCTACGAATTCGAGGGCATCCGCTACGACCTCGGAGATCGCGCCGGTTTCATCGCGGCGCAAGTCGGCTTCGGCCTCAAACGCCCCGACC
The DNA here is from genome assembly GCA_035500975.1 of Binataceae bacterium (SeqCode). GTDB lineage: Bacteria > Desulfobacterota > Binatia > Binatales > Binataceae > JAFAHS01. Next base: position 161 of record DATJWT010000454.1, read on the forward strand.
TCGCCCCGCGCCTCCGTGAATATCTGAAGTCCCTGGTCTAGTATCGGACCAGGGTCATCCGATGAAGCGTGACTACCGCGACGACTACGAGCAGGCCATAAACAATCCGCCTAGCTCAGCCTTCAGGGTTGGTTTTCACCGGCTGGCATTCCGCCGGGATGCACCGCGATGGTTCACTCTCGTGGTCTTTGCGTCCTTCGTCGGGCTGATCTTCGTCGCCCTCCTGTCCAAGATCCTGTGATCGCTCGCTCGTCTCTTCCCGCTCTTCAGTAGGGCGGGCGTCACGCCCGCCTCAGCCGACTGGTGCATCGCCACCGAACCGTCGCCCTATGCCGCCGCTGATGGCGAACCTCAGGCGCTTTCCTGAAAAGCCGATTCACGCAATAATTCCCGTTCCCGCGGTGGGGCAGTAGCTCAGCTGGGAGAGCACCACGTTCGCAACGTGGGGGTCGAGGGTTCAAATCCCTTCTGCTCCACCAAACTCATTTTATCCCTGCTTACGCCTCAAAAAGCTGACCGTCGAGGCGCGCCGGAAAGGAGTCGACAAGGCTGAGATGAGAATTTTCCTCGCGCTTACGCTTGTGCTTGGTGTGACTTGCCTCAGCGGGTGCCTGCCGTTGCCGGTGCGTTATCACACGCAGCCCGATATCTACGGAACAATCACGCGCAACGGCGTACCGGTTGGAGGCGCCAAGGTCGGATATTCAGATGATCTCACCGACGCACAGTGTGATTCCCCCGTTGTTTCGCATCCGGCGCCGGTAACCTCGGAAGCCAACGGTGCGTTTCATTTGGAAGGAACCTACTCGTTTTTCCACATCATTTATTTGAGGCCTCCCACGGCTGAGTCTGTAAGCGCTCGAATTTGTGTCAATACTCCTGACGGCCAGAATTTCAGCCAACAGTTGTCCTTGAGTGGCGGAAGTAAGGTGGGTTCAATTCCGAGCGCGTCTTGCGATCAATTAATAATAAATTGCGATCTCGCGAAGACCTGTACGGGCACGGCGCAGTGAACTCCCGGCGCACCCTGGAAGCTTGAAAGCTCGCGCGAGATTGCCGCGGACCTGGAGTGTTAAAAGATCCAGAGTTGTAGCCACGTCCCAAGCAATCCTACCTGTACCACCTCAGCCAGTTTGAATTACCTCGGCATCGGCTACGCCCGTGAGAGCGGCTCGGCGACCGAACTGTTCAAGAGCCCTGCTCAAAACGCGTTCCTGCATCTCACCGATGAAAACAACGGCACCGATATCGGTCCCGAGTATGCAATCGCCGAGAATGGCCTGACACTGGGTGTCAACTCGGAGAATCTCGGCGTGTATAGTACCTACGACCTCTCTCCCGATATGGCTATACCCGGAGAGTTTCAGCTGTTGCCCGGCTGCTTCAGTTTCCCGGGCCTGACGCCGCCGCAACAGTTCTGCGGCAACAGCATCTTCGACATCGGGATCCAGGAGATGCTGATCAAGCTGCCCTGTGCCGAGTGGCCGGCGGGTACCCATTCCAGGTACAAGTGCAAAAACGACCCCAAAGTTTTACTGAAGCAAAGCAGAGTGCCGTCGAATGTGGAGATGAGTGTCGCCTTGGGGGCAAGCAGCCCGACGGCTTCCCCGACGCCCACTCCGGTAGTTTCCGATCCCTTCACCACCGGCACAGTGACGGGTCCCGCCCCCGCGTACGTGAGCTGGCAGGACACGACAGGCACCTCTCAAGCAGGCACACCGATTGTTAATACCGGCCGCAATCCTCTTGCGTGCTACAACTACGTCTACCAGGGACAGTGTGGAGTGGTGGGTTTCCAACCGGTAACCCCGGTGCCGTCGGGCTGCCCGACGGTCTCCCCATGAGCCAAGTGGAGATGAGCCAACGGCTCAGGGGTTCAAATCCCATCTGCTTCGCCAAATTTCGCCCCCGATCCGGTTGAAGATCATCGGGCGCACCGCGGGCGCTGCATGCAGCGTTCCAACTGCGGCGGCGAGGGCGGAAAATCATCCCGTTATCCTTGATTTATGAGTGGCATCGCGCTTGCGTTGAACCCGCTGCAACGCGGGAGAAGCTGCATCGCCGGATGAACTCAGCCGTTGAGACAGTGCCAATCGGAATAGAGATGACAACCCCGGAATCATCGGCCCGGACCCTGGTCGTGCAAGGGCTGAGCAAAAGCTTTGGTTCCCGAGTCGCGGTCAACGGCATCCGGTTCAGCATCGCGGCCGGTGAAATTTACGGGCTGCTGGGGCCCAATGGCGCCGGCAAAACTACTTCGATCTCGATGATCGCGGGAATCCTCGCGCGCGATTCCGGCGAGATTACCATCGATGGCATCGACATCGACGCGGGTCCGGCGGCGCGGGCCCTGATCGGAATCGTGCCCCAGGCGATCACGCTCTATCTCGATCTGACCGCCCGCGAGAATCTCGATTTCTGGGGACGCATGTACGATCTCAGCGGCGTCGAGCTGCGCAACGCGATTGATGGTGCGCTCGATGCTGTCGGTCTCACCAGGCGCGGCGACGATATCGCGGGAACTTACTCGGGCGGAATGCAGCGGCGCTTGAATCTCGCGGCCGGCATTCTGCATCGACCCAAACTCCTGATTCTCGATGAGCCTACGGTGGGCGTCGACCCGCAAAGCCGCAGCGCCATCTTCGACTTGGTAGAGCGGCTGCGCGACCAGGGAACCGCGATCCTCTACACCACCCACTACATGGAGGAAGCCGAGCGCCTCTGCACCCGAATCGGGATTATCGATTCAGGCGAGCTTATTGCCGAAGGCACCCGCGGGGAGTTGGTCACAAGCCTGGGACAGGATTCCCGCATCGAAATTGGACTGGCGCGCGGAGATTCTCCGGAGCGCGCCGAGCGCATCGTCCGCGCCCTCGAGGGCGTCGTTTCGGTGACCGTGGAGAACGGCCATCTACACGTGGTTGCCGATCATGGAGGCAGGCGGTTGCCCGCGATGCTGTCGGCGCTGCTCGAAGCAGGGGCGGTCGCGGAGAGTGTTCGGGTGGTGGAGCCGAATCTCGAGGACGTGTTCCTGCGGATGACGGGACGCGCGCTGCGCGACTAATCTCGTATGCGGCACGCACTCATCATTTGTTTCAAGGACCTTCGCCAGCGGTTGCGCGATCGTACGGCGATCATCACCGCGGTCGTAGCGCCCCTCGCGCTCACCCTCCTGATGGGTTCCGCGCTCGGCGGTTCCCAGGGCGGTGGGTCCGGAATGCGGCTGTGCGTCGCGGATCTCGATCATTCGGAGCTGTCGAGAGCATTTGATGCTTTTGTGCAGAGGCCGTCGCTGCAAGGAAAGATTCAGGTTAAAGCCGTCGATTCTGTCTCGGCCGCCGAGACGATGATCCGCGATCATGACGCGGAGTGCGCGGTGGTGATGCGCGCCGGATTTGCCGAGGCGATCAAGCGCGGCGATCCGCAGCCCGCGGAGATTCTGGCCGCGCGCGGCGAGCAATTCGCGATGCTGGCCACGCGTGGCCTGCTGCGCGATTTCATGAACCGCGCGGCGCTTCCCGCCGACCATCGCCGTATCAAGATGATTCCCGTTTCCGCCGGCGGCCATTTGCGGGTCGTCGATTTCTTCGCGGCCTCGATGACGGTGCTGTTCCTTAACTTCGGCGTGCTCTCGGGGGTTCGTGCGCTGCAGGCGGAAGTCGATTCGCGCACCATCTTCCGGCTCATCGCGTCGCCCTCGCGGTCCTGGGCGATCTTCGCCGGAAAATTCGCGGCCTTGATGCTTATCGGTCTGCTGCAGATGGGCACCATGATCGCCGCGACCTCGATCCTTTTCGGCACGCGATGGGGAAACCCGCTGCCTGCCCTGGCACTGGTATTCACCAGCGTGCTGATGGCGATTGGCATGACCGGCTTCCTGATGAGCCTCGCCGACAACGCCGAACAAGGTACTGCGCTGGCGGCAATTGTTATCGTGTTGCTCTCGATCGTCGGTGGTCAGTTCCTGCCTCCGGAGGGACTTCCCGACGTATTCGAGACGCTGACTCGACTCACCCCCAACGGGCAGGCGTTCTTCGGCTTCCTCGACTTGTCGGCCGCCGGTGCGCACGGAAGCCTTTTGACGATCGCCGAGCCGCTCGCGTTCACCGCGATAGTCGGATTGAGCGGAATCGCGTTCGCGGGACTTCGGGCCCGCGGCGCGCTGCAGAGGATGACCTGACGCGATGGCGAACAGTCTGAACATCATCCTCGGGGCGGCGTCCGTTAGCGGCGCCGGAGCACGCCGTGATCGCCGGCGACTCACGAGCCTGTTCCTCGTGCCGCTCGTGGTCATGGCGATAGTCGGCTTCGCGATGGGTGGCTACAGCAACCAATCGTTCGTGGTCGGAGTACTGGATCGTGCGCACACCGCCGAGAGCCGTGCGCTCGTCCAGGGGCTGGAAGAGAACGAGCAGTTTCGCATTCGCGAATATACCGACCAGGGCCGCCTGCGAATCGCCGTATTCCGGGGCAGGATGAACGCGGGAATCCTGTTTCCACCCGGATGGCACGGCGATCGGAACCTGCCTGTGTACTTTTCCAGCGCGAGCAGTACCGCAAACGTCGTGCGCGTCGGTATCGATGCCGAATTGAGCGCTATGGCGCGCGGGAATAAGCCCCTCGATGCCCGCGTGCGATATCCTGCCGGCGGACGCGCCGGCTCTCCGCGCCTGGGATTCGCCTATGTCGCGCCAGCCAATCTGGTGCTCTTCGTGATGATCAACGGCTTCGTGTCGGCGCTAACCATTCTCCAGCTTCGCGAACGAGGAATTTCTCGCCGCCTGCTCGCCGCACCTCGCCGGACCTGGGAACTGTACACCATGCTCGCGGTTGGACCGGCACAACAAATGGTCGCGCAGGCAGCGTTCCTCATTCTCAGCGCACGGTTTTTCTTCGGGGTACACTGGGGCGATACCGTCGGACTGCTTCTGATAACCGCGGCGGTCGCCTCGCTCGGAGTCGCCATCGTGCTCTTGATGGGGACGGTGTTCCGAACGCCCCAACAGGTGACCTCGCTCGGACCCTGGATTGGGGTTGGAATCGGGATGTTGGGCGGATGCATGTGGCCGCTCGAAATAGTCCCGCCCTTCATGAAGACCCTGGCCAATTTGTCTCCGGCGTCCTGGGCGATGGACGCCTATCTCGGACTGGTCTTCGATCACGCCACCGTTGCAGAAATTGCGCCTGATATCGCGATGGTCTTCGCCTTTGCGGCGGTCATCGCGATAACCGGGATTGTTCGCTTGCGCCCGCAACTGTCGCGGTAAAAGCCGCTCACTTTTGCCTGGGAATAAACCCCGGGACGCCCGTGTTGACCACCGGATTGAGCCGGACTCGTTTACTGATCCCCTGGGTGATCTGCTGGACCGCATCATCGGGAATAGCCGAGAGAGCGAAATTCTCCTCGATATAGCGGACGCTCGTAGCTGTCGTGAGAGGAGACGTGCCGCGTTGAATCGCCCAGGCGAGCAGGACTTGCGCGGGGGTTTTGTTGACGCGCTTCGCAATCCCGGTGACCACGGGATCGTCGGTCAACCTGGGTTCAATCCCATGGCCCAACGCCGCGAAGGCCTGCATCACGATGCCGTTGCGCTTGCAGTAATCGAGCAGCTCCCATTCCGGGAGATACGGATGGGACTCGACCTGGATAACCGCCGGCTTGATGCGTGCGATTTGAAACACTTCTTGCAGCTGTCCCAGGTTGACGTTCGATAAGCCGATCGCCTTGCACTGACCTCCGTCGACCAGGCCTTCCATTGCTTTCCAGGTATCCGCCAGGGTAGTCGCCCGGTCGTAAATCACATCTCCCTTCGCGTCTCGCGGGTCTTGCTCATCGCCGGGTTGGAAAGCGAATGGAGTATGGATGCTGTAAAGGTCGGCATAGTCCACTTGCAGCCTTTTCAGGCTTGCCTTGAAGGCTGGTTCAACGCGTTCGGGACGATGATTGTTGTTCCAGAGCTTGGTGCCTATGAAAACGTCTTTCCGCTTGATCTTGCCCTGCTCGAACACCGCCCGCATCGCCTCGCCCACGTGTTCTTCATTTCGATAGCGCTCGGCGCAATCGAATTGACGAAAGCCCGCCTCCAGCGAGAGCCTGACGGCCTCCCTGGTTGCGGCAGGATCGGGAATCAGCGTCCCAAATCCCAGTGCGGGAATTTCATTGGAGCCGTTGTTGAGCGGAATCCTGGTAAAGCGAAGGCCGTCGGCGTCACCCATAAAACCATTACCTCCGTGCAAATCGCATTGTGAGTTGGTTGTATTACAGCTCTTCGAGTAATGAATCGTTGCCGGCCAGCGAGTATAGAGCGACTGTAGGTCCGCGCATCCTTTCCGGCTCGTCTGCGTGCGGTTGTAATAACGATTGCTGAGCGAAGCGCGTGGCAGGATTCATAGAGCAACAGTTCGGCATCCGACGGCCGCTTGCCTGGATTGATCGGCTCGAAGCGCTGGTCGCGCGCGAACTTGCTCCCAATGCCCGCAAGATCCGCACTGCCTTACGCATCTCCGCGATTGTGACAATCACGATTGGGCTCGATGCCAGCTGTCACGTCAATACTCAGCTCGGTGCGGTAATCGTCTGGCTCCTCGCCGGCGCGGGACCGATGGTGTCCATTCGCAAGGCCGTCGCATGGCAGATCGCCGTGATGCTCGCTCTGATCACGTCGGTGATCATGGCGCGCGCATTTGCCGAGACGCCGTGGTTGATGCTGCCGTTTGTGTTCGTATGGATTTCATTCTCCACCTATTTGGGAACGGCGCACAAGCTTGGCGCGGGCGTGATCGTTATACAGATCGTCTGCCTCGTTACATTCTACGGCGTGGTATTTGCCCCCGGGGAGATCGGTTGGAACGCGGCAGCCTCGTTCGGCGGCAGCGCGATTGCCTTCGGTGTGATCGTCCTGTTCGATAACTGGTTGTGGCCCGACCCGGGTGAACCGATCCTGATGGAGTCGCTGGGAGCGGCGGTCGCGCGGGCCCGCTCGCGGCTTATCGAGGCTTCAGGCTTTTTTCTTGCCGGCGAAAGCGTACCTCGACCTCCCTTGCCCGCGCCGACTTCCGACCTCCCGGCGCACATGGCGCTGCTCGATCAGACACTGGCCGAGGGCGCATCCGAGCATCGCCGCGCACTCCTGCTGGCCGCGATCACGCGCGCGGCTCGCATCGGCCTGGAGGTCGATCGCCTGGTGACCGCGGCGCGGGAGAACCTGCCCCGGGAGATTCGCACGATGGTGTCCGGCGAAATTAAACTGGCAGTCGATGCTATCGCAGCCGCGCTTGGCGAGATCTCGCGCAACCTGCCCGCGCGTATCGGTACCGGCGCGGACGAGCAGGCGCCCGCGACGCGGACGAATTTGCGCCTGGCGATGGACCATCTGGCGGCGCGCGTCGTTGAAATCAGGCCGGCATACATCGGCAAATCCACCTCGGCGGAGATCACGCACTTTGCCGAATTCATCGATTCTCTGGCGGTCCTGGCCAGGCTCATCGATCGCCCGCTGGATGAACCACCGGCTCCGCCGACCGCGGATCCGTCGAAGAATGCTGTCCCTCGGAAGAATGCTTTCCCGGGAATGATTGGTCCCGCAAATCCTGCCCTGGTTCGCTATTGCCTGAAGGTCGGCCTGTGCACTGTGGTCGGCTATCTAATCGGTCTCATTAGTCATCGCCCGGACTTGTTCATTATCCTGGTGACCGTAATAACCACTGCGACTCCTACCTATGGCGCGACGCTGCACAAGATGTATCTCCGGATCGCCGGAGCTATAGTTGGAGGAGCAGTTTCCCTTCTCGCTATCATTATAGTTTCGCCTAACTTCAACACTCTCCCGGCCTACATGCTCGCGGCCTTCGCGGTCTTCTATCTGTTTGCATACGCATCGCTCGGCAATGCGCGGATGTCGTACGCGGGCAAGCAAATGGGAGTCATTTTTTCGCTGGTGTTCGTTGGGTTGAGCCCGTCGCTGAATATCTACGAGCCGCTTTGGCGGATCTGGGGCGTCCTGCTGGGCGACTTCGTCGTGGCGATAGTCTTCTTTAGCCTGTGGCCGGAATACGCCGGCGATTCCCTGTTGCCCAGGCTGCAGAGAGTCATTGCCAATACCCTGGCGCTGTCGCCCAGCCGCTCAGTTCCGGCCGGCGAGAATCAGATCCTGAAGACGAATACGGAAACGCTGCGCGTGCTGACCGAGTTCCTGGAGATCGCCGATGACGCCGGGATGGAAGGCCGCACCTGCGCCGTGTACCACGATGGGATCATCGAAGCGGCGGGAGCTTTTCGCCGCATTTCAAACCTGTTGTCCTCGATCGGTGTAGCGCGGGCGCTCACTGATATGCCGCGACTCGATCCGGTCACGGAGTCCGCGCGCGAGCGGGTTCTCAATGCGATTCGCGGACAACTCATCTCGTGGCGCGATTTCTACGGCGCGAGTCCTGAACGCTTCAGCGCTTCGGCTGCTCGCGCGATCGCGGAGAAACATTCGGCCGACGAGTTGGCGCAGTCGCTCGGCGAGTTCAGTTCACGCCTGGAGGAGAGCGGGTTTGCCCGGTTGGCATCGTGGCCGCTCGAACCGCGCCGCACGATGATGGCGGAACTGCAGTCGATGCGGCGACTCGTGCTCTTGTTCTCCGAGCTGAATCGGTACCTGGCGGATGTTCCCAGCCCGCATTCGTTGTAGCGCGTGTGCGTCTGTGAAATTCTTCTCAAGCGGCGCATGCGCCGCGCGACGCCGGCTCGCAATTTCAGTTACAAAAGGAGACCGCTATGAGCGAGAAGGAAACCTTGGAAACGCTCCCCGCAGAATTGCCGAAATGGATCAGGGACCACGTGGACCTTTATCTCTCCGATCCCGAAAAAGCGCATCTGTGGGATTCGACTATCGGCGGTGGACCCGGCCCTCTTCCTACCCTGCTCCTCATCGCGCGCGGCGCGAAGAGCGGCAAGCTCCGGCCGTTGCCCCTCCTCTACCAGGAGATGGATGGAAAGTACCTCGTCATCGGTTCGAAAGGCGGCGCGCCCAATCATCCGGGCTGGTACGTGAATCTGAAGGCCAATCCGGAGTGCGAAATCCGGGTCGGCTCGAAGCGCATGCGCGCCCGCGCGTACACCGCGAGCGGTGACGAGCGAACCCGCGGCTGGAAGAAGATGGCCGCGATGTATCCGCCGTACGATGCTTACCAGAAACTCGCGGGTTCCCGGCAGATCCCGGTGGTGGTTCTCGACCCGATCGGCCCGGCCTGACGCTGTCCGCGAGCTCCCCCTAAGACGTTCCCCACCCGGGGGGGGAAGGCGCACCATTTTGCCTTCGAATCGTCCCGGTGCTAACCGATCCTCTATGCCCGCCGCACCGTTCGTACTGTGGTGCCTGCTGATGCCGCCCCGGGCCCCGATGGCTTACGGGCTGCTAGCTCCTCTCACGGTGTACCAGGTCGCTTACTGCACGGACACTCATGACGAATGCGAGCAGCAAAAGGAACTCGAACGCACGATATGCCGGAACCCGGGTGCTCCCTGCATTCTCGACCTGTCGCAATGCCTGCGCAGTGATGATCCCCGCCTGCACATCGACCGGCGACAGAGAACCGAGATCGCGCACATCGTCACGACGGCGTTTCTCGGCAAAGTCGTCCACATGAGCTCTGCCGATCGCCACGCCGAGCTTCAGAAGTACGGCATCACCGAGCAGGAATACGAAGACGCGATAGGTATGTCCGAAGGCGACGCCGAGCAACAGCTCGGCCGCACTCTCGAGCTTCCATCAAAGAACCCCTGAACGCGTTTTTCCCGCTACTGCTTCTCTCGCTACGTCATCCCGGGAGTTTCTGAAAAATTCTCGCTGAACCACCAGTCCTCAGTCGCTCCGCCCAACGCCCGGACGTCATCCCGAGCGGAGCAATCCTTGCGGAGCCGAGGGACCTCAGCTGATGATTCGTTTGCAACAATCGGAGCAGACTAAAGAGCTCCGATGCTCCAATTCATCTTGCCTGGCAACGGCTCAGTGCGGATCACCCGATGCGTTAGTGGCATTCTTTGTCTGTATCGCTCGCGGCATACATCGGTTCGCCGAGATCTCTCGGCTTCGCTCGCGATGACGTCCGCGGGCCGGCTACGGTTGGAGATAAAGATCTGCGAGTGATATGGCTGTCGGCATCATCGGACGCGGGACTGCGATGAAGCATAGCGCCTACGACTACATCATCGTCGGAGCGGGGTCGGCGGGAGCCGCCCTGGCCGCGTGCCTTTCCGAAAAGAGCGCGTGCAAAGTCCTGCTGCTGGAGGCGGGGCCGGACTACCGCTCCGCCGATGCTCCCTTCGAGATGCGCATCGCGAATCCCGCGGGCGTCATCCTCGCGCCCGAGCACCTCCAGCGCTATTCGTGGGGCGCCCTGAAAGCGCGTCGCACCGAGACGCAGGACGCTATCCCATACTGGCGCGGGCGCGGCGTCGGCGGCAGTTCCGCGATCAACGGCCAAATCGCGATTCGCGGGTTGCTCGACGACTTCGATATCTGGGAACGCGGCGGATGCGCGGGATGGAGCGGTCGCGACGTTCTGCCGTATTTCATCAAGCTGGAAACCGATCTCGATTTTGGCTCCGAACCTTACCACGGCGACCGCGGACCGATTCCCGTGTGGCGTGCGCCCCAGGAGACCTGGGGCGGCGTCGATCGCGCATTGCGTGATGTTTGCCTCGACCTGGGCTACGGATGGTGCCCCGACCACAACGCGCCCGAGGGCACCGGTGTCTCGCCTTACGCGATGAATCGGCGCGCCGATACCCGCATATCGACCAACGATGCTTATCTCGAACCGGCGCGCGGCCGTGACAATCTCACGATCGTCGGAGATGCGCTGGTCGATAGTGTCGAGTTCGACGGCGCCCGCGCGGTCGCCCTGCGCGTGCGCACCCGCGAAGGATGGCAGCGAATCGAGGCCAACGAAATAATTCTGAGCGCGGGCGCGATTCATTCCCCGGCCATCCTGATGCGCTCGGGAGTCGGTCCTGCCGGCGATCTGCAGGCGTTGGGCATTCGCGTCGTCGCCGACCGCCCGGTGGGCAACGATCTGATCGACCATCCGATGATCGCGATGATCATCGCGCTCAAGCCCGAA
>DATJWT010000455.1:0-10414 GCA_035500975.1 Binataceae bacterium (SeqCode)
CGCATCTTCGGTCCGGTTGCCCGCGAGCTGAGGGCCAAGAAGTTCATGAAGATTATTTCGCTCGCTCCCGAGGTGCTGTGATGACTCCCCGGGCGGCGGCAGCAAGTTACAAGATTCGCAAGAACGACATGGTGATGGTCGTCAAGGGCAAGGAGCGCGGCAAGACCGGCAAGGTCCTGCGCGTGATGCCCGATCATGGCCGCGTCGTAATCGAGCGGCTCAATATCGTGAAGCGGCATTCCAAACCGCGCGGCGCTGCCAGCCCCGGCGGAATCGTGGAAAAGGAAGCGCCGCTCCAGATCTCGAACGTGATGTTCTTCTGCGAACGCTGCAACGCTCCGGTCCGGCTCGGCGTGAAGATCGCCGGCAAGGAGCGCAGCCGGGTGTGCCGGCGATGCGGCGAAGCAGTGGGTAACGATTGATGGCGGAAAAAACCGAAAAGCCGCAGAAGCAGCAACCGAAGCGCGCCGAGAAGGGCGGCAAGCAGGCCGCGGCCGCTCCCGTCGAGACCAGGCCGCGCGAGCCGGAGCCGAAGATCCCGGCGCGCCTGCGCCTCAAGTTCGAGAGCGAGATCGCGCCGTCGCTGATGCGCGAGCTCAAGATCGAGAACAAGATGCGGGTCCCGCGCCTGCAGAAGATCACGATCAACATGTCGCTCAGCGAAGCGCGCGACAACGTGAAGATTCTCGATGGTGCGCTCGAGGAACTCTCGCAGATTGCCGGACAGAAGCCGGTGCTGACGCGCGCGCGCAAGGCGATATCGAACTTCAAGTTGCGCCAGGGCATGCCGATCGGCGTGATGGTCACGCTCAGGCGCGAGCGGATGTGGGAATTCTTCGACCGCCTCGTGAGCGTCGCGCTGCCGCGCGTGCGTGACTTCCGCGGCATCAGCGACAAGGCCTTCGACGGTCGCGGCAACTATTCGCTCGGCCTGCGCGAGCATACGATTTTCCCCGAGCTCAACCTCGACAAGATCGAGAAGGTGAAGGGATTGACGATTTCAATTACCACCAGCGCCCGCAGCGATTTCGAAGGCCTGATGCTGCTTCGCGCGCTCGGGATGCCGTTCCGCGGACAGGCGGAGCGCGAGGGACAGGCGGCGGTGGCCGCCCAGGCGTAGGCGATGGCGAAGAAGTGCCTCAGGATCAAGGCGACGCGTGCTCCCAAGTTCAAGGTGCGCCGGTACAACCGATGCCCCCTGTGCGGACGCGCGCGCGCGTATTATCGGCGTTTCAAGATGTGCCGCTTGTGCCTGCGCAAGTACGCGCATCGCGGGCAACTTCCGGGCGTGGTCAAGGCAAGCTGGTAGAGAGAAACCAAAGATGGCGCAGACCGATCCAATCGCAGAGCTGTTGACCCGAATCCGCAACGCGATGCGCGCGCGGTTCAATGACCTGATCGTCGATCATTCCCGCATCCGCGAGGCGATTTGCCGCGTGTTGATGGCCGAGGGCTTTCTCGACGGCGTCGAAGTCGGCGGCGAAAATCCCAAGCGCAAGCTGGTGCTCAAGTTGCGCTACTCCGCCACTCGCGAGCCCGTGATTCGCGGAATCCAGCGCGTGAGCCGTCCCAGCGTGCGCCGCTACGCGGGCGCCGACGAAATCGGGCGCACGCGCGGCGCGATGGGCGTGCAGATCGTGTCGACTCCGCTCGGCGTGATGACCGGGCGCGAGGCGCGGCGCAAACGCGTGGGCGGCGAAATCCTGTGCCGCGTATGGTGAGCAAGGTATTTTAGCGATGTCGCGTATAGGAAGATTGCCGGTAAAGCTCGAGAAGGGCGTTAAGGCCGAGGTCCGTGGCGACACGATCAAGGTCGAGGGCCCCAAGGGCAAGCTGGAGCTGAAGGTGCTCCCCGGCTACACGATCGAGATCAAGGATTCCGAGTTGACCGTGAAGCGCCCCGGTGACACCAACCAGGAGCGCTCCTCGCACGGCCTGATGCGCAAGCTTATTGCCAACATGGCCGAGGGCGTCAGCAAGGGTTTCACGCGCGTGCTCGAAATCAACGGCGTGGGCTATCGCGCCGAGGTGAAAGGCAGCGCGGTCAACCTGAGCCTGGGCTACTCGCATCCGATTGTGTACCAGCTCCCGCCGGGTGTAACCGCCAAGGTCGAGCGCCAGGTCGTAATCACCCTCGAGAGCGCGGACCGCCAGCTGCTCGGCACCGTCGCGGCGCAAATTCGCGAGTTGCGGCCGCCGGAGCCCTACAAGGGCAAGGGAATCAAGTATTCAACCGAGACGATTCGCCGCAAGGCCGGTAAGGCCGCCGCCGGATCGACCTCGGGTTAAGGCTCTAACCATGGCTTATCAGCGCGCAGAAAAAAGAGCATTGCGTCAGCAGCGGGTGCGCCGCATCGTGCGCGGTACGGACACGCGTCCGCGCCTCTCGGTGTATCGCTCGTTGCATCATATCTATGTGCAGGTCATCTCCGACGAGAGCGGCCGCACGCTCGCATCCGCATCCACCCAGGGCAAGACGGTCGGCGAAGATCTCAAGAGCAAGCGCAGCGTGAACGCGGCCAAGGCTGTCGGCAAGGCGATCGCGGAGAAGTGCCGCGCCGGCGGTATCGAGCACGTAATTTTCGATCGCAACGGGTTTTTGTATCACGGCAGGGTTAAGGCGCTGGCGGATGCCGCGCGCGAAGCCGGCCTGAAGTTCTGAACAATCGAGGAGCGACGTGGCGTACAGAATCGACCCGCAGGGTCTCGAAATCAAAGAGAAGGTTGTCCATATCAACCGCGTCGCGAAGGTTGTGAAGGGCGGACGCCGCTTCAGCTTCAGCGCGCTGGTGGTCGCGGGCGATCAGAACGGCCTGGTCGGGTTCGGTCTCGGCAAGGCCAACGAGGTTCCCGAAGCGATTCGCAAGGGAGTCGAGCGCGCCAAGAAAAGCCTGATTCGTGTGCCCCTGCGCGAAGGAACCATCCCGCACGAAGTGGTGGGACGCTTCGGCGCGGGCAAGGTGGTTCTGCGGCCGGCGGCTGAAGGAACCGGCGTTATCGCCGCCGGCGGCGTGCGCGCGGTCGTCGAACTCGCGGGCATCCGCAACATCCTGACCAAGCGCCTGGGATCCTCGAATCCGCACAACCTGGTGAAAGCCACGCTCGAGGCGCTCACCGAGCTGCGCAGCCCCGACGATATCGCCAGGCTGCGCGCACGCCCGACTGACAGTACCGCCGCGGCCTGAAGCGCGTAGTCGAGAAGATTAATGAGCGAGACCATCAAGGTTAAACTTGTCCGCAGTCCTATCAGCACCAACACCCGCGTGCGCCAGACCGTCAAGGGACTGGGCCTGGGCAAGGTGGGAAGCGAGCGCGAGCTCAAGCGCACACCCGCGGTTGAAGGAATGATTCGGCGGCTCAAGCATCTCGTCGAAGTTCAGAACTGAGGCTCTGATGAATCTTTCGGATATCAAACCGGCTCCCGGCTCGCGTCATCGCCATAAGCGGATCGGCCGGGGCATCGGTTCCGGTAGCGGCAAAACCTCCGGCCGCGGACACAAGGGCAAAGGCTCGCGCAGCGGAGGCAACACGCCTCCGGGTTACGAAGGCGGGCAGATGCCCCTGCAGCGGCGCCTGCCCAAACGCGGGTTCCGTCGCCTGCAGAAGAACGAGGCCAAGCGCGAGGAATTCGCGCCTGTCAACCTTGAAAGGCTCGCCGGATTTCCCGAAGGGACTACCGTCGATGCGGCCGCGCTCGCGCAGAAGGGAATCGTTCCCGTGGGCCGCAAGATAAAGATTTTGGGATCCGGCGATTTGAAGAGTAAATTAACCGTACGCGCGGATGCGTTCTCGGCAAGCGCGCGTGAAAAAATCGCCGCCGCAGGCGGCACCGCGGAGCTTATCGCCCCGACTAAATCCTGATGCTGGAGGGGTTCTCAGGCGCCTCGCGCATCCCGGAACTGCGCCGCCGGCTTTTGTTCACGGCCTTCATGCTGGCCGTGTACCGAATCGGAGTCGCGGTCCCCACGCCCGGGATCGATGGGCAGGCGCTGGCATCGTTCTTCGACGCCGCCTCCGGCACCCTGTTCGGTCAGTTCAACCTGTTCTCCGGTGGCGCGTTCGAGCGATTGTCGGTGTTCGCCCTCGGCATCATGCCGTATATCTCGGTCGCGATTATTCTCGACCTGCTCAAGGTCGCATCGCCGTACCTCGACGAGTTGTACAAGGAAGGCGAGGCCGGACGCCGCAAGATCACCACCTATACCCGCTACGGAACGGTCGGCTTGTCGCTCATCCAGGGCCTGATGCTGGCCCGCGGATTCGAGGGGATGAGTTCTCCCAGCGGCGCTCCGATCGTCCTGCAACCCGGATGGGGTTTTCTCTTCACCACGGTTGTCACGCTGACGGCGGGCTCCCTGTTCGTGATGTGGATCGGCGAACAGATCACCGAGCGCGGTATCGGCAACGGTATCTCGATGGTGATCATGGCGGGAATCGTTGCCCGCCTGCCCAGCGCGCTGAGCACCACCGCGACCTTCGTGCGCGAAGGTGAAATGAGCATCTTCCTGCTGCTGTTCATCTTCGCGTTCGCAGCCGCGGTCATTTACGGAATTGTCTATGTCGAGACGGCGCAGCGGCGCATCCCCATTCAGTACGCCCGCATCACGCGCGGCCGGCGCGTTTACGGCGGCCAGTCCTCCCATCTGCCCCTGAAGATCAATACTTCAGGCGTCATCCCGCCGATTTTCGCGTCTTCGATCCTGGTGTTCCCGGCCACGATCGGAACCTTCGTGCCGCGCCTGAAGGATGTGACCGCGTTCCTTACGCCCGGCGGGCTCTATTACGACATCATCTACGTCGCCCTGATTTTCTTCTTCTGCTACTTCTACACGGCGGTAACGTTTAACCCGGCCGATGTCGCGGACAACCTGCGCAAACACGGCGGCTTCATTCCCGGTATCCGTCCGGGCCGTTTCACCGCTGAATATATCGACCGCGTTCTCTCCCGCATCACGCTTGGTGGCGCGGTTTATGTGAGCGCGGTTTGCGTGCTCCCCACGTTTTTGATCCAGCGCTTCAACGTGCCGTTCTACTTCGGCGGTACCGCGCTTTTGATCGTGGTCGGCGTCGCAATCGACACCATCCAGCAGATCGAAACCCACCTGCTCACCCGCAACTACGAAGGCTTCATGCGGCGTGGGCGCGTCAAATCCCGACGGGGTGCGTAGCCGTGCGGCTCATCCTGCTGGGGCCCCCGGGTGCGGGCAAGGGTACACAAGCGCGCATGCTTAGCGAGCTCGGTAACGTGCCGCAGGTCTCCAGCGGCGATTTGCTGCGCACCGCGGTCCGCGAGAAGACCGCGATCGGTGTTCAGGTAGCGAGCATCCTGGAGCGCGGCGACCTCGTGTCCGACGATATCGTGGTTAAGTTGATCGACGAACGCCTCGATGCGTCCGATGCCCGCAACGGATTCATCCTCGATGGGTTCCCGCGTTCGCCGTCCCAGGCCGAGTTGCTGGCCGCGATGCTCAATCGGCGTGGCGCCGGAATCGATCGCGTATTGGCCGTGATGGTGCCCGATGAAGAGATCGTCAAGCGGATCTCCGGACGCCGTACCTGTCCCAATTGCCAGGCGATGTACAACGTGACGTTCGAGCCGCCGAAGAAGCCCGACGTGTGCGACAAATGCGGCGGCAAGTTGTACCAGCGCGAAGACGACGCCGAGGAAACCGTGCGGCATCGCCTCGAGGTCTACAACGCGAACACCAGGCCTTTGCTCGATTACTACACGCGGGCAGGGATTCTCACGGAAGTCGATGGAGTAGGGCGGCCCGAGGAAGTTGAAAAGCGGATGGTAGCGGCGCTTGATGGGTTGGTGCCCCAGGAGCGAAAACGCAAGTGATCACTATCAAGACATCGGACGAGCTCGCGATCATGCGTCGCGCAAGCCAGATCGTCGCCGAGGTTCTCGATGAACTGGTCGCGGCCGTGCGTCCCGGGATCACGACCGAGGAGCTCGATCGCATCGCGGAGACTTCGACGCTGAAGAAAGGCGCGCGTCCCGCTTTCAAGGGCTACAAGCCCGGCTCCGTTGTCTATCCAAAGTCGCTGTGCGTCTCGATTAATGAAGAAATCGTCCACGGCATCCCGTCCGGCCGCAAGCTGAGGGCGGGCGATATCGTCGGACTCGACTACGGGGTGGTCTACCAGGGTTTCTTTGGCGATTCCGCCCGGACGGTCCCGGTTGGCGATGTCCCGGACAGCACGCTGCGCCTGCTGCGGGTCACCCGCGAGGCGCTTTATGCCGGAATCGCGCAGGCCAGGGTCGGCAATCGCATCTCGGATATCTCGCGAGCCGTGCAGGAAGTAGCTGAAAATGCAGGGTTTTCGGTGGTGACCGAGTTTGCCGGCCATGGTATCGGCCGTCGCCTCCATGAAGACCCCCAGGTCCCCAACTACTTCCGCCGCGGCATGCCGAATCCCCGGTTGCAGGAGGGGATGGCCCTGGCTATCGAGCCGATGGTCAATGAAGGAACGCCCGATTTGGAGATACTTTCCGATGGGTGGACTGCCGTGACGGCGGACGGTAAGCTATCGGCCCACTTCGAGCATTCCATCGCAGTAACCTCAAACGGACCGGTAATCCTGAGCGAGCGCGCAAATGTCTAAAGGCGACGCAATTGAAGTCATGGGAACCGTCCACGAAGCGCTGCCGAACGCAGTGTTTCGCGTGACGCTCGACAATGGGCACAAGGTGCTGGCGCACATCTCGGGCAAGATGCGCATGCACTACATCAAGATTCTTCCCGGCGACAAGGTGACCGTGGAACTGTCTCCCTACGATCTGACTCGCGGGCGAATCACGTATCGCCAACGTTAGGTATTTGGAACAACCATGAAGGTTCGGGCTTCGGTCAAAAAGATCTGTAAGAACTGCAAGGTGGTGCGCCGCCAGGGCGTCGTGCGCATCCTGTGCTCCAACCCGCGCCACAAGCAGCGCCAGGGCTAGGAAGGGGATTCTCGATGGCACGTGTAGCAGGAGTTGAACTCCCCAAGAACAAGCGCATGGACATAGCGCTCACCTACATCTACGGCATCGGCCGCACCTCTGCGACCAAGATTCTGGACAAGGCCAATGTCGACGTAACGCGCAACAGCGATGAACTCACGGCCGAGGAGCAGGTGCGCATCAGGCAGGTGATCGATGCCGACTTCGAAGTCGAAGGCGATCTGCGCCGTGAAGTTCAGCAGAACATCAAGCGCCTGATGGACCTCGGATGCTATCGCGGCATCCGCCATCGCAAGGGCCTTCCCGTCCGCGGACAGCGCACCCATACCAATGCGCGCACACGCAAGGGTCCCCGCAAGGTGGTTGCAGGCAAGAAGCAGGCGCCGCCCAAGGGCTAACGAGATTTTGAAAGCGAAACACTGATGGCAGACGAAACCAAAGAGACCAAAGCTGAGAAGCCCGCGCAGGCTCCTGCCGCCGGAGGCGCTGCCGCGGGTGCGGCACCTGCCGCTCCGCGCCGTCGTCGCACGCGCCGTTCGGTGCCGGAAGGCGTCGCGCACATCCACGCGACCTTCAATAACACCATCGTGACCATTACCGACCCGCAGGGGTTGGTGGTGGCGTGGTCGAGCGCCGGCTCGGTCGGGTTCAAGGGATCGCGCAAGGGCACTCCCTTTGCCGCGCAGATGGCGGCCGAGGCGTGCGCCCGCAAAGCGGCCGAAGTCGGGATGCGCAGCGTTATCGTTCACGTCAAAGGTCCAGGCGGCGGTCGCGAATCCGCGGTGCGCGCGCTGCAGGCCGCGGGACTCGGCGTGATCTCGATCAAGGATGTAACCCCGATTCCGCACAACGGATGCCGTCCGCCGAAGCGCCGTCGCGTCTGACCGTCGGGAAGGATAAACCTCAGTGGCAAGAAATCTTGGACCAGTATGCCGGCTTTGCCGGCGCGAAGGACTGAAGCTCTTCCTCAAGGGAGAGCGATGCTTCAGCGACAAATGCGCCATCGAGCGGCGCAACTATCCGCCCGGTGCCCACGGACAGGCGCGCACGCGCTTCTCCGAATTTGCGATCCGCCTGCGTGAAAAGCAGAAGGTCAAGCGCATCTACGGATTGCTCGAGAAGCAGTTCGCGCGTTATTTCGAGCTGGCGGAGCGGATGCCGGGAATTACCGGTGAGAACCTGCTCGCGCTCCTCGAGCGCCGGCTCGACAACGTGGTCTACAAGCTCGGGTTCGCCAGCTCATTGGCGCAGGGCCGCCAGCTCGCGCGCCACGGCTTCTTCCAGGTGAATGGCAAGACCGTCACGGTGCCGTCCTACCTGCTCGAAGTCGGTGACGTCGTCAGCATCAACGAGAAGACCCGTCAGAAGAAAGTAATCGTCGAGGCTATCGAGATGGCGCAGCGGCGCGGCGTACCGCCCTGGCTTGCGCTCGAGCGCGAACAGTTCTGCGGCACCTTCAAGGCGCTGCCGGCCCGCGCCGACCTTACGATGCCGATAAGCGAAAAATTAATCGTCGAGCACTACTCGCGATAAACAGGAGGCAAGAGCTGCCTGCGGGGTCCGTGGTGGGCCTGTCTGCGGCGAAAATTCCAACGAGCTCGAGGCGATAACTATGCAAAACGACTGGCGCGATCTCATCAAACCCAAAGCGGTTGAATTCGAGGACAAGGAACTTACCTCCCACTACGGCAAGTTCTACGCGGAGCCTCTCGAACGCGGCTACGGCATCACGGTCGGCAATGCGCTCCGGCGCGTGCTGCTCTCGTCTCTGCCCGGCTACGCGATCACTGCGGCCCGCATCAAGGGCGTGCAGCACGAATTCTCGACCCTGCCCGGTGTCAAGGAAGACGTGACCGACATCGTGCTCAACCTCAAGGAAGTGCGTCTGCGCCTTCACGAGGGTGAGCAGCTCACCGCTACTTTGAAGGTCAAGGGGGAGGCGACCGTGACCGCACGCGACATCACGGGCGGCCCGAGCCTCGAGATTCTCACGCCGGATCAGCATATCGCCACGCTCGACAAGGGCGCCGACCTCGACATGGAACTCGTTATCCGGCGCGGCCGGGGCTACGTTCCGGCCGAACGCGGCGAGGACGAGGAGCCAATCGGCACGGTTCGCATCGACGCAATCTATTCGCCGATCAAGAAAGTGAATTTTACCGTCACCAACGCGCGCGTCGGCCAGCGCACCGACTACGATCGGCTCGCGCTGGAAATCTGGACTGACGGATCGATTGGACCCCGCGACGGACTCACGTATGCATCGCGGGTAATCCGCGACCAGATGTCGATCTTCGCGGGCGTGGAAGAGGAAGTCGAAGTCCCGCAGGGCGCCGCCGAGGGAGCGGAAGCGCGTCCTACCCTCAACGAGCTGCTCTATCGGCCGGTCGAGGGACTGCCCATTTCGGTACGTGCCTTCAACGGCCTCCAGAACGCCGATATCAAGTATATCGGCGAGTTGGTGCAGCGCACCGAGCAGGACATGCTCAAGATCAAGAACTTCGGCCGCAAGTCGCTGAACGAAATCAAGGAAGTCCTGGGCGACATGAGCCTGGGGCTCGGAATGCGGCTCGAGAACCTGCCGCCGCGCAGCGAGCTGGACCGGATGTGGGAAGAACAGGAGCGGCGCGAGTCGGCGTAGGACAGATCGATGCGTCATCTTAACCAGGGTCGAAAACTCAACCGCACTTCCGCGCATCGGAAGGCGCTCTTCAAGAATCTCGTGCTGGCGCTCATTCGCCATGGACGGATCCGCACTACCGATGCCAAGGCCAAGGAGCTGCGCCGCGTGGCGGACCGGATGGTCACGCTCGGCAAGCAAAATGATCTCGCGGCGCGCCGGCGCGCATTCGCGTTCGTACAATCGCGCGAAGCGGTGCAGAAGCTGTTCAACGAAATCGCGCCGCGTTTCAAGGATCGCAACGGCGGTTACACCCGCGTCGTGAAGTACGGGTTTCGCCGCGGCGATGCGGCCCCGCTGTCGATCATCGAGTTCACCGGCGGCGAAGAGCAGACCAAGGGCAAGAAGCCGCGCAAGCGCTCGGCCAAGAAGACCGACGAGCATACCCACGAGCGCGGTCAGCGCGCGGCAGCAGGCTGAGAGCGGTCATAGAGGTACAAAAAGCCCCGAGACGCCAAACGCATCTCGGGGCTTTTGCTTTCGCCCACTGTCAGCGAATCCAGTTCTCGAGCTTTAGCTCCGGTACCCTTCGGAACTCTGCCAGGTTGTCCGTAATCAGAGTGGCGCGTTCATGAAGGGAGTGTGCAGCGATCAGCATGTCCATCGCACCAATTACGCGTCCTGTCCTCTCGAGGTGCGCTCTAAGGTCGCCGTAGATCCGTGCTGCATCCGCCGGCCAATCCAGCACCGAGACAAACCGAAGGAACTCGATCACGGCTGCCCGGTTCCTGGCTTGATCCCGCGACGCGGCGACGCCCAGCCACAATTCAGCGGACACGATGCTT